>PAVD01000011.1 GCA_002712985.1 Rhodospirillaceae bacterium
GCCGCACGTAAATCACCGCCTGAAAGCCCCAAGTCGGCGTCCACAACCCCGACCAATGTAAGATTCGGAAAGTGATAGCCTTTGGTTACGATTTGNGTCCCAATCAACACGTCAATCCTATTTTCCAGCATCTCCTTAACGAGANTTTCTNCATTTTTNACACTTGCTACGGTGTCACTGGTCATTACTTTGAGAGTAACCTTTGGCATAATCCGNNCGAGTTCCTCTGCGACTCTCTCNACACCAGGTCCACAAGCAACTAACGATGCTTCCGCCTTACATTCAGGACANTGTTCCGGNAAAGNTTGTGAATAACCNCAATGGTGACAACGCATCANACCNGCTAATCGGTGTTCNACAAGCCAGGTGGTGCAGTTGGAACAATGCAGCCTAAACCCACAACTTCGACAAAGCGATAGGGGAGCGTANCCNCGCCTGTTGAGAAACAACATGGCCTGNTCGCCTCGGTCGAGAGTNGATCGNATAGCNGTTTCTAGTGTTGGAGACAACCAACGGCCTCGAGCAGGCGGTGCTATTCGCATGTCCACTACTTNAATATCCGGAAGCGNTGCANGTCCNTAGCGCTGGNGAAGGCTAATCCTGCGATAACGCCCCAAANTCGCGTTGTTATGGCTCTCNAAGGANGGAGTNGCAGAAACCAANACCACAGGTGATTTCGATAAACTTCCNCGCATCACTGCNACGTCTCGAGCGTTATAAAGCACTCCATCTTCTTGTTTGTATGATGNGTCGTGCTCTTCATCTACTACNATGAGACCGAGTCTCGCGAAGGGTAAAAACAGCGCTGATCGTGCGCCCACCACAAGCGACGCCTGNCCCGAAGAGACACGNCGCCAATTTTCCCGTCGTNTTNCNGTAGTCAACTCTGAATGCCAAACGGTAGGACGGACCCCAAAGCGAGACTCAAAATGGGCTAACCACTGTGCGCTAAGGGCGATTTCGGGTAATAGTACCAGTGCTTGGCGACCGACCCGGAGTGTCTCGGCTATGGCCTCGAAATACACCTCTGTCTTGCCGGAACCGGTTACACCATCAAGTAGTTGCACCAGAAATCGATCTGCCTTTATAGAGTCACAAAGTTTNGNTGCTGCTCTCCGCTGCAACTCGGAAAGAANTGGGGGAACNTAGTCTGGGTTACAGTTGAGNTCCTCAGAGATAGANTTGNTAGGTGAAACACCCAAATAGCCCGAATTCACTAACCCCCTTACTACTCCGAGCGTTACACGAGCAGCCTCCGCAATATCTCCAGCAAATCGGGCTTTCCCATCAGATAACACTTCGAAGACCCTTGCCCGCTGCGGGGTCAATCTCTCAGGCCGAGTCCCTTGATCAATATACGCTTTTCGGGATTTTGGCGGATCAAAGGCGCTAGGAACGCTCATAGCCATTCTTAGAACTGCTCCTAGAGGAGCAACATAGTAGCGCGCAACCCAGTCAATTAGCTCCCGCAACTCCGATGGCATTGGCGGTAACCCCAACTGCGTAATGATCGGCCTTACCCGATCTTGAGGGATATCCGCCGAACCTGATCCCCATACAACCCCCACTACCGAGCGCGAACCCAACGGGGCCCGAACAAATTGACCCGGTGCAACATCCATGCCACTAGGAACACTATAATCAAATGCCCGAAGAGGCAGTACTGGCAATAAAACTGATACGTTCGCTTCAGGTCCCCTTTCTAGTGGGGTAGCGACAGGAAGCGCCATGCGTTAAGGTCTCTTTTTAGGTAAGGACACTAAGTATAGGCAAACGAGCATTGGGCACACCATGAAGTTCTTCATTGATACAGCAGATATCGACGAAATCCGAGAACTGGCTGTTACAGGGCTCCTAGACGGAGTGACCACAAATCCGTCCCTTATAGCAAAAAGTGGACGTCCGTTGTTTGATGTTCTCGGCGAGATATGTGAGGCGGTAGAGGGTCCCGTCAGCGCGGAGGTTACCGCTACCAATGTCGAATCAATGATTGCGGAAGGCCATAAACTGGCCCGAATTGCTAAGAACATTACTGTAAAAGTACCACTTACATGGGATGGCCTACGAGCTTGCCGAGCACTACGCGCTGAAAGCATCCAAGTCAATATTACACTGTGTTTTACGTCAGCTCAGGCAATTCTCGCTGCCAAGGCAGGTGCAAGTTTCGTTTCCCCCTTCATCGGCCGACTCGACGACATTAGCCAGAATGGAATGCAACTGATCCAGGATATTGTACAAATTTATCGTCAGTATCCAGACTCCATCCAGACAGAAGTTTTGGTTGCCTCGGTACGGCATCCACTTCACGCAGTTGAAGCAGCGAAGCTTGGAGCAAACGTTATCACACTACCCCCCAAAGTACTGCGGCAAATGATAAATCACCCTTTTACTGATATAGGCCTAAAGGCCTTCCTTGAAGATTGGGACAAAACGGGACAAAAAATAATAAAATAAGAGGGTCCTGAATCCCCGCTCATGCTTTCGTCATGTTGGCCTTATATCCATTTGCTGATCCCGATCTCCGAGCGAGGAAAAAGTCACTAGGCCGCCGCTCGATGCAAACTATTTACATCTAGACCTTCGTCGGTATTCGTTATCACCACTCGATCACCATCTCGAATCGTTCCTTCAAGGAGTCGATTCGCCATTGGATTCAATAGATGCTGTTGAATGACGCGTTTAAGGGGACGCGCCCCGTATCTCGGATCATACCCCTCATTTGCCAACCACCCTACGGCCAGATCATCNATGNTCAGTTCGATATTTCTGTGCCGAAGCAGTTTCTGCAAATGATTAAGCTGTATATGCACGACTTCAGTTATTTCGTCTCGACTGAGCCTGTCAAAAATAACTATCTCGTCGATTCTATTTAAGAATTCGGGCCGAAATGCACAACGGACGGCATCCAGAACCTGTCTTCGAGTATCATCATAGTCACTATTCTCGATACGGTTGGACAAAAGTTCCGTCCCTAAATTGGAGGTCATGACGACTAAAGAGTTGGTAAAGTCTACTGTCCGGCCCTGACTATCGGTGAGACGTCCATCATCAAGTGTTTGAAGCAATAAGTTCAGTACATCCTGATGAGCTTTTTCGACTTCGTCGAACAGCACAAGCTGGTAGGGACGACGTCGTACCGATTCAGTAAGGGTGCCGCCTTCCTCATAGCCTACGTATCCNGGTGGGGCGCCTATCAACCTAGCTACAGAATGCCTCTCCATGTATTCCGACATGTCGATACGTGTCATTGCCGCTTCATCATCAAAAAGAAACCAAGCCAAGGCCTTTGTAAGCTCCGTTTTACCAACACCAGTAGGGCCCAGGAACATAAACGACCCTATCGGACGCTGGGGATCCTGCAATCCAGCACGGGCACGACGGACGGCATTTGCTACAGCGCTCACAGCATCAGCCTGCCCAACCACCCGTTCACCGAGACATGCTTCCATATTGCTTAGCTTCTCACGCTCCGCTTCTAGCATTTTTGCAACGGGCACCCCTGTCCAACGTGAAACGACACCCGCGATATCGTCAGCGAGAACTTTTTCACTCACCATCACAGCATCTCCGATACCCACTTCCAAAACCTGTCTCAACTGCAAACACAAATTTGGGATGATACTATGGGTAATCTCACCGGCTCTTTCGTGATCACCATTGCGTTTCGCAACTTCAAGCTCGTTGCGAACTAGTTCTAGTTGTTCCTTTACAGTTTGTGCAGTGCGGCGGTTATCTCTTTCTTTTTCCCATCTTGAATTAAGTCCCCTTGCTCGCTCCTCTTGAACTGCCAAATCTCGTTCTAGCACCATTGACCGCTGTTTCGAAACAGCATCAACCTCTTTTCGTAAAGCCTGATGCTCGATTTTCATCTGCATCAAGCGCCTCTCTACTTCGTCAATGGCTTCCGGCTTACTATCAATCTCCATACGTTTGCGGCTGGCCGCCTCATCTATTAGATCAATCGCTTTATCTGGCAAAAATCGATGATTGATGTAACGTTGTGATAAAGTAGCTGCCGTGACAATTGCATCATCACCAATATCAACCCCGTGATGCAATTCATATTTCTCCTTGAGACCGCGCAAAATCGAAATCGTATCGTCTATCGTTGGTTCCGTAACGGTGAGTGATTGAAATCGCCTTGCAAGCGCCGCATCTTTTTCAATATGTTTTCGATATTCATCAAGGGTGGTAGCACCGACACAGTGCAATTCTCCGCGTGCCAGAGCCGGCTTCAAAAGATTAGACGCATCCATACTCCCTTCGGCGGAACCCGCACCAACGAGTGTATGCAGTTCGTCAATAAACAATACAAATTGGCTCTCTCCGTCCGTGGCCTCTGCCAACACTGCCTTTAGGCGTTCCTCAAAGTCTCCTCGAAATTTGGCGCCTGCAAGCAGTGCACCAAGATCAAGAGATAACAACCGCTTGTTCAACAGAGACTCCGGAACATCACCATTCACCATTCGCATGGCCAACCCTTCAACGATTGCTGTCTTTCCCACACCCGGTTCCCCTATTAAGACCGGGTTGTTTTTTGTCCTCCGAGACAAAATCTGAATGGTGCGGCGTATCTCCTCGTCTCTACCAATAACGGGGTCAAGTTTACCCTGCCGTGCAAGTGCCGTGATATCGCGCGAATAGCGTGAGAGCGAGTCGTAACTCTCATCGGCGGAAGATGAATTTACCATCCTACCCTTCCGCATCTTCTTTATGGCGGCCTCTAGGAGCAAAACATCAACACCTGCCGTCTTGAGGAGACGGCTAGCCTCATTGTCTGCATCCAACACTAAAGCAAGCAAAATTATTTCGACGGAAACAAATTCATCCCCAAGTTCAATTGCTAATAGATATGCTTTTTCTAACAACCGTTCAGTTGACGCAGTCAAATAGACTCTTCCCTGGGTTCCACCACGTACTTTAGGTAAACCAGAAACAGCACGATTTACCGACTGCTTAAGGGAATGATAGTTCCCACCCGAATCACATAGCAAAGTTGCTATTGGGTCCATCTCATTCTGTAGTAACTCATTTAAAATATGCTCAGGTGTAAGCTGCTGGTGTTGTGCGGCCAAGGCACAGCCCTGAGCGGATTGGATCAGGACGCGCGCCCGATCTGTGTATTTTGCCAATTCCATGAAACCCTCACATCCTTAACCACGGCTCAAAAGTGCCCGGTAGTTCCATTATGGATATGGGTGTAGTAAATCCGCAACACAAGAGCTAATTAGACAGTCTTTCATCGTTCCAGGACATGCCTATGGGCCTTCGTGCTGATGGACATCGCGTCTCGAAGTTTAAATCTTTTGGTATTCCAGTCTCTGACTGCTGCGATACAAGCTATGGCCTATCGCTAGGGAGGCATTAGACCCCAGTGGGGACTTAGAACATGAACCTCATTACATTCACTCTACCACTGTCCCATCAGAACTATCATCACCGTTGCCATCGACACCTGAGGTGCCCGTTGAACTTGAGGCAGAGGGAGCGGGCGGAGCGCCATTTGAATGACTGTCCCGATCTCGATTGCTGCTCGCGCGCGCCCGCCCGCCGTTGGGACTTTCCGCAGCCTGCACAGCCATGACTCGAAAATAATGTTCTCCATGCTGCAGGTAATTCTCGGCCGAGATGGGGTCGCCCAAGGATACTGCGTCACGCGCAAGAGACTGATATTTTTCGAACAATTGTGTTGCATTGCCACGAATTTTTACATCGGGACCGTTGCTCTCTATGGAATGGCTTGAACCGTAGGATCCCCGACGACCATTCGAACGACCACGATGTCGCTTTATACTGTGATTTTGTTTCATCACCTCATCACACAATAATTTAGTATTTCTTTGCGCCACGCCAGTGGTAAGCCGCCGCCGCGACTACACCATCCCTTTTTGGGAAAATCCTGCTAGGGAAGCTCGATAGCTAAAAACTCTATTTTGCCACCGATTGACGCTATGTCAGTGAACAAGTTAGCGGCTACTTACCACCTTTCCAAGCCTTTTCTTAGAACCATTCCGCGTGACGTTTCTAAATGCAAATACTAGACATCTCGGAATGCCTCCCAAATCCCTCCGTTCCGCCCACAAATTCAGTCCGCATTGACCAAACAATCTTTTGACGGGGCCACTCTGACCCAGACCTACCTCAACGCAAACTTTCCCATTTGGAGCAAGAAGACGTGTCAATTCAGGCGCAATTTCACGATATCTGGAGAGACCATCATCGCCACCATCAAGCGCAAGATGAGGTTCGTAAACCGACACCTCGGGCATCAAGCCAGCAATATCACATGTCCTGATATANGGNGGATTACAATATATAAGGTCAAAGGACNGCTTTACGGCCGCTCCCCAGTTNCCTACNACAAAGTGAGAGCGATCGTGCAAGTTGAATCGGTAGGCGTTCCGTCTTGCAAGCGCAGCAGCCTCATAACTTATATCCAGGCCGATACCTGTAGCATTAACGCGNTCATTTAAAGTCGATAACAATAAGCAACCACTACCCGTGCCCAAATCCAGAACATCAACTCGTGACTCATCAGTCGGTAAAAATTCGAGAGCCGCTTCCACTAAACACTCGCTATCTGGCCTTGGGATCAAACACTCTGGCCCCACTTCAAATTCTAAACTCCAAAACTCTCGGACTCCAAAAATATGTGCCATCGGTTCTCGCTGCACACGCCTTTTAATGAGTCGGGAAATCCGAGTGCTTTCTTCCGCCGTTATCTCGCGCTTCTGGTTTTGTAATGTCTGATTCGGAGTGAGGCCCAGTCCACCACCAACCAGTAAACGAGCTTCCTGCCGTGGGTTTTCCAGATCAAGTTTTGTTAACGAAACGCTTACTCGATCAATTAACTCTGATAATTTGGAGAACGACATCAACTTTGCCACAAGTTTTGTTTTGTTCAATAGAGTTCCGCAAGTTTATTAGCCTGATCGTTAGCCAATAGCTCATCAATGAAAGGATCAAGTAATTCTCCTCGCAACATTTTATCCATGTCAAATTCGCTACTATTTATCCTGTGGTCAGTGATTCTGCCCTGGGGGAAGTTGTAGGTTCGAACTCTTTCGGAACGATCCCCACTTCCAACCTGTGAACGCCGAGTGGCAGCCCTTTCTTCCGCCTGAGCAGCACGTTTTTGCTCATATAAACGGGCACGCATTATCCGCATCGCTTTCGCTTTGTTCTTATGTTGCGATTTTTCATCCTGCTGAGAAACAACAACACCAGTCGGTATATGAGTAATACGAACCGCACTATCAGTAGTATTTACGGATTGGCCGCCCGGACCGCTTGCCCTAAATACATCTATCCTAAGATCTTTATCGTCAATTTCGATGTCTACCTCTTCCGCTTCAGGGAGCACGGCGACCGTCGCTGCCGACGTATGCACCCTCCCGGAAGCCTCAGTTTTTGGTACACGCTGAACCCTGTGGACACCGGATTCGAATTTAAGCCGCGCAAACACCCCCCGTCCGTTAATTGACGCCGAAGCCTCCTTGAAGCCTCCCAACCCTGTTTCCGAAAAATGCAGAACTTCAAATCGCCATGAGTGTAATTCTGCGTACCTCTGATACATACGGAACAGGTCTGAAGCAAAAAGGGCTGCCTCCTCACCCCCGGTACCAGCGCGAACCTCAATAATCACATTTTTTTCGTCATCTCTATCACGTGGCAGAAGCAGCGACTGCACTCGCTGTTGCAGANTTGGCTCATCACGTTTTAGTTGAAGGAACTCGGTTTCTGCTAGTTCCCGAAATTCCTGATCTGTATCAGAATCTACCATTATTGATGATAAATCAGACATTTCTCCACGCATCCTCTCCAACGCACTGGCAACCTCAATGATTGGAGACAGTTCCGCATATTCCTTCGACAACCTAACACGGTCATCAGANGAGATTTCAGGATCAATTAACTGGTTGTTAATTTCGTTATGTCGCGAAATTATTTTTTTTAGTCGTTGATCAAAGTTCATCAGATGCGGTCGCCGAAATAAACAACAAACTCACTTATGGTTCCAAAGTACAATAGCACCACACAGAATGGGAGAGGTGCGTACACACTACGCTATTCGTCAACTTGGTTGGCAGCAATTTCCAGAGCCTTTTGCTCCACCATTTGAACCAAGTCTTCTACCAGCGACTCATCCTTAATTATATGATCCGTCACTCCACCCAAATAGACTTGATGGTTTCCTCTACCGCCCCCAGTGAGCCCTATATCGGTCTGCCTAGCCTCCCCGGGACCATTGACCACACATCCNATCACGGAAAGTGTCATCGGAGTTTCTATATGCGCTAGACGCTTTTCCAAAATTTGAATAGTCTCAATTACAGGGAATTGTTGTCGGGCACACGAGGGACAAGAAATAATATTCACGCCTCGGTGTCGTAAGTTAAGGGCTTTCAAAAGTTCAAACCCCACCCTTACCTCCTCAACTGGATCGGCCGATAACGAAACTCGGACCGTGTCCCCGATACCAGACCGCAATAACATGCCGAGCCCAATCGAAGATTTTACTGTTCCGGTTAACAATCCTCCAGCCTCCGTAATCCCGATATGTAGAGGATAGTCGCAGGAATCAGCCAGCGCCTGATATGCAGCAACCGCAAGAAAGACATCAGATGCTTTCACGCTAATCTTAAAATCGTAGAAATCATGATCCTCCAAAATTCGCGCGTGAATCAGNGCGCTTTCAACCAACGCCTCTGGACAAGGCTCTCCGTATTTTTCCAATAAATGGCGTTCAAGGGAACCAGCGTTTACACCAATCCTCATTGAACATCCATTGTCCTTTGCCGCGCGCACAACATCACGCACCCTGCTCCCAGACCCTATGTTCCCGGGGTTGATACGGAGGCAGTGGGCGCCAGCCGTTGCCGCCTCTATCGCCCGTTTATAGTGAAAGTGAATATCGGCTACAATCGGCACCTCAGCTGCCAACACGATCTGCCGAAGTGCAGCCGTAGCATTCTCATCGGGGCACGAAATTCGCACGATGTCCGCACCAGCAACTTGCAGTTCCCTAACCTGCTCTATCGTAGCTTCAATATTGTCGGTAGGCGTGTTTGTCATGGATTGAACAGAAATTGGGGAATCTCCACCAACCAGAACTTTGCCAACTCTTATTTGTCGACTTTTACGCCGAGTGATTTGCTGATACGGACGTACAAACATTGATGACTGTTCCAAAAGAGATGCCAGTACTTCGCATCAGTTAAATGATCCAACAAGTCGATAAACCATATAAATTACACAAAAGCCAAGCTCTATCTTGTTTCCCGCCGAGAAAGGGAGAGCAACGCCTCAGGTTCAAGTGGTATATTTCTCCGTACTGCACCCTCCGGCCCGAGCGGTGCTGTTGCTTCACCATCAATCAAAACTTCCAAACCCCCTGCATTTCCTGTAATCAACGAAAGGCCAGGCCGGTCCGGCACTTTATAGCTGTCGCCGGAGTATAAGATTCGGGTTATTAATAATTCATTCTCGGCATTTTGCACCTGCACCCAGCTATCTTGGCGCGCCATCAATGTAACTCTAGAATCTGTATTTTCTAGGCCATAAACTTGCGGCTTACTTTGATCTACGATGCTAGTGGGAGGAGGTGGCGGTGTCGGAATCAAGGTGGGCTCAGCCGGAGCGGGGGCCCTATTGCCAGTAATTGCCTCAGCATTTTCTGATCCTGGACCGCCGGCGAGGTNATCATCCCCTAAAGGCNCTTCTGCAAGCAAAGGCACTTGCGCATCACCATCCAGTCCACTTGATTCCGAGCTGTTTTGGGCTTCCTCATTTTCGTAGAGTACGGTTCGCTCTGTAAGCTCAGTTGATTCCACGGGTGCACTTGGCGCTATTTCGGCCTGCGCCGCCACGTCCACNGTTTCAGTNGCAATACTTGCNGAAGGACCTCCTCCATCCATCACTGTATCAACTGAGGAGACAACGTCAGTTTCTTCTGATAGAGNACCACCTGTTTTAATGGATTGATCTGCCATCTTACCAGATTCGGATTCCCCAAANCCATCAGGAACCGGCGGAACAGGATCAAAACCGACTCGCTCGTCATCGCCCATGAAGAGCCAAATCCCAAAAACTAAGGCCGCAACGGATACAGACCCAACTATGATCGGTGCGGTAGGAACACTGGTTTCCTCAGGGGGCTTCGGAAATTCCAGGTCCGGCTTAGCGTCAAACCCCGACATTTCAGACCGAAATTGATCTACAATGGCTTTCGGATCAGTCCCCAAATANTCTGAATAGGTGCGCAAAAAACCGACCACATACGCCGGCCCAGGNAGACTGCCGAAGTCTCCCTCCTCTATTGCCCTAAGAAATCGGGCACTGATTCTCAANGATTGTGCCACCTCTTCAATTACATGCCCTTGACGCTCACGCAACGCACGAAGGTCTGCTCCCACACCACGATAAGAGCCAGCCTCCGCCACCAATTGAGGATTTAAGTCAAAATCNCCTGAGACCGTCATATGCTGCCGTCGCCTAGATCCAAGATCTCGTCCAGTCCAGCGGGATCCACTTCTCAACAGCGCCCGACGGACAGACACCAAGTTCTAAATTAACTCAATATAAACCTTTTCCTTCCATTTTTCCTATCTAGTTCGCGACCTNCATCCTCTCACTCCCGATCAAGGCCGTATGCCGTGTGTAGCGACCTCAAAGCAAGCTCAATGTATTCCTCTGCGATCAACACGCTGACCTTAATCTCTGACGTCGATATAACTTGGATATTTATTCCCTTATCCGCAAGCGTCTCAAACATCTTCGAAGCGACACCAGCATGCGTTCGCATACCAACACCTATTACCGACACCTTCACCACATTCGCATCAAACAAAAGCTCTTGGTACTGNATTAACTCATGGACATGCCTAATAGTTTCAAGAGCACGTTCAAGATCTGCCTTTCCGACNGTGAAAGTCAGATCGGCCGATGACCCATCGTCCGAAGCATTCTGCACAATCATGTCGACATTAATACTTGCTTTAGAAAGCGGACCAAATATGCCAGCCGCAATTCCGGGGCGATCTGGTATTCCAGTTAAAGTAATCTTAGCTTCATCCCTGCTATACGCAATTCCGCTAACGACTGTATTCTCCACGATTGCGTCCTCATCAACCAACAATGTCCCAGGCACGTTATCAAAAGAGGATAACACCTGAACTACGACTTTGTGCCGCATAGCTAACTCTGCCGCACGACTCTGCAAAACCTTTGCACCGAGGGATGCCATTTCTAGCATCTCTTCATACGCTATTTTGTCAAGCTTGCGAGCCTTTGCGACAATACGTGGGTCACTTGTATATACACCGTCAACGTCAGTGTAGATATTACATAGGTCTGCATCGAGGGCCGAGGCTAACGCNACAGCTGACGCATCCGACCCCCCCCTACCTAATGTGGTTAACCTTCCCCTACTGCTCACTCCTTGAAACCCGGAGATAACGGCCACCTCCCCTTCGGACAAGCGACTAGAAATTTCAGAAGTNTCTATAGATTCTANATGTGACTTGCCATGATCATCATTTGTCCTGATCGGAAGTTGCCAACTAAGCCAGGAACGTGCGGGTATGCCAAGAGCTTGTACCGCGAGCGCCATCAGTCCGGCAGTCACCTGCTCCCCGGCCGCGACGACGACGTCGTATTCTCTTGCGTCATGCAGCGCGGATATTTCCCGAGTCCACGAAACTAGCTTGTTTGTAGTGCCAGCCATAGCAGAAACAACAACTGCCACTTCATCACCATGGTTTATCGCTCTTTGCACATGCCGCGCTGCATTACAAATTTTCTCAGTGCTAGCGAGTGAGGTACCNCCAAATTTTTGAACAACACGAGCCATCGCATAATACCATACACTTGTAGTAACATTCGTTAATGAGCCCTGCATATCTTGCAGTTGCGATTAAACAACCTTTATAGATACTGTGGACAAGCTCTACACGCAACCGGAGCATATCTATTGGATAATTCGCCGTCTTCTCCAAATAACCCGTCAGATTCAACAATTGATGCTGACGAACTGGCCCATTTCGAGCGCTTATCACAAGATTGGTGGGAAACGGATGGACCCATGGCTGCTTTGATCAAGCTGAATCCGATAAGAATCGGTTATATCCGAGACAAGGTTATGGAAAACCGAAGGTTTGGTGATCGCAAAGACCGCCCATTTGATGGTTTGCGCATACTCGACATTGGTTGCGGAGGCGGACTATTGTCAGAGCCCATGACACGACTAGGGGCCAAGGTCACGGGAATTGATGCATCAAACTCAAATATAAATGTAGCTAGAACACACGCAGGCAGGATGGGCCTCGATATCGATTATAGGGAGGAGTCACTAAAACACATAGCGGCTTCCGGAGAACAATACGACATCGTCCTAGCTATGGAAGTACTCGAACATGTGACAGATAAACTGACCTTCATTCGCCTAGCCTCCAAATCCGTTAAACCCGAGGGTGTGATGTTTCTTTCGACTATTAACCAGACTTTTAAAGCGTTCGGAATGGCGATAGTTGGCGCTGAATATATTCTTAAATGGTTGCCAAAGGGAACTCACGACTGGAACAAATTCACGCATCCTTCTCTTCTGACACAAAGTTTACTCACAAACGGANTGGATACCATCGACGTCACAGGCGTCCGGTACAGATTGTCCTCGGGCCGATGGGCACTAACAACTGATTTAAGCGTCAATTATATGGTGCATGCTTACAAGCCAAAAGCCGGCGAACATCGTTAATTGATTGCGCTAGCTAACAACTCGATGTCAACTTCGCTGTTGTAGACGTGGGTTGAAACTCGTACCCATAACTCCCCATCATGAGTGAATACAGGCACTTCTATTCGATGGCAACGTAACAAGTGGTCGTGGAAATTTTCGGCGGTAAAAGGATCGCACCTCGAAGATTGTGGGACGCGCACCGTCACCATTGCACCGGTAAGGCAAGTAGAAGCAACACGTTCTGTGCCCCACTTGTTTACCAACTCGTCACCCGCCCAGTCTGCAAGTTTGTTCATGTAACTACGGGCAGACGCAACCCCAAGGTCCTTCCAAAATTTGAGAGCTGCAGTGACCGCCAGCCATGGGGAAGGATCACGAATCCCTATCCAGGAAAACTCCTTCCAAAAACCTTTTTGGTAACCGGTTGAAGTTACGGTCGGATGCGTTTTCAGCTTTTGCTCTTCAGACACGGCGAGAAAGGCGCAGCCCTTTGGCGCACAGAACCATTTATGACAACTACCAACATACCAGTCCGCCTTTACCGATTCAGTATTTACGGCAGTCATGCCTAGAGCGTGAGCCCCATCTACCAAAACCGGTATTCCTATTTTTCGACAGCAACCTACTAAACGTTCGATCGGCATCAAGATCGCTCCCTTTGAGCTTACATGGTCTAGCACTACTAGCCGCACACGTGGCCCAAGTGTTGCCTCAACTACATCAACTATCTGATCCGCTGAAAAAGCGGGCCAAGGTAATTTGGCAATATTTAGGCGAGCGCCAGTGGACCGACATAGCTTCAACAGGGCATTCACTACGCCCTGATATGCTTGGTCAGTAGTCACGACTACGTCGCCTGGACCGATCTCGACGGACTTTATAGCGGCGTTTGCCCCTTCTGTACTATTAGAAACAAACACCAGCGCATCCGGAGATGCCCCCACAAATGTTGCAAGATCTTTGGCTGCATCATGCAACATTGCTTCAAGGCGGTTGTTGATAAAGTTTACCGGTTGGCGCTCTAGTTCTTCCCGCCAACTATGTTGTGCAGACAGAACAGGCCGTGGCACTGCACCGTACGCACCATGATTCAAAAACGTCAAATCCTTTTGAAATAACCACTCATTGAGAAGGGCATGTCCAAAATCTTGGCTCACAGCATCCTCCTGGCTACAGGGCTAGAGTATGGAAGGCCCTAAGAACGAAGTCAGCTGTCGGTCCGAGAAATCCAGGGTATAGCCGTAATAGACACTCCCTCTTCATGCAATTCGCGCGCATCACGGTCGCTCGCTTCCCCGTAAATACTTCGTTTGTCCGCCTCACCATAATGTATGCGGCGCGCTTCTTCCGCAAAACGAGGCCCCACGTAATCACTATTCTTTTCGACAGCGTCTCTAAGAGCGCGACAGGTTGACATCATTTTTTCAGCCATGGCCGTATCTTTAGTAGCCTTGCCTGCAGTCCCATTTTTCTCAGTTGCACCAACTGCGATATTAGGGGCCATCGGCGCTTTCTTGATCTTATTTTCGCCGCATACTGGGCATGAGATATCTTTTGCTCGCCGCTGCTTTTCAAAAGTAGCATTATCTCTAAACCAAGCTTCAAAAACGTGATCTTTGGCGCATTTAAGGTCAAAAACAATCATAGTCTAACGTCCGTTAGGATCCTGAATCTGCAAGTCACACCTATACATAACCATTACATGACATCTTATCGTACGCAAATTCAAGTCCTTACTGCACGTGCTATAAAACGGATATTTCATTTGACTCTTTGCAACAACTGCAAAGTATTCTTCCAACCGGTCCCGAGCAGCCATTAAATGGAGGGCTTAGACATGGCAACCGATGATTTTCTTCCACCTTCACCCTGGGTTGTGCGGTTTTCTGAGCTTTCCCCAAAATACAGTCCGGTTCTAGATTTAGCTTGTGGAACTGGCCGCCATACAAAATTTTTTCTAGCTAAAGGCCATCCGGTCTCCGCTGTTGACCGAAATCTAAACAGTATAACCGATATACACCATGAGCTACTGTCCAAAGTGGAATTGGATTTAGAAACCGATACACCTTGGCCGCTACCGACAAGGTATTTTGGAACAGTCGTAGTAACGAACTATCTTTATCGACCGATATTAAATCAGATAGTGGCAAGTGTAGCACGTCCTGGCCTCCTAATTTATGAAACGTTTGCAAAAGGCAATGAAAAATATGGCCGCCCTAGTAATCCGAAATTTCTGTTAGAACCAGGGGAACTCCTGGAGTTAGTAAGGGGTCACTTGAGGGTAGTTGCGTATGAAGATGTGACTGTTAGTCGGCCAAAACTAGCAGCCATACAACGGATCTGCGGCTATTTAGAACCATGACGTAACCTGCACTACGTGCCGGATATTCATCACGCACATACCATACATAGGCTGCACTCTACATTGCGAAAGAACGGTCGTGATGGAGGCTCGGCAAAGAGTTTCGTGCAGAAATCACCTTGGTTAGATCTAGTTCAGCCACTATTAGGCCCGGATCCTGCCCAGCATCCTCCATAATTTCACCCCAGGGATCCACAATCAAGGAGTGACCATAAGTTGCACGTTTCCCATAATGAATACCACATTGCGCGGGAGCGAGAACATAACAACCGTTCTCTATAGCACGTGCACGCAATAACACGTGCCAATGAGCGACTCCCGTTGGGCGGGTAAATGCGGACGGCACCGTAAAAACTTGAGCACCCCGTTGTGCAAGTCGGCGGTAGAGGTGGGGAAACCGAATATCATAACACACTGTCAAGCCAATAGTCGCCCACGGTGTTGAAGCTAAACACGCGGCCGCCCCTGGTTTGTAGCGATCTGATTCACGGTACTGTTCCCCACCGGGTAGATCCACGTCAAACATATGGATTTTGTCATACCGAGCTACAATAGAACCTGTTCCATTTACTAGAAATGACCGGTTAACCAGTGACCCCGAAGCGTCCAATACCGCGAGCGACCCGATTAGGGTCCACATACCGGTTTTGGCGGACATTTCGCAGAAAGCAGAAAGGGCAGGGTGTGAAGGCTCTACCGTAGCCTGCTGCAACATCTCTTTGCCGGGACCAAGAAACCCAACGTTCTCCGGCATAAGAGCCAATTCTGCCCCCTGATCCTGTGCAGCTCGAAGAGATTTGCACCCAACCTCAATATTCTTGCCCATATCTGGACCGCTGGTTACTTGCAAGCAGGCAACACGCACAGGGTCATTGTCTTTCTATCAATATGGAATCGAGCGTACCGGACTGGTCAAGTGCTAGTAGCTCGTCTGAACCACCAACATGCATATCGCCAATAAATACCTGGGGAACGCTGGTTAAACCACCAGCACGGCGAACCATTTCCGACCGACGTTCAGGATCAGCCATAATATCGATCTCTTCATAATCCACACCCTTAATATCGAGCAAACGCTTTGCCCGCCAGCAAAATGGACACAAACCTGTGAGATATATCATTACCTTCTGCATGCAAATTAGTCCCGCCCCTTTGCCCGACTATGCCATCTTCACTGTGGTAACATACCATTATATGACTTTAATAACAGCTCAACGGGACAATTTATGGTAACAACCAGTGATTTTTGAAGGTCTACTTATCCNAAAGGCAGCGTCCTACTAGTTTTAAATTTCGCTAAAGGAAATTTGGATCTCTTATGTTACAGATTTGATGCTNCACACACTGAAACCAGCAGGAGATCGATCACCTACGGTTGGAATAGTATTCTACTCCTTCCCCGATACGGTCTCCGACCTATAAATGGAACACGCCAAAACAAATATATTTGACCGGATTGCTGTACGCCAGCATCGCGACCGTGCAGCAAAAACAATGGATGATCATAATTTCCTTTTTTGTGAAATTAGTGAACGACTTTCGGACAGACTAGGCAACGTAAGAAAACAGTTTGATCTAGCATTGGACCTCGGCTGCCATCGGGGCGAACTAGGACGAATGGTAGATAGACACAACAACGTCAGAAAGATCGTCTATTCGGACTTATCATATTCTATGGTCAGCTTATCACCCACACCCAGTTTGGTTGCCGATGAAGAAGTTTTGCCGTTCAAAGATAGTTGTTTTGACCTCATAACAAGCGCCCTAACACTTCACTGGGTAAACGACCTACCTGGTGCTATAAGTCAGATAGCCAGATGTCTTAAGCCAGACGGACTTTTCCTCGCCGCCATGTTTGGAGGCAACACATTAGCTGAATTGCGCCGCAGTTTATTTTCCGCCGAAGCTGAAATCAGTAGCCGCGTTTACCCAAGGGTATCGCAATTTGTTAATTTACNCGACCTTGGAGACCTACTACTACGTGCTGATTTAAAACTTCCTGTTGTTGATATCGATCGAGTAAAAGTCACATATCCCAACGCGTTAGCCCTAATGTCGGAGCTACGAGGCATGGGTGAAAGCAACGCCGCCCATGCCCGCCCCCATCACTTCACGAAATCGAGTGTGCTTCGCGGAGCGCAAAGACACTACTCTAAAGACACACCCACCCGGGATAGCCCTATCACTGCACAATTTGATATTATTTATTTGGCTGCATGGAAAAGTCATAAGGGGCAACCCCTGCCACTTGCCCCGGGGACTGCCTCTGTCAGCCTTGCCGAGGCCTTAGATACGAGTGGGGCCATTGATCGCGGTGTTGGGCGTTCTTTTCGTCAAAATGAGTAATGAACTTAGCTCACGAAGTAAGGCTATATCCGCCTGCGGTACCGGAACTCGAGAAAGTTCCCCTGCGGAAACCCATTTAATAGCCTGATGGTGAATCGCATTACAAGAACCCAACCAATCACGACAGAGAAATAAAGAAATGAAAATATGAAAGTCGGAATAAAGGTGCGATACCATTCTGAACGGGGTTAGTGCACTCGGGACAACAGTAACACCTAACTCCTCATTGATTTCGCGTATCGCAGACCCCATCAGGGATTCTCCCGGCTCAAGTTTTCCACCTGGAAACTCCCACAAACCCCCCATTGCTGCGTTCGCTCTGCGCTTTCCAAGCAAAACACGATTATATTGATCAATCAACGCTACCGCCCCAACAAAAACCAAGGGTAGCCAGGGTAGGGCTTCATCTCTGACCATATTTGCTCNCTCTAAGTGAAAGGTGCGTGTTTTAACACTCTCGACTGCAGATACACTCCGAGGCTCACGACAGTCATCATGTAGTCCAACGTGCTCCAAAATTTCGGAATCACTCCAAGCACTATCTTCAGCAACTACAAAAACCCGAGCCAAATACAAACTATCAAATGCCAGATCTCTGATTCGACACAACGCCTCTACTTCATACCCTTGTCCGCGGTACGCATCCGCAAAAAAACACTTTAATTCACCACCTGACCCCTCAGCCTCTAGGCATATCAAACCTATGAGCAGGGGTTCAGCACACAGCCAACAGCCGAATAGGAAGCTGTTTCCAGCCGCCATTTTTAGATCACACGTTTTGATCCATTCAGATACCGGGAGCTGTTGAGGTGGAAAAGAGGCGGCTATTGGCCCAAAAGAAATACCAGGTGAGGATATTAAAGCTCGGAGCATCCCGGAATCTCTGTCTGTAATACAACGCAATTGGAGTCTTTTGGTTGTAACCGGGGCAAACTCCATTAATCAATTTCAACTTCTGTAATCTGCATTTATCGTAATGTAATCGTGAGTTAAGTCACAGGTCCACACTGTAGCCCGCCCATTTCCGACCCCCGCGTCTATAAAAACTTCAACATCAGTCTGTCTCATGTACATTGCGACCGGCTCCTCATCATAATCAGGCCGGACACTACCGTTTTCAGTTATAGGAAAGGGACCGATCGCGATTTTAAGCTTCCCAATATTGATCCGTTCACCGGCCTTGCCAATCGCCATCACAATTCTTCCCCAATTAGGATCCGAGCCGGCTACCGCCGTCTTAACCAGAGGGGAGTTAGCAACGGAGAACGCGATGCTCCGCGCGGCTGCCGGAGAGGCCGCCCCAACGACTGAAATAGTAATGAACTTGCTCGCCCCCTCCCCATCTCTCACTATTTGTTGCGCTAGGTCTGTCATCAGAGAGTCGAGAGCCTCCCTAAATTCAGTAAAACAAGGGCTGCGGATGGAGTTCAGGTGACGACCAATCGGAACGGCACCGGTGGCAAACGCCAACACCGTATCACTGGTCGAGATATCACCATCAACCGTTATGGAGTTAAAACTTTTTTTATTGGATGCAACCAGCATACGCTGCAAAAGTTTTGCGGGAACCTGTGCGTCCGTAAAAATATAAGCCAGCATCGTACCCATGTTTGGAGNAATCATACCTGAACCCTTAGCAAGGCCGTTTATTGTTATTGTGCGCCCACTAACAGTAATTGTGCGCGTCGCCCCCTTTGGGAATGTATCTGTCGTCATGATCGCTCGAGCCGACTCGACCCAGTTTTTCTCTGCCAGCCGATTATAAAGTTTAGGCAATGCCTTAATAATTTTATGGGTGGGCAGCGCCTCTCCAATTACACCTGTTGAAGACACGTAAACCTGTCCCGGAGAGCAACCGACAATGGCCGCGGTAGAACGTACCGTTTGTTTTACAGTCTCTATTCCAGCATCTCCGGTCCAGGCATTTGCATTACCTGAGTTAACAACTANCGCTCGGGCCTTNCCATGANTTAGGATTGAACGATCCCACTGTACCGGTCCNGAAGGCGTCGAAGAACGTGTAAATACTCCCGCCACGGAAGTAGGTCGAGCAAAGACGGCAAGCATCAAATCCTTTCGGCCACTATATCGTATGCCGGCATTCACTGCNCCTATCCGTACGCCCGAAATGNGGGGTAGGAACGGAAACCGACTAGTTGTAGACTGAATTTTAGCCATAGTAGCAAACTCTAAAAGAATATGGCTATACCGCCAAAGTACGATGACCCTACCAATCTGGCACACCACCACTCATTGTACAAGCGAACGAGCGGGTTCATCCGTTGACACGGAAGCGACAGGCGCTTATGTGAAGTCTNCTACCTGACACCGGTTACGGAAACGCGCCGGACGGAGAGAGAAAGATGATTTCTGCCTTGGCGCGGCGCGCTTTTGGCTCTGCCAACGACCGCTTGATAAAGTCATATAGACAAACTGTGACTTCGATTAATAAGCTCGAACCCNGTCTCGAGAACCTGACCAATGAAGAGTTGCGCTCACGGACTGAGTGGCTCCGCTCAAGAGCGGACAGCGGTGAGACGCTATCTGTTCTTCTGGTAGAAGCCTTTGCGACGGTCCGAGAAGCTGCAAAACGGGCGCTAGGCCAACGGCATTTTGANGTACAACTGATTGGCGGCATGGTGCTGCATAACGGCACTATAGCTGAAATGAAGACGGGGGAAGGCAAGACCCTAGTTGCCACACTTCCAGTTTATCTCAATGCTCTCACTGGCAAAGGCGTACACGTAGTCACGGTCAACGATTATTTGGCACNACGAGACGCATCTTGGATGGNGCAGGTATATNACTTCCTTGGCTTGAAGGTTGGCTGCATCGTGAATGGCCTGAACGATGACGAACGCAGGCTAGCGTATTCCGCGGATGTAACATACGGGACCAATAATGAGTTCGGATTCGACTATCTGCGCGACAACATGAANTTTACGTTAGATAGTATGGTTCAACGACCCTTTAACTTCGCGATAGTCGATGAAGTCGATAGTATCTTAGTGGATGAAGCGCGAACCCCGCTTATTATTTCAGGACCGACCGAGGATAACTCGGAGCTATACACNTCTATCGACAGANTAGTTCCGGAACTTGAATCCGACGACTATGAAAAAGATGAGAAAACGCGCGCAGTNACCCTAACAGAGAGAGGTACNGANAAATTAGAGCAAATTCTGCATGAAAAAGATTTGATAAAAACAGCAGATCTTTACGACATAGATAACGTGAGCATCGTTCATCATGTCAACCAGGCACTACGCGCACATAAGCTTTTTACACGTGACACCGACTATATAGTGACAGACAACAAAGTCGTCATCATAGATGAATTTACTGGGAGAATGATGGAGGGGCGGCGTTACTCCGATGGNTTNCATCAAGCACTTGAGGCAAAGGAACATGTGGANATTCAAAACGAAAATCAGACATTAGCGTCAATCACGTTTCAGAACTATTTCCGCATGTATCCAAAATTAGCTGGAATGACTGGCACGGCAGCGACAGAGGCTCCAGAGTTCAGCGAGATATATCACTTGGATGTCCTAGAAATTCCCACGCACCTCACTATGGTGCGACTTGATAATGATGATGAAATTTATAGAACCACGGAAGAAAAATGGGCAGCTGTTATAGAAGAAATNAGAGGGTGCTATGACAAAGGCCAACCAGTACTTGTAGGCACCACAAGCATAGAAAAATCNGAAGACCTCTCCAAACGATTAAAACAGGCAAACATAAAACATAACGTCCTCAATGCACGGTACCATGAGAAGGAAGCCATTATCATTTCTCAGGCAGGAGCTTNGGCAGCNGTCACTATAGCAACAAACATGGCNGGCAGAGGAACTGATATTCAACTTGGTGGCAATGCTGAAATACAAATCTTCCAATCAACCGACAAGATTGATGAAGANGNAACAAAGGCAGAGNTCGCTGAGCGAATTCAATCGGAGATTGATGCATCCCGCGAAAATGTTTTGAGCGCTGGTGGCTTATACGTTATTGGCACAGAACGGCACGAAAGCCGACGCATTGATAATCAACTACGTGGTCGTTCCGGTCGGCAAGGAGATCCTGGAGCATCGAAATTCTTTCTCTCCCTTGAAGATGATCTGATGCGAATCTTTGGCTCAGAGCGTATGGACACTATGCTGACGAAACTTGGGTTAAAAGAAGGTGAAGCGATCTTTCATCCATGGATAAATAAAGCGCTGGAGAAGGCACAACAAAAAGTTGAGGCCCGGAACTTTGATATTCGAAAAAACTTGCTTCGATTTGACGACGTGATGAATGACCAACGCAAGGTAATTTACCAGGAACGCCTGGAGATCATGGATAGCAATGATGTTTCCGATGTCGTCACTGACATGCGAAATGAGGTGATAGAAGAACTTGTCGCACGTTATATTCCGGAAAAAGCCTACGCCGAGCAGTGGGAAACTGAAGCATTAGCAAATGAGTGCAAGCGCTTGTTTGCTCTCGAGTTGCCAATAGACGACTGGGCCAAAGAGGACGGCATGGCTGAGGCGGAAATTCAAGTCCGTGTCGGTGATGCGGTAAATCGGAAGATGGCTGAAAAAGTTGCTCGGCACGGACCGGAATTGATGCGCGCAGCAGAAAAAAGCTTGGTTTTACAAGTACTTGATCAACAATGGAAAGACCATTTACTACAACTTGACCATTTGCGGCAAGGGATCGGGCTGCGTGCCTACGCCCAGCGTGACCCTCTCAATGAATATAAGACGGAAGCCTTCAACTTGTTCCAATCGATGCTAAGTCGGTTTCGGGAGACTGTAACGGCGCTGCTGTCCCACGTGGAGTTTCAGCCTGACCCGTCGACCGCAGCAATTAGTAGAACCGGGCCTGCTCAATCAGGTACAACGGCCATTAGCAGCAAACCGAACCCAAAAATAAACCCAAGTTCCCGTAACCCGATTGACCCCACCACTTGGGGTAAAGTTGGTCGCAATTCTCCTTGCCCCTGCGATTCAGGGAAGAAATACAAACACTGCCATGGTGCTGTGGTATAATTCACGGGTCAAAGCTTGGTGGCAGCCTGAACAACTCCTCAGGTAAAGGAAAAAGAACTCATACATTAAATCTGAATAGGATTATGTCTCCGTCCTCAACCACGTAATCTCTTCCTTCCTGTCGCAATCTCCCCTGATCCCGACACGGTGACTCTCCACCAAGTGATAGGTAGTCTTCAAACGAAATTGTCTCAGCTCGAATAAAACCCCTTGCAAAGTCACTATGTATTCTGCCTGCAGCCTCCACTGCACGGGAACCACTCCTTATTGTCCACGCTCGGGCCTCTTTTGGTCCAGCGGTAAAAAAGGTAATGAGTTCAAGTAAAGCATAACCGGCTTTGATGACGCGACTGAGCCCTGACTCTCCCAAGCCTAAAGCCATCAAAAACTTGTCTCTTTCATCGAGTTCTTCAATTAATCCTATTTCAGCTTCTAACCGCGCGGAAGTAGTAACACAACTGGCACCTTGGCTTTCTGCATAAATTTGGAAAGAACGAGAATAATCATTTCCGTCAGCGATAGCTGCTTCATCTACATTGCAGATATACATCACAGGCTTTGATGAAAGTAGTTCGAGGCTCACCACCAATTGCTCCATAGGAGCCGTCAAGGACAAGGACCGAACAGGATTCCCTTGTTCAAGAGCACTCTCTGCGACGGCGATTGCGTCCATCAAGGACATGGCATCTTTATCACCGCCACGTTCTTTACGGATCAGGGATTCTCGCCTCCGCACAAGGCTATCAAGATCAGCCAGCATTAATTCCGCTTCAACAATCTGAACGTCTGCTACCGGGTCGATAGACCCTTGGCTATGACTAACCTCATTTCCACCAAAACAGCGTACGACGTGAGCTATTGCGTCGACACTTCGAATTTGGGCGAGAAATTGGTTGCCCAACCCCTCTCCGGCACTTGCCCCCTTTACTAAACCAGCAATATCAATGAATTCGAGACTCGTTGGGGTGACTGATTTTGAACGAGCTATTGTTGCAATTTCATGGAGTCTTGTGTCTGGAACTGGAACCCGTCCGACATTTGGCTCGATTGTGCAAAAAGGGTAATTAGACGCATCTACAGTGGCGGCAGTAAGGGCGTTAAACAGTGTTGACTTCCCAACATTTGGGAGCCCGACAATTCCACAGTTAAACCCCATTCAACCCTTAACCTCAATCAGAGACTTTTCCAGATACACCAGAGCGGGACCTGCTAGGCCCCGCGTCTCTTAATAAACCTACTTTATTGGTGAACCCCGCGTTATCCCCATCCAAAATAATTGGCATTGCTTCCACCACAGCACTAATTGTTGCT
>PAVD01000012.1 GCA_002712985.1 Rhodospirillaceae bacterium
CGCGGTGCGTCTTGCAATCGAGTTGCAGCCAGTCGCGCCACTTGCGGCGTTATATCAGCGCGCAGCCCCATCATACGCTGAGAAATTGGGTCCATTAGTCGGAATGTCTGTCCGGCTACCGCCTCTCCGATACCATCTAGTAAACTATCCTCGAATTCCAGCAGTGGAGGTTTTACACGTTGGTAACCGTAGCTAGTAAAGTTGTCAGAAAGGAGACGCACCATAGCGTCCTCCTGATCCGCCTCCGGTGGTAGCAAATCTTCTAACCCAGCTGGTAGTAGGGCCTTTAATGCTTTTTTGGACATATTTGGATCTTACACGTACGAGATACGCTAGCAAATCAGATCACTATTCCGAGCTTCTTGAATCAAAAAGCAAAGAGTGTGCCCGCACCACATAAGGTAGCTTTTGCACTNTATCTAAAAGTGCTTGTGGTACTGGCTGATCCACTTCAATCAATGCAATTGCCTCCTCACCCTGAGCTGCTCGCCCTAGGTGAAACGTCGCAATATTCACATTCGCGTCGCCGAGGGTTTTACCAAAGCTTCCAATAAAACCCGGTTTATCCTGGTTGGTAACAAGAAGCATGTATGGACCAAGCTCCGCCTCAATGTTAATGCCCCCAAGATGGGTGAGACGCGGCCTACCACTAAACAACGTGCCGGCAACACTTTGAATATCACTCTCAGTAACGACTTGNAGACGAATCATGCTGTTGTAGTCACATGGACCATCTCGCTTAACTTCGCTAACTGCAATATCCCGTTCCTTCGCAATCAGGGGAGCATTAACCATATTTACTGAGTCAAGCAACGGACTAAGTATACTCTTTAACACCATAGCTGTAAGTGGACGGGTGTTCAGCGANAGTGCCGCCCCTTGGAATTCGATGGTTACCTCNCTTATTCCGGTATCGGTTATTTGNCCNGCAAAACTTCCCAACTGATCTGCTAAAGCCATATACGGAGCCAATCGTGGACTCTCTTCCACACTGACAGAGGGCATGTTCAAAGCATTCGTAACAGCCCCACTGTTGAGATAGTCTGACATTTGTTCTGCCAGTTGCACTGCCACATTATCCTGAGCCTCGCTCGTTGCAGCTCCGAGGTGAGGCGTTGTGATAATTTCCGGTAGTCCGAACAGTTCATTCTCGACAGCTGGCTCGACTGCAAATACATCCAGAGCTGCGCCCGCCACGTGCCCACTGGTTATCGCATTCTTGAGATCATGTTCCTTGACCAAACCACCACGAGCACAATTTATGATTCGAACTCCACGTTGCATCTTAGCCAGCGCCTTCGCATCAATCATGTCGCGGGTTNCATCGTTAAGGGGNGTGTGAAGGCTGACAAAATNNGCTCGCCCTAATAAGCTATCTAGTTCNATTCTTTCAACACCAAGATCCTCAGCACGTTCATTTGTCATATAAGGGTCGTAAACGAGAACCCGCATTTTTAAGGCTTGTGCACGCTCTGCAACGATTGACCCAACATTTCCACAACCAATTAAACCCAGGGTTTTTCCCGCAATCTCTACACCCATAAAGCGAGATTTATCCCAATTTCCTTCCTGAGTTGAACGATCTGCTTGNGGAATCTTTCTCGCTAACGCCATTAAGAGAGCGATGGCATGTTCAGCCGTAGTGGTTGAATTGCCATATGGTGTGTTCATTACCACNATACCCCGCTCTGTTGCAGCCGANACATCAATGTTATCAACACCGATTCCTGCTCGACCGACGACACGAAGCTCTTTGCCCGCAGCAAGAATATGGGAAGTAACCTTTGTGGATGAACGGACAGCCAGACCATGGTATTTTCCCATCTGCGACGCCAATTCTTTCGCAGAAAGACCAGGGCACATATCAACGTCAATTCCTCGGTTCCGAAAAATATCAACCGCTTTAGGACTGAGGTGATCAGATATTAAAACTCTGCTCATGAGTGTCTCATAGACTCAAAGGTCTCAACAGGAATAATCAGGTACAACCAGATTGAATCTCGTGAAAAGCCCAATCTAGCCAAGGGAACAATAATTGTAGATCGGTAGCTTCGACAGTTGAACCTGCCCAAATCCGAAGGCCCGGCGGGGCATCACGGTATCCGTTGATGTCTTTAGCCGCACCCTCGTTCTCAAGCAACTTGCACATGGCTTTCATAGCGCCTCTTTGATCTTTTATCGATAAAGATTCAAACCACGGATCGTTTATTCTTAGACATACCGAAGTAGAGGATCTAATCGCTGGATCGTCAACTAGGAAGGATGCCCATGTACAATCATTCAACCAGTCGTTTATCATTGCCAAATTCGATTGGCTTCGAGATATTAGCGCTGGACCGCCCCCAATACCCTCTGCCCAACGCAAAGAATCTAATACATCCTCCACACATAACATTGAAGGCGTATTAATGGTATCGCCAGAAAAAAAGCCATCGATCATTTCGCCATTTTTGGCCATACGAAATAATTTGGGTAATGGCCAACTCGGCTGATAACCCGTCAATCGTTCAACCGCTCGGGGTCCCAAAACTAGAACTCCGTGTTGTGCTTCCCCTCCGAGCACCTTTTGCCAAGAATAAGTGACAATATCTAGCTTTTCCCATGGCAAGGACATTGCAAAGGCGGCTGATGTCGCATCACAAAAAGTCAGACCGGTGCGACTGTCGGGAATCCAGTCCCCGTTTGGCAAACAAGCACCTGAAGTTGTTCCGTTCCATGTGAATACAACATCTCGGGAGAACTCCACTTTTCCGAGATCCGGAAGAAAACCGTAATTGGCGCGTAGCACGTTAACATCGTGTAACATTAGCTGCGTTACGATATCTGTAACCCATCCCTCGCCAAAACTCTCCCATGCTAGGACATCCACGCCTTTCGGACCCAGCATTGACCACAACGCCATTTCAAAAGCACCAGTATCTGACGCAGGAGTAATCGCAACCTGGTAGTCATTGGGAATATTGAGTAGCGCACGACTTCGATCTAGCACTTCTTGAATCCGTTGCTTTGCAAGTGCAGAACGATGCGAACGGCCAACAAGTGCGTCTACTAGCACGTTTGGAGACCAATTCGGACGTTTAGTGCAGGGACCCGACGAGAAATTCGGATTCGCCGGATAGACACTCGGTTTCATATCACTATTATATCTCGGGATGGGCCTCTCAGAGGCACAGGCGCAGGGATACTATGGCCACCCATATAAACCGTCAATACCCGCGCAACTTGGAATCACTATGCTTCATACGCTAGGTTTTCTGGAACTGGATGCCCATGATTTATTGGTCCATGCCCTCCCCCGTATCCTGGCGCGCTGCCAATAGCATCGTACACATATTTCCTAGCTCGTATAACTGCAGACCGAACTGGCATACCTTGCGCGATACTAATTGCAATCGCAGATGCNAAAGTACAACCGGTACCATGAGTATGNGGTGTATCTATTCGCGTTGACTCAAACACCTCCACTCCATTTGGTGTCGCAAGAAGGTCAATGATTTTTGCACCAGTCAGATGCCCCCCCTTTAGGAGCACAGCCTTTGGGCCGAGAGATAGCAAATCCAGTGCCGCTGCACGCATATCATCAACCGTCTTTACCGTACCATTCAATATTTTTTCCGCTTCTGGCAAATTCGGCGTCACCAGTGCTGCCATTGGAATTAATTTAGTCACCAGAGTCCTGATNGCACATTCCTCCAATAAAGCGGCCCCTCCCTTGGCATACATTACTGGATCCACCAACAAACCATTGTCTAACGTATACGACCCTAACGTCTCCACGACTCGTTCTATCAGTTCCTCCCTGTGGAGCATTCCTGTCTTAATAATNTCTGCGCCTATATCATCCAGTACCGCTTTCATCTGTTGAACAACAAACTCTGCGGGGACTTCGTAAATCGCCTCTACACCTTCAGTGTTCTGTGCGGTTAACGCAGTTATCGCTGTGGCCGCATAGCCATTGAGTGCAGTAACAGTCTTAATATCTGCCTGAATTCCGGCACCACCACNTGAATCCGAACCAGCAACCAAAAGTACACGTCCCTTCACGAGCGCAAATCCATAATTCCTNCCTCACTCATCCNGCCTGTTGCTCAATTGCGCCAGCCACGTTCTCGACAACATCTCGTATCAAACTCTCATTTTCGCCTTCTGCCATTATGCGAATTTTCTCTTCTGTGCCTGAGCGACGCACCAATAAACGTCCTCTTTTCCCTAACTGCCGTTGAGCAGCAACAATACATGCACGAATTTCTGCCTGCTCCAATAGATCACCACGCGTATATGCGACATTGCGGAGTACTTGTGGAAGTGGAGTAAACACCCGACACACCTCACTAGCAGGTTTTTCTGACTCTGCTAATAACGATAGAATTTTCAGTGCAGCGACCAAGCCGTCCCCTGTTGTAGTATGATCTGCCATAATAATGTGCCCGGACTGCTCTCCTCCCAGGTTGTAACCATGCTTCCGCATATATTCCATGACATACCGGTCTCCAATACGTGTCCGAGAAAGATGGAGACCCAAGGAATCGAGATGCTGCTCTAAACCAAAATTTGACATATGAGTTGCGACTAGTCCGCCACCTCTCAGTTGCCCACGGTTATGCATTTGCCCGGCGATTAATGCCATCAGCTGATCGCCATCAAGTAATTTTCCCTGCTCGTCAGCAATAATAACTCTATCGGCGTCCCCATCCAGAGCAATCCCAACGTCGGCTCTTNCCTCACATACTATTTTGCACATGTGCTCGGGAACTGTAGAGCCACAATNAAGATTGATATTTGTCCCGTCCGGATTGACACCTGTGGCAAAGACAGTCGCGCCTAACTCCCTCAAAACGGTTGTCGCCACTCGGTAGGCCGCGCCGTGACCACAGTCTACTACCACTTTCAACCCATCAAGTGTCATGCCTTTAGGGAAGGTGTTTTTCGCAAACTCTATGTACCGGCCCTGCGCGTCAAACATGCGCCAAAGACGACCTAATCTATCAGGAGCTACCGCTGTATGATCGACACCAGTCTGAATGATTGATTCAATTTCTGTCTCGGCTTCATCAGATAACTTATAGCCATCGGGTCCGAACAATTTGATCCCATTATCCTGGTAAAGATTGTGAGAAGCGGAAATCATAACACCCAGGTCAGCACGAAGTGACTTTGTCAACATGGCGACAGCAGGTGTTGGCAGCGGCCCCACAAGGTTAACGTTCATACCCATTGCCAAGAAACCAGACGATAGTGCCTGCTCTATCATGTAGCCGGACAGTCTCGTATCTTTTCCGATTACGACATTGTGCCGGTGCTTTCCACGGGTAAAGTAGTTTCCTGCAGCCAACCCTACCTGGAGCACCGTCTCCGCCGTCATGGGTTCCTTATTGGCGCATCCACGGATGCCGTCGGTGCCAAATAATTTACGTGACATCATACCTGCTAGCTATATTGAACATGGTAAAACTCTATAAGAACACTTGACATGTAGAACAGTAACTAAACATTGTAGACTAAAGCAAATAAACCTATCAGTTACCATGCCATACCGCGGATAGCGCGCCACACACCCAAAGCCTGCTTAGTTTCAGCAATGTCATGCACTCTGATGAGTTGCACACCATTGTCCACGGCGTGAAGCGCAGCAGCAAGCGAACCACCAATTCGACCCTGAGGCAATAGTCCAGCGTCTAAACGTCCAAATTTTCGGGACGCTCCCACCATTACTGGACAACCTAAACCGTGATAGAGACTCAGCCATTGAAGAATCTGAAAATTATCATCTGGATTACTCATAAATCCAAGTCCTGGATCTACAATAATCCTATCCCTTGGGATTCCCGAAGTAGCTGCGACATTTATTCTATCCTCTAAATAATCGTAAACATCAATCGGGGTCTTTCTTCCTAAAAACCTCTCGGTGCCCCCACTTAGGGTTTGAGAATGCATCAAAACAATTATTGCTCCCGTTGATGACGAAGTTTGTAAACTCCTACAGTCAGCAGTGAGAGCGGTTACATCGTTGATAACGCGGGCCCCATTTTTTACTGCCGCCAGCATAGTTTCAGGATGGTACGTATCAATTGATACCGGAATCCCTTCCCCCGCCAACGCGCTGACAACTGGAATAACTCTCCTTTGTTCCACATCTGCCGAAACAGGATTTGCGCCCGGCCTGGTCGATTCTCCACCAACATCGATAAGAGCAGCTCCTGCTTCAAACAATTCTCTTCCACGAGCAATCGCTCGATCCACGGTTTGATATTCACCCCCATCCGAAAAGCTGTCGGGAGTAATATTCACTATCCCTACGATAAGAGGATTGGACAACGAATGCCCAACGATGGTTTGGCGTGTATTTCCTATACGGCCCACTATCTTTTCCAAAAGTCGAGAAAGATATGTACCATTTTTCTTCTGCCAGTCAGTTAAAGAAGTCACTGCCAGTTCGTCAACGCGTTCTCCCTTCTTATCTCGTACAATCATCTGGCATGAAGTAAACGCCCCAGACTCTGTTAACGGAAGTCCACGCCCCGAGTTTACAATCTCCTTTACACGACAACCATGCACGATGCCCAATGGGCGCACATACAACTTGCCCTTNTCGTTNGAAACAAAANTACTATCCTTTTCAGAGCTGATTGAGCTCATGCAAAGCTATATTTTTGGGATTCAGCCGCTGGCTTGCGGATTTGGCGCTAAGTCACTAGTTGTGTCGCTNGCCGAACCGCTGGCCGGGACTGGAGAACGTTTGCCATTGCTATCTGAAGGAGGTCCATCTCCAGAATCTCGCATAATATCTTCGCCCTTCAGCAAGCTATCCACCTCTGCAGCACCTAATGTTTCATACTCAAGCAAGGCACCTGCAATTTTGTGCAGAGAATCTATATCGTTCGTCAAAANTTTACGTGCGGTCGCCTCAGCCCCTTCTATAAGATTACGAATCTCTTGATCTATCAGTGCTGCCGTGGCGTCAGAAACATTTTTGTGTTGCGTAACCGAATGCCCGAGGAATACCTCTTCATCGTTTGCATCGTATAAGAGTGGCCCAAGCTTTTCGCTCATTCCCCACTCCGTGACCATCTTACGGGCTAAGCCGGTAGCTTGCTGAATGTCATTAGCAGCACCAGTAGTAATGTGTTCCGCTCCAAAAATTAGTTCCTCAGCGACACGCCCGCCATAAAGACTGGCTAATCGAGACTCGATTTCTTGCTTGGTATGACTGTATCGATCCCGTTCTGGCAATGACATGGTAACACCTAATGCCCTACCACGCGGAATAATAGTTACCTTATGTAAGGGGTCATGACCTGGCACTTTCANACCNACTAAAGCATGACCCGCCTCATGATAGGCAGTGATCTTTTTTTCATCTTCAGACATTACTGCTGAACGCCGCTCGGGACCCATCATGACCTTGTCTTTGGCCGTCTCAAACTCTGCCATTGTAACCACACGGCGGCCAACCCTCGCTGCCAGTAGCGCAGCTTCATTTACTAGGTTTGCAAGATCAGCCCCAGAAAAACCCGGAGTCCCCCGAGCTATTACCTTTGAATCCACATCAGGTGCCAACGGTACCTTCTTCATATGCACTTTTAAGATTTTATCCCGACCCAAAATATCGGGATTCGGAACCACCACCTGACGGTCAAAACGGCCAGGACGAAGTAGAGCGGGATCAAGCACATCTGGACGGTTGGTAGCCGCTATTAGAATGACTCCNTCGTTTGACTCAAAACCGTCCATTTCTACCAATAACTGATTTAGGGTTTGCTCCCGTTCGTCATTACCCCCCCCAAGGCCAGCGCCCCGATGGCGCCCTACAGCATCAATTTCGTCAATAAAAATAATGCACGGGGCATTTTTCTTGCCTTGCTCAAACATGTCACGAACCCGGCTGGCCCCAACCCCCACAAACAGTTCAACAAAATCTGAACCGGATATGGTGAAAAATGGTACATTAGCCTCGCCGGCTATGGCGCGCGCTAGCAAAGTTTTACCGGTGCCTGGAGGCCCTANCAACAAGGCACCTTTAGGTATACGACCGCCGAGTCTCTGGAACTTTTGAGGTGACTTTAGAAACTCAACAATTTCCTGAAGTTCCTCTTTTGCCTCGTCTATGCCTGCAACATCATCAAAAGTTACTCGTCCTTGCTTCTCAGTCAGCATTCTCGCGCGTGATTTTCCAAAGCCCATGGCTTTGCCACCACCGCCTTGCATCTGACGCATGAAAAATATCCAGACACCGATAATCAATAGCATAGGAAGCCAGTTTAAAAGGACACCATAAAAAGGAGAAACCTGCCCATCACCTGACGGTTTGGCACTGATCAAGACCCCGTTTGTTCGGAGTCGGCTCACGAGAGCGGGATCATCCGGCGCATACGTTGAAAAGCTTTGACCCGTTCCGGTGAGGTGGCCGGTAATTTGATTCCCTTCGATTGTAACATCTCGTATCTGGCCACTTTCAACATTATCGAGAAATTCTGAAAATGCCAACGGTGTCGCTTCCCCGTCTTTCGATTGCCCTTGGAATAAATTAAATAGGGTTAATAGGAGAAGTGCTATAATGATCCACAGCGCGATATTACGGCCCATGTTATTCACTACAAACACTCTCCAGTTGCTGCGTTAGTCCACTTTCGCAGTATAGCACTTCTATCTGCTTACAGTCACTTGGTGATATCTGTCGTCTCCTGGGGTAAAACGGACCCTTAAAAGGCGGCCCCGCAAGTGCTCGTCGCGGTCTAAATTTAGCCATAAACCTAAAAGCCTCCAATCTACGAGAGTTATGCCTCTGGTAGTCTAAGTGGGGAACAGACACTATACCGTCAAGATCCCACAATGCCGGCAAAGTATATTTCACGAATAATGGTAGCTCCCGTCCATGGAAACTAGTCAAACTTCTCTTGACATCATGCCAGCCGTTCGCGCCAAGTTGGGCCACTTCATAGTGCCTCGACATTATTGGATTCTTGTGCTCTAGGCAGACATGAAACCTCCTGTCCCAATCCGCTGTCCGCTGGACCGAAAGACTTATTCTTTGTTGTGCAGCTACTGGTTCACGACAAATAAGGAGAACTCCCTGATGTGACGTTATGTAACAACCCGCTAAGGTTCGACCTCCAGCCAGGCGGTCTCCACAAATAGACTCATAAAGTAGAAAAAGGCTCCTCTCNTTGGGACTATATTGCTGACCTCCCATAGAGAGCAATAATTGAGCCAGAGCCCGCAAAGCTATTCTTTTTGGAGTAGTCTTCAGTGTTTCCTTTTCCAATAAACAGAATCCAGCTGGATCAATACGTGCAGCCAAAGCCAAAAATCTTGCTGTGGCTTTGTCTGCCATACAGCGCCAACTCGCATACTCGGAAGNAAGCTCAGANATCCGATCCACCACTGTATCGTCTTCCTGTGATCNGTTGAGCCTTTCCCTAACTAAAGTTCGCGCGTAAGCGGGGTCTTTATTTGAGGGATCCTCAATCCATTGTTGTTGTATACATTGGAGAGTGGACCTTAGTCTCTGGCCAGGAATTGAGAGAAAAGGGCGTAAGATTCGCACACTATTTCTCTCTGAGACTATAGGCATAGCCGCCAAACCATCTGGCCCGCTACCGCGATCCTTACGCAACAAATACGTCTCAGCCTGATCATTTTGGTGATGAGCCAACGCCAGGTGTAAAACTCCTTCTCGCCAACACCACTGCGTTAACAATTGGTAACGCGCATTTCGAGCTGCCGCTTGCACCCCCGTTTTGGGCTTTTGGTCATGCCAAAATAAAACATGATTCTCAATCCCGTAGACTGAGAGCCAAGATTTAACCTGCTGTATTTCCTGTTGTGTCTCAGGACGAATTCTGTGATCTACAATCAGTGCAACAGCTCGACCACCTCGCCTACGAAGCCAAACATCCAATAGGATTAGAAGGCACAAGCTATCGGCACCCCCAGAAACTCCAACACCTACGATGGGATCGTCTTCAAATGGTTCGAACGGGCGGATTATTCCGTCAAATTCATGCTCAGTAATAGGGCCAGAAAGGTCGAATCTGCTATTGTCCACTCACTGGCAACCTGCCTTTGCGCGTTCTTGCTCTAGCCTAGTGAGTATCACCGCTGGCGCATCAGAGTGATCAAGCTGTAATTTTGCAAAAGTATGACAGGCCTCCGCACTTTGCTCCATTCCGCGAAATGAAATACCAAGCTTCAAGAGATTNTCTGGGGCCTTGGCTCCCGAAGGAAAATTCTTATATCCTCTTGCAAAGGCAACAGCCGCTTGTTCGTAGTCGTTCCGTACATAGAACGTCTCCCCAAGCCAATAAAAGGCGTTCCCAGCCAGCTGGTGATCTGGGTACCTTTCGATAAAGATGCGAAGCGCTTGCTCGGCGCCGACATAGTCCGCTCTACGCAACAACTGGTATGCNGCGTCATAGGACTTCTCCGGGTTATCAAAAGTGGCCTGATTATCAGCGATAGGTGGAACATCGGTTGCTGTGTTCTCTTCCTCAGCTGCAAACCTATNCAATTCACCATCACTCTCTGAAGAGATTTCACCCAGCACCCCCATTGTTTCAAAACGGTCCATGTTAGGATCTGATTGAATCGACACGACCTGATTACTAGCAGCTCTGCTGTTAGAGTTAACATTAGAAGAAGTTGGCTCAGAAGAATCGTCTTGATCAGACATAATCTCAGCAGGAGACATTGACGAAATGTCTTTTTCAACATTTTCGAACCGAGCCACCATCTCCGCAGACATACGTGAAATATGCTCCAACGCCTGATCCACACTGTGCTGAGCCTGCTCAATTTGGCCTGTCAAAGANCGTAGCTGCTCTGCAAGCTCGTTTAAACGTATTTCTTGCGCTGCTAATAGATTGTAGGACGGTTCCGTTGGTTGCATAGGACGGGCGGCGGTACCACTTGCCTGACCCTCATTAGCCAGCCGCCTTTGGAGGCCTGACATGTCCGAATCCAATCTGTCAAGCCGATGGATCAACGCCTCCAAGGAATTATCTTGGGCAAAACACTGCGAACCTGTCAGTACGCTCAACACGGCTAGAATAGCAGCTATCATCGCTGAACGACTAACGAGATGTATGCGTCTCGGATATGGCAATGATTCAAATCCCTTTAGAATTTTTCAAATGTTGGATTCCGCCATAAAACATCAAAGGCGCTGAGTACAAATCTCAGCTGACCTGAGGCTTAANCTATTAANAAAAAATTGTGTCAAAAATATGAGACAACCTCACGGCAAGCACTCAGAAGCTAGCTAGTGGTTGCAACTTCTAGCTAGCACCAACNACCCAATATAACTTCCCAGACTAAACCCTGCCGATACTGCTGGTTAGTTTATTCCGGATACTCCCACACGATTCTGGGCCCATGCCGCCTCATTGTGACCAAGTACAATTGGCCTCTCCTTGCCGTAGGAGATGGTGGATATACGTGTCGGGTGTATGCCCAGCGAAATTAGATAGTTCCGCGCCGCATTAGCCCGCCGTTCTCCAAGAGCCAAGTTGTATTCTCTTGTTCCACGCTCGTCACAGTGTCCCGAAATCTTAAGAGTCAATCCACGATTTTGTTTCAAAAATTCTGCCTGTCGACGGAGCGTCTCTTCACCATCGGGCCGAACGGTAGATTGATCATAATCGAAAAACACGCGATCTCCGACTTCTTGCACCAGTATATCTTGCAACGACATGGCTGGTTCAACCGCAACCATTTCCGTTCCAGCACCTGCACCACCGCCGGCCCCATTATCCGAAGACACCGCTTCACTGCTANCAGCACCNGCACCACCGCCACTACCATCGGCGGTCTCTTCCGGCGCTGTTTCGCATGCAGCGACGATCAGTAATATGCCACCTAAGGTGAGTAATTTAGACCACATCCAGTCTTACCTCCTCACTGTGTCGCCACTTACAAAGGGATCAACGCACAGTTGTCCTTTAGGGACTGAATCATCATTGTAATACAACATGTTTTNGCAAAGGATCAAATTATCGCTTCAACAATGTTAATTTGAAAATCTCAAGGAATCAAGGGCGACCATGCTGGGTCCGAAGCTTCCGTCGGAGTAATTATCTCCCGCTGGTTCGTACCCAGTACATCTACGCTATAAAGACGCACTGCCGCACCTGGTCTGTCCTGTCCAAAAAACATCAAAATTCGCCCATTCNGCGCCCAAGTAGGGCCCTCAACGAGAAAATCTAGCTTAGCAATCCGGCGCTCACCTGCGCCGTCCGGACGCATGACGCCGATAGTAAATTCGTTCTTATAAATGTTGGTGAAAGCAATCCAGTCACCGCGTGGCGACCACACCGGTGTCGCGTACCTACCATCCCCCCAACTNATCCGTTCTTCTTTACCNCCAGGTANCGCATCCATCACATAAATTTGTTGTTGTTTTGAGCGGTCAGACTCGAACGTAACCTTCTGGCCGTCCGGTGAATACGAAGGGGCGGTCTCTATAGCTGGATTACTGGTTAGTTTTTCTACGATACGGGTACGGAGATCCATCACATAGATGTCAGANTTCCCATTTGGGGCCATCGACATTATCACTTTGTTTCCATCCGGAGAAAATCGAGGTGCAATGGTCATCGTGGGGAAGTCACCGAGAACCTCTTGTTTGCCCGTATCTATATTGTAGATATAGACACGGGGCTTTTCATTNAGGTACGACAGGTATGTGATTTCTTGCAAAGTCGGCGAAAAACGTGGTGTAAGCACCAAGTATTTACCNTCCGTAAGAAAACGGTGATTCTCACCGTCCTGATCCATTANTGCAAGCCGTTTTACTCGCTTGTCTAACGGTCCCGATTCGGCGACATAGACAATTCGTGTGTCGAAATAGCCGCCTTCTCCTGTTATNCGCTCGTACACCTGGTCAGAAATTAGATGCGCGATGCGGCGCCAATTTTTTTGGGGGGTTGATAAAGACAAACCAATCAAATGTTCTCCGGCGACGACATCCCAAAGACGAAACTCAACTCTCATTTGGCCATCCGATTGCAGTTGAACCTGTCCGACCACTAGAAATTGAGCATTGATTTGTCGCCAATCTACAAACCGCGGGGTNAATTGCAATTCCTTGGGCGTTTGCTGAAAGGTCNTCTGATCAATAGGCCGGAATAGCCCCGATCTTTCCAAGTTTTTGGCGATTACGCCGGCTAAATTNGTCCCCATCATCCCTTCTTCGTTAACGGTNCCGTATAAGTTNGTAACGGCGATAGGGTAGGGCTCGACAACGCCGCGTGTAATATCCACCTCTGTTACGGCACTGGTTGCCGGAGCTAAAGGGAAAGGCAGAAGAAAAATCGCCAAGCACAAGACAGTGACTAAATNCCNGCATATTCTCATNCAAGTAGGACCTAAATTACAACTGGAACAGCTTCTATACATCAGCCAAACATTTCCCTTGGGTCAAAGTTAATTTTCATATCCCTCCAGAGATGGTACTTGGCCGGAGATAGATTTTTAATTTGGCCCGTCTTTAAAACGGCGCGAACAGCACTTTCCGCCATTGCCCTAAAAAATGGATCATTCATTACTTGGCCCTGATCAACCACAGAAACATCTAACACGTTACCATCTGGCGCCAACCGAATGCGTAACGCCACCTGCATATTGTGCACATTTCGTCCTCCAGCCGGCAAGTTCCAATTCCTTTGTATCTGATAACGAATATTATCTAGTTCCGTCATGCTAAGTGGAACGTCGGATCTGAATTCATCGTTCGCTTTCGCCAGCACCTGTTCAAGCGGGTCTTGGGTGGGTATTTCTGGGTGGGTCTCTTCGACGTCCGAGTCCTGTTTTCGGCTTATCTCCAACTCTTCAACAGTTTTCAGAACTGATGCGAAAGGGTCAGGTTTTGATGGCATTTTTGGCTTCTTTACGGGAACCCTGACATAATTGGGGACAGACGGTATTTCATTCGCTAATTCCTTTTTGTCTAGCTTCTCTGTCCGATCGGGTTTGATCGGGGGAGGCTTCATCACCGATGCAGAAGAGTTGTACTCCGATGGGGGGGGAGGCGGGGGAGTTGGCACGGGCAACGACCCCACAGGCGATATATCTGCAGACTTTGGCTCATCTTCACTCTCTTCTTTAACAACGTCTTTCGGTAGATTTCTACGTTCATCAACCGTCAAAAGTTCCACTACCACCACATGATCGGTCGAGATGTTATCACGTTGCAAGTGCGGCAATCCCACATAAAGCAAAACCACCGCAACGCCATGAAAAAGTGCTGACATGATAATCGGACCGCCCAAAATTTAATCTCGTCGCTCTGGAACCAGTGGCATTTGAGTGATCAATGCCACTTTGTTAAAACCTGCGCGGTTTATAGAACCCATAACCTCCATGACTAG
>PAVD01000013.1 GCA_002712985.1 Rhodospirillaceae bacterium
CCTTGTGATGAGGGCGTAGTAGGGGGGATTGATCCTGTTGAAGCAGAAAAAATTGTTAAGTGCTTAATTAGTTTGGATAGGATCGATTATTTTGCGTTTAGTCAGGGTAATTTTACTGCAAGTCTTGAGAATCACTTGCCCGATATGCACTTCCCTCCGACGCCGTTTCTCGACATACACCGTCGCATGCGAAATGCTTGTGCAGGTATTCCGGCAATGACCATGGGTCGTATTACGAGTGCTGATGAGGCAGAGCAAGCACTCGTAAATGGGAACGGTGATTTGATAGGGTTGAGCCGAACCTTGTTAAGTGATTCGGCATGGGGCAACAAAATACGGGAAGGAAGAATTAAGGAAATACGTCCCTGTATTTCCTGCAATTATTGTTGGGGGGAAGTGCATTCAGGTAGGGCTATCTCCTGTATCCATAATCCTGAGTTGGGAAGTTTGAATGAACATCAATGGGAACCCACACAGGTTAGCATTTTGGAACGAAAACGTGTGGTTGTAGTTGGAGGAGGCGTTGCCGGTCTCGAGGCAGCGTGGATTGCCGGGAAACGTGGTCACGATGTTACCCTTTTCAGCGCTTCCTCTGTTCTAGGGGGAAAAGCGCTGCTCGAATCACGTTTACCAGGACGTGATAGTTTGGCTCAGGCCATTGAATATCAAAAATCTCAGGCAGTTACTTTTGGAGTCAAATTCCAACTGGAGGGAAAGGTGTGTTTGAAGCGACTGGCAGAATGTGATCCAGAAAATATTATTTTTGCTACTGGTGCACGACCGATTTGGCCTGAAATGTTGGCTGAGGACACTTCTGCATGCGACATTCGGGAATTTACTACAACGTTATTGCAAGAGAATAAAAAACAGAATGGTATCGCGGTCATCTTTGACCAGGATCATACTTCTTTTGTGTATGCTGCTGCTGAGTTGACAACTAGATATTTTGATCGGGTGATAATCGTTACTTCAAAAACAACCATTGCTTCAAAAATAAACTATATATCCGTCATAGGAGTGTTGCGTCGGCTATCCCGTCAAGGCGTCGAAATAATCAATTCATCAGTGCCTATCTCGCTACAGAACGAATCCTTGCGTTTGAGAAATGTTCTTAATGGAAATGAAACTGAAATCCAAGGAGTTGGCTCTTTGTCTTATGCGACACCTCGAAAAGTGGATGATGAATTACTTTTGTGTGCCCGGGAGGAAGGATTTAATACGACAGTCGTCGGTGACTCTAAGGCGCCCCGTGGTCTAGCGGCGGCGATACATGAAGGGCACAAAGTCGGGGAAACCATATAGTATGTTTCACGAGAAATGGGATAGTTCGTAAAAGTATTTTTTATTGGAGTTGAGCACATGGATCTTGGCTTTTTTACGATGCCAATACATCCGCCTCATCGACCTCCATTTGAGACGTTGAGGGAAGATTTTGAGATGGCTGTCCTCGCGGACCAGCTAGGCTTTACGGAGGGATTTTTTGGAGAACATATAACGGATCTAGCCGAAAATGTGACTTCTTCACTGATATTTATTGCGTGGTTACTGGAGCAGACTAAAAAAATTAAGTTGGGAACAGGGACGGTAAATATTCCAAACCATCACCCGGCAAGAATAGCGGCGGAAGTGGCCATGGTAGATCATATGGCAAAGGGACGTTTCTTGTTTGGTGTTAGCCCAGGCGGGTTAATGTCGGATGCCGAGGTGTTTGGAAATTTGGACCGCGACCGCACTGCAATGTTTCTGGAAGGGATCAATCTTATTTTAAAGATCTGGCAGGGAGAAGCCCCATACAATTTGAAAGGGGACTTTTGGGAAATAACTACAGAACAAACCATGATGCCAGATATTGGTCAGGGGACCATTGCTAAACCATATCAAACACCGCATCCGCCCATTTTGGTGACCGCGGTAGCTCCATTCTCCAAAGGTGTAAAAGCGGCAGCGGCACGCGGGTGGGAACCAATTTCTGCCAATTTTCTACAACCAGTATGGGTTGCTTCACATTGGCCAAATTATGTGGACGGATGTAGAGAGGGAGGGCGGACAGCGGATCCAGCAAACTGGCGTATTGCTAAAAGTATATTTGTAGCAGAGGACAGGGACGTTGCGGAGGCATACGCGACGGGTTCAAATGGTCCATACTACTTCTATTTCAAGTCCCTTTTTACGAAATTGGTCCGAGGCGGCCGAGCAAACTTATTTAAGACGGATCCAGATCAGGCGGACGACACACTAAATGTAGAGTCGATTGTGGATCAACTCGTTATAAGGGGAACTGTGAGTGAAGTCGTAGATCAGATTTTGGAATTCAGACAAACAGTGGGCGATTTTGGTACGCTTCTGTATGCCGGCCACGATTGGATGGATAAAGATTTAGCCAAGAAATCCATGAATTTGATGATGGAAGAGGTAATGCCGCGTGTAAATGCAGCGCTCAAATAGGCTAGTTCATTTCCAGCTTGAAATTTTTGAGCGCAAAAATTGTTGGTTCCTGTGTAAATTTCAGAAGTCGAAAAGTGTTAGCTGCAGCCACCTTAATATTAAGGCGTAATATATTCCTTCAATTTTCTTGTTCTGGTGTCATGATGTTTATGACCGAAATATTGAGGGTGACAACCTGGGTGGTGTTTCTTTGTTGAGTTAGTAGAGGGGAAAGGAATGATAAAATTGGATGGCGGGGTGGTTATCGTTACAGGATCTTCTAGCGGATCCGGTGCTGCAACGGCTCGTATGTTGTCGGAACGTGGGACCAACGTAGTTATCAATTATTCTCGCTCTGTTGAAAAGGCAGAGTCGGTTGCCCATTCTTGTGCNTCATTCAAGGGCGATGTAATNCTTCAACAAGGAGATGTNTCTCNAGACGNNGANTGTTGNGCNCTTGCGCAAGCNGCCATGGACCNNTGGGGNCGNATAGATGGNCTNGTAAANAATGCAGGGACCACACAATTNTGTGCACACNACNACCTNGNNGGTCTTTCAGCTGATGATTTNCAGAAGATCTATGCGGTGAATACTATNGGNNCTTATCAAATGATTCGTGCTGTNGCNCCNCATATGAAGNCAGTTGGGAAAGGNGCCGTNGTGAACGTGTCTTCAGTNGCNGGTGTGTACGGTATAGGGTCATCTCTTGCCTATATTGGNTCCAAGGCAGCGTTAAATGCAATGACAAGTGCCATGGCACGGGCGCTTGGACCAACGCTGAAAATTAACGCTGTATGCCCCGGCTATATTGAGAGTGGTTGGCACCGGAAAGCCATCGGGGAAGAAGCAACGGATCGTATGGTCGCTCATATGAAAAAAACTACTCCGCTTCAAGCTGTGAACACACCAGAGGATATCGCTGAAACTGTTATTTGGTTGTTAGAAAGTGCACCCAACATAACGGGAGAGCTTTTTACAGTTGATGCAGGTATGGGCCTTCTGCGGGGTGGTGTTCCAGCAAAGGGTTAGTTTTTGTCAGGAATACCTCATAAGAACTAGAGCTAAAAATAACTCAATAAATTGCATGGATGATTGATGATGGGACCCCTTCAGGGACTAAAGGTACTTGACGTTTCACGGTATATCGCTGGTCCTTACTGCGCCATGCTACTTGGCGACCTTGGTGCGGACGTTGTAAAGGTGGAGAAGCCAAAAACGGGAGAAGAAACTCGTGGAATAGAACCGCTTGTTGGGGGCGACAGCCTGTTTGTTATGGTGTTCAACCGAAATAAGAAAAGTGTAACGCTCAATTTGCGTGATCCCAGGGGACAAGAAGTCTTGCGGGAGTTAGCGGCTGAGGCGGATATTTTGATTGAGAATTTTCGCCCTGGAATTATGGAAAAAATGGGTTGTGGATGGGAGACATTGCACAAACTCAACTCGAGATTAATCATGGCAAGTATTTCCGGTTTTGGGCACGAGGGACCAATTTCAGGCCGGCCTTGTTTTGATGCCGTGGCACAAGCGGCTAGTGGACTGATGTCAATGACAGGATCACCAGATGGCCCACCTACGTTGATGGGTACTACGGTGGTGGATCATACTACGGCGCTGCATACCACGCTTGGAATACTGGCCGCGCTACAGGCTCGCAATACTACCGGAACCGGACAAATAGTTAGATCGACTCTAATGGATAGTGCGCTTTCGCTCCTGATGACTGCTATTCCGGCATACCGATTATTGGGTCAGGAGGCTGCTCGGCATGGAAACAGGGACCGGTTTGGGGCACCATCCAACTCGTATCATTCATCGGACGGTGCATTGGTGCAGATCGTTGCGGGTGGGGATGCACGATTTNCTAGGTTCATTGAGGCGACTGGCCTNTCGTATCTTTCGGAAGACCCACGATTTTCGAGCAATTCGGGTCGTCGACAAAATGTAGATTCTCTAGAGCAAGAAATAGAACCTTGGATGCGCGCTCGAACAGCCACGGAGATTGTGGAGATTATGGCTGAACATGGGGTCCCATGTGCAAAAGTAGTAGGAATTTCTGAGGTACTTGATGACCCGCAACTCCGATATCGCAAGCAAATTATAGATGTAGAACACGCGCAAGCAGGAACAATTCCAATGCAGGGTTTCGTCACAAGACTATCAGATACGGATCTATCAATCCGGCACCCGATACCCACGGCTGGGCAACATACGACGGAGGTCCTCCGTGATTGGATTAATTACGACAACAACGAAGTTGAAGAACTAAAATCCAAGGAGATAGTTTAATAAAATAAACGGTTCGGTAGTATGCTATTTGGTNTTTCCTAGAACTTGGGTGGGAAATTATGAAAGTCTATTATCTGATGAGGTGAGCAGCTTACAGAGACAGGATGGGACAGTATGTCTTGGGAAAAGGAAATTGAAGAGTTAAAGAAGAGAGTGAACCTGGCCCACCAGATGGGTGGGCCCGAGAAAATTAAACGTCAGCACGATGCGGGTAGGTTAACCATTCGCGAGCGCATTGAGGCAATTCTGGACCGAGGAAGTTTTCATGAAATTGGTACGATCAGTGGTCTTTCCGAGTATGGACCTGACGGTTCCCTAAAATCGTTTCGGGCTTCTAATTGTATATTCGGGCGGGGTCAGATTGATGGCCGCACTATTGTTCTTGTGGGGGACGACTTCACGGTTCGTGGTGGGGCGGCCGATGCCAGTATTTGGGAGAAACAGGTGGCAGCTGAGCAGATGGCATATGAATTGCATTTGCCAATAGTACGCTTGGTAGAGGGAACGGGTGGCGGAGGTTCTGTTAAGTCCATTGAGTCTGATGGTTATACCTATGTTCCAGGGAACCCGGCCTGGGATTGGGTTGTTGCAAATATGGGACAAGTTCCGGTGGTCTCCTTGGCACTAGGTCCGGTAGCAGGGCTCGGTGCGGCAAGAGTTGCTACAAGTCACTATGCACTGATGGTAAAAGGGCAGTCCCAGTTGTTTGTTGCCGGTCCTCCAGTAGTAGCACGACTTGGAGAGAACGTTTCCAAAGAAGAACTGGGCGGAAGCAGCATTCATTCTCGTAACGGTGCGGTCGACGACGAAGTGGAATCAGAGGAGGAGGCATTTTCCCGAACAAAAACGTTTCTCTCCTACCTGCCTTCCTCAATTTATGAGTTGTCTCCGAGGGCGGAACCTACCGATGCGGTGGATAGGAGAGAGGAATGGCTTATCGAAGCAATACCACGCGACCGTCGAAAAATATACGATATGCGGAAAATNATTGAAGCCGTTGTCGACAAAGGNTCTTTTTTTGAGATTGGCCGTTTGTTTGGTCGGTCAGCCATTACCGGTTTTGCCAGATTAGATGGATGGCCAGTAGCATTAATGGCGGGGGATCCTCGTATCTATGCGGGTGGTTGGACAGCTGATGCNGCAATAAAAGTTACTCGGTTTGTTGATCTTGCNGAAACATTTCATTTNCCNGTTGTGCATTTGGTGGATTGTCCAGGCTTTGTCATTGGGACACGTTCAGAAAAGGCTGGAACTATCAGACATGGCGCACGCGCACTNGCAGCNTTATATCAGGCAANGGTTCCATGGTGCTCGATATTAATTCGGAAAGTTTTTGGTGTTGCAGGTGCGGGTCACAGCAATGCAGAGCGTTTTCAGTATAGATACGCTTGGCCATCAGGTGATTGGGGCTCACTTCCCCTCGAAGGGGGTATTGAGGCTGCATACAAGTCGGATCTGGCAAAGGCAGACAATCCGGCCGAAATGCTTGCCGATATTGAATCCCGTCTCAATCAGGTACGATCTCCTTTTCGGACTGCAGAGCGATTCTCGGTGGAGGAACTAATTGATCCACGTGACACTCGACCACTCTTGTGTGAATTCGCCAATATTTCAGCACCACTAAGAAAAACGGGTGTAGCNAGTTTCACGATGCGNCCGTGAGAATCACATAAGGAGAAAACGATCAAGAAATTTCGACNGCTAGAGTGTCTTCTTCAATCATTCCCGAGTCCTCTNNTATATGTACTGCGGTAACTTCGCCATCCATTTCTGCTTCGTATGGGACCTCGGTTTTCATTACCTCAAGTATAAATAATATGTCGCCGCTTTTGACTTGATCCCCAGGTTTNACAAACACTTTCCATACCGATCCAGACACATCAGTGCGGATTTCTTGGGTCATATTGTTGCTTTCCAATTTTTGAATAAGATTGTTCTTTATTGAATAACGTTTGTAATAATGTTTGCTGCGTTTATGCAAGCGCTATTATCACGTATACACTACTCCAGGAGTTAAAGTGAATGTCCGATGGAAAGATTGTTGTTGTTGGTGCTGGAAATGCAGGTTTATGTGCTGCCTTAGCAGCTNGGGANCAAGGAGCGTCAGTCACTATACTGGAGTGTGCNNCGGAGGANGAACGTGGAGGNAATTCNAGGTTTACAGCAGGCGCTATTCGCGTGGCTTACGAAGGGGTGAATGAACTTAAGAAGTTGATGCCTGATTTATCGGCCGAAGAAATAGNGAATACCGATTTCGGTGCTTATACAGAAGACCAATTTTTTGANGATATGGNGAGAGTTACTGAGTACAGGTCNAANCCTGATTTAGTAGACCTNTTGATCAAACGTAGTATGNCGACATTGTTATGGATGCGGGAAAGGGGTGTACGNTTNGTNCCTATTTACGGTCGCCAAGCATTTAAAGTTGATGGNCGTTTTAAATTTTGGGGTGGGCTTACCATCGAATCATGGGGTGGGGGTCCTGGTTTAATTGANGCGCTTTTTGCGGCAGCAAAAGNCAGTCAAATCGACGTTTTGTATGACGCACGAGCATTAAGNTTGATTNCTGATGATAACGGAGTAGTGGGTGTTAAAGTGCGNCATNAATCAAAAGTTTTTGATATAGAAGCGGACGCAATTGTTTTGGCAAGCGGAGGTTTTGAGGCTAATGCAGAATGGCGNACACGGTACCTAGGACCCGGGTGGGATCTGGCAAAAGTTAGAGGTAGTCGATTCAATACTGGGGACGGGATAAAGATGGCACTTGATATAGGTGCTATGCCGTATGGTAATTGGTCGGGTTGTCATGCAGTTGGTTGGGACCGAAACGCACCCGAATTTGGAGATCTCGCCGTCGGTGACGGATTTCAAAAACACAGTTATCCATTTGGTATCATGCTGAATGCAAATGGTGAACGATTCGTGGATGAAGGCGCNGATTTCCGCAATTACACATACGCNAAATACGGNCGGGAGATACTAAAACAACCNGGCCAGTTTGCCTGGCAAATCTATGATTCCCAAGTAGNGCATCTGTTGCGTGATGAATANCGAATTCGAGAAGTNACAAAAGTTACCTCNGAGACTCTTGAANNACTTTTGGAAAAACTTGATGGNGTNGATCCNGTNCGGGCACAGGAGACTGTTAGTGAATATAATGCTGCTGTCTCCANCGCGGTTCCTTTCAACCCNAATGTTAAAGATGGGAGACGAGCCGAGGGGCTTAGAATACCAAAGTCAAATTGGGCTAATAAAATTGAGCAGGGACCGTTCTCTGCATTCGCTGTCACTTGTGGCATCACTTTTACTTTTGGTGGTCTCCGTGTTGATACAGAAGCCAGGGTGCTGGATAAGGGACAAGTTCCCATTCCAGGGCTATATGCAGCCGGTGAATTAGTCGGCGGCCTATTCTATTTCAACTATCCGGGTGGTACGGGTTTAATGTCTGGGGCCGTTTTTGGTCGCATAGCTGGTATCTCGTCCGGAAAAAGTGTGATAGATAGCTGANACTCTGCGATTTCATGCGGCCAAAGGTGGGCTGGTTATTACTAGGAAAGTAAGGTCTCGGGTACCAGTGTTATAGAGAGCATGTTCAACGTTGGTTGGTATAAAGATGGTTGCCCCAGCACGAACTACTTTTTGAACCCCGTCCAATTCCATCAAACCCTCTCCTTCCAACATATAATAGATTTGTTCTTCGGAATTGTGTTTGTGTTTGGCCACAAATCCTTTNGGCTGGTAGGTGGAGAGGCGNAAGTCAAAGTGCTTGGTNCANGAATTAGAGGGCGTGATGAGCATTTTTGACAAGGCGCCATCAAAATGCCCCGGCAAATCTTGCCACAAGACTTCTACCGNTTCNCGNACTATCGCTTTNCCNGTTTCGCCCTTATTNTTTGTTTTGCGTGGCATTAGTCACCTATCTGGTTAGTTCGATAGTTAATCGTTGTGAGATTGCAGGTGGGGAGTACCAAATACTGGTTCTTTGTGTGGGATCGGCGGCAATGCCCAAGTTCCTGTTGCAGGAGGCCGTATCTCGGCATCGACATGTACATCTATGAGGTAAGGTTTATTCTGTTTGACTGCATTCTCNAGTACGTTAGAAAAATCCTTTGAATGGGTNACAGTAGCGGCCTCGACCCCGCATGATCGAGCCATNGCGGCAAAGTCAGGATTGTANGGCTCNTGGTTCTTNCCTTTATAAAATGCAGTGCCAANNTCCCGGCCTTCGAAAAGACCATATTGGATATCTCGAATAGCACCCCAAGCAAAGTTATTCCAAACAACCCATATTGCNGGAATGTCATATTCNACCGCGGTNCATAAAACATGGGGNGTCATGGTGAANCCACCNTCACCACAAATAGAGANGCATGGTCGGTCCGGTGCGGCGAGCTTNGCNCCAAGGATCCCACTTACCCCAAANCCCATCGCCGAGTATCCCCAGGCATTCAACATCGTTTGTGGTTGTCGAGCTTCCCAGAATTGCATNAACCAATTGTGNTGNACTCCNGAGTCCAGGGATATTATGGCNTCNTCNGGAAGAACTTTTCTAATATCGGAGACGACCCGTTCTGGACGTAGCGGTGAGGACTCTGCNNTAAAGTTNGGCGCTGTATATGCTTTCCATTCCTCACGCCAGAGTTCAATCTGCTTNAGCCACNCTNAATANTGGGTATCGCTTGTTNCACGTCGNCCGACTTCAGTGAGCAACTGACGTAGAAAAGTCCGCGCATCGGCTACAATACCGAGATTGACTGGATAGTTTCTTCCAATCTCTGAGACATCGATATCGACCTGAATGAGTTTTGTCTTTGGCATGTTCCATGAGTATCCCGGGATCCAGGAGGAAGAGGACCGGTCATCGAAACGTGCTCCAATCGCTAGAAGAAGATCACAGTAGCGACCGGCTTGGTTGGCNGGATACGCTCCGTTTCGACCAATAAAGCCGACTGATTGAGGTGCGCTCATGTCAATACATCCCATGCCATTGGGGGAGCTAATTACCGGGATATTGAGNCGTTGGACGAGTGCNTGTAGTTCTTTGCTGGCCTCCGAGAGTGTGACCCCGTGGCCAATGAATAATAATGGCCGCTCCGCTTTTAGTAGCAGATCCGTTGCAGTTCTCACATCTTCATCAGATGCACCCGATCTCTGNCTGATGAATGANGTGGCACCCGAACTAGGTTTCTCGACATCTGCTTCTTCTTGAAACAAGTTGAAAGGCACATCTAGGTTTACTGGCCCTGGTCGTCCTGAGAGCATATTAGTAGTTGCTTGCCGTAACATCAGTGGTAGCATTTCGACGCGATACGCTTGATAGCTTCGTTTCACCACAGGGCGGACGAGGGAAGGAAAGTCAGCTTGATTATGTCGATTGAGTTCCTGGAAGGGGCCTCTATTGAATTGCTGGGTCGGAACATTAGCCGTAATGGCCAAAAACGCCGACGAATCTGCTAGAGCATTTGCCAGGGACATAATTAAATTGGCAGATCCTGGTCCACATGAAGTCAATGTTGCTACCGGCTCATGTCGGACCCGAAAATAGGCATCTGCCATATGGCCCGCGGTTTGCTCATGGCGGGGTGAGATCAAAGTAATGCGGTCTTGTGCCTGATGTAACGCATCTAGTATTCCAACATTTCCGTGTCCGCAAATTCCGAAGACATAGGGGATTTTTTCGTGGATCAAGAAGTCGGTAATTAATTCCCCGCCTTTTACTTTTGGCATGGTGTTGTCCCCCGATTAGCCATGTTGGGTCGTGCATTCCAGGGATTATTGTTAGTCGCACTTGGCTCCCGGCATACCTTGTGCAATCCAGTCTACGGTATTGGTGCCCGGAGGTGGGTTGACGCATTCTGGAGTATACGTAATTACATTATTTATGATGGGAACTCCAGTATCTGGGTCATGTCCAAATTCTCCATATGCGGTTCCAGTAATTGCCTGATGGCCATTGCCAAGTGCCATATTTACGGTAGTACCTATTGCGGAATACTCAAGGAAAGAGAAGGCATCAACCACGGCCTCTGTGTTTGGGTAGGAGTTCCCTTTATGTGCCGCCTCATATGCTGATTTCAATCCCAATATCGCCTGTCCCATCATGTAGGCAGGATACGTCGGTGGCAGACCAAAGTTTTTCTCATAACCCTCGCGAAACCACTTATTGATAGGTGTGTCATTTGCAAAAGCACCATATGGTCCACGGGCACCAATAATTAATCCGTCGGGAAGCTGCTTTGCTAGTTGAAACATCATCGTTTCGCCTGTGGTTAAGATAAGGTGAGTTTTGTTGTGAAGCCCACGAGCAATTGCCTGGAAGGTGAACGCTTCTAGGTCACCCCCGAACAGGCTTGAGTGGACTGCTTCCGGACCTTTTACTAGCAAGGCAGAAATTTCAGCATTATATTGACCAGCGAATAATTTAGGGAGCTGATGTGTTTTGAATTCGAGTCCTGGGCGTAAAATGTTTAGTGCATCCTCAAAATCTCGCCATGAGTCATGTCCCCAGGCATAATTTTGATTGATTCCAGCGTATGAATTTAAATCAGGAAAGCGGTCAAGCAAGTAACGAGCGGCGCCAATCCCGTCCATTGCGGAGTGAGAGGCGGTACGAAATACGTATCGATAGTCCGCTTCTTCAAATATGCGTGGAGTGCCACAAGTATGAAACACCGTCAAAGTCTTCATTTCTTCGGCAACTGGCGCAATTCCCAAACAGCTCCCGCTAGAAATGTATCCCACAACTGCATTTACGTTCCGACGTTGAATCATGTTACGAAATTCGATGACTTGTTTTGTTACCCCTCCCGATTCATCTACCAAAACAATTTCAATTTGGGCTCTTGCTATACCAATTTCATTATAAGGCTCGGGTACCTGCCCATTGTTTAACGCGTCGACTAGCATTTTTGCTGCATTCGCCGCCGGAACACCGAAAGGGCCTGCGGCTGGTCCTGACAGAAAAGTAACAATTCCGAGTCGTAATATATTTTGAGTTTCTGAGTAGGCTGTATTTGGAATGATGGCCAAAGAAAAGGACACTAAAATAGAAAAAATAATATTTCTTGTTCGAGCAACATTGGATGTAAAACTGTGAGTCATGTCTCTCTGCAATTAAAGGTCGAATTGGAAGGTCTCAGTAACGTACCAAGTACTTCTGCGTTTCGCCATCAATATAGTAAGATGCTCGGTAGACTTAAGGTTGAAAAATTCGTGGAGGGAAGCTCAGTTGTATCTGGCATATAGAAAAATATTGTCGAGAGTAGAAAATTCATAGAATCTGGTACACGTCATAAACTGCGCTGTCCGGCTCCCTTCGTCCCACGCCAATAGACAAAATATGGTTTAACCAGTCATACTTTTTGGAACCAGTTTCAAAAAATGGAGCATTGCGAAGATAATAGTCATTTGGACTCACCTGTTCTCCCGCGGCAATCCGCTCCATAGTTTCCGGATTTCCATGTCGAACGCCTCGATATTGAATAAAGATCATGGCATCGTCATCGGTTCTAGCAACCAGCCGTACATCGGGAGTTAGACTGCCATCTTTCCTAGTTAACAAAGCATCAGCACCGCCAGGTAAAATTATCCCGTTAAGTTTGGGCCCCAGGATCTCCCCGTCTCCTAATATATCTATTCGTCTTCGAATTCCAGCTGGTACGTCTTCCATAATGTAGCTGTCGATAACTTTTATGCGCATAGTGCATAGAAATTCGTTCCGAAGAGGGTATGGCTGATCCATTGAGCAAAATCCATTTGTATTGAGGTGACGCATGAATAGAGCAGTATATACAATAACCTTTTTGTGGTTTGATAAATAATTTGATGTGCGCCGCATTTCAGGTGCAGCTATATGTATGTGATCCTTTCCTTGTCTCTTGAGAAGAGAGTTTTNNCCATAAAAATGTGNTAGCGATTTGGACCGATTGGTGAAAATCTTTGGTGACGTGCTATTATTGAATGGTGAAATGTTTGGGGTTACTGGAATGCGGAAATTGATAGCGATAAAATTGATGGTTTTATGGCTGATGGCACTGGGCACTGCGATTGCACAGGATAAAATTGCTATTCAAGTTATCAACACAGCGGACGCTGCACGAAAGGTGCACGTTGTGGATGTGATCTGCGGTAATAATGTTGTGTTTCAAGATCGGCTAGAGCCGTCACAGATAGCAACAGTGAGGATTTGCGTAGATGCGTCTGGCCACGGGAGTATAATAACTACTTTAGTGGGAGGTTGCGCTAGTGCTGTAGTCACCCATATTGATAATCTGGTGGCTGGTGTTGACGTCCGCCTTTGAATTAATGAAGCGTAGTCTCACGGCTGTCGTATTTCTGGGACTTCTTTGCAGTTGGGGTTGTTTCAAAGATGATGAACAGCGCGCGTCTGATGCGTACCGGGACTACGATTTTGAGACGGCACGTGAATACGCGCTAATTCTCGTAGAACAACGNAATACGTTTGGTTTTGAGCTACTGGCCTTGATGGCTGTCCAAGGTCTTGGGAGGTCTGCAGATGTGGCAGAGGCCTATGCGCTGGCGGAGCGCGCATTGGCTATAGATCCTACTTATAGCGAACTTCGCCTGAAGATAGATAAGCACGTCGAGGACAGTTTGGGTGCTGCCGAGGAAGCGTTTGATCTGGCTGAGTATGATCGAGCTTTAACGTTAGTAACTCCAGCATCGGAATATGGCGATTCCCGAGCTCTCGGACTTGTCGAGGATTTAATGCTCGGTCAATACGTGGCCTTTGAGGGGTCAGAGTTATCCTGGCGCGATTTTTGGAGGGAATGTAGTGGCAATACCCGGTTTGATACGCCGAGTGAGGCCATCCAAATATTTAATCATAAATGTGCTGGCCGCTCTATTATATGGGATGGGGTGGTCACCCGAAGTACAGCCGATTCGGCAATGATTAAGATGAAGCCGGGCCGGGCACGAGTGCGGCATGATATCGTTCTTAAGTTGGCAAATGAACCGGATCGGTCCCTGTTTCGTGGTAGAAAAAAACTTCGATTTACGGCTGTAGTGGAATCGCGTGGCGATGACTCACGGCCAGACCATTTGACCGACGGTTTGATAATTGGTCTTGCTCCCCTAACCAGATTGGAGAAAGCAAGTCTTCCGGATTTTGAGAAGCAAGACGTGATGAGCGCCTGCCAGAAGCTTGCGCTTGCTAAATTAGAGGCTAACCATATGCCGGAATGGTCATCGAACTTGAGTGAAGCAATCAAGGAAGTTAGTGCCCGCGGCAGAAACTTTTTCATTTATGCCGGAATTACTTCCGAACAGGACGTGTTCAAACTCGGAGAAGACGGTGCTTGGGAAGCTCGTTTTGAGGGCCAATTTACGGTTCACAGTATTGCGGCGCGACTGGGGACAAGTAGTGACTTCATCGCTGACTGTGTCATTGACGGGACAAGAGACCCTGAGAAGCCCCTTGAAAATTACGGTTCTGTTACTGTTGTATCGGTATCAGAAGTTCGTGAAGTGCGCCAACGATAGTTCGCATGCTACCGGTTGCAACGTGTCTCTCAGTCAACATTCCTCCGGATTTCAAGGAAAGCCTTATTTACTTTTCCATCTGGCGCGCGGTAAAAATATTTTTCAATGGCGATAGTTCGGTCTCCGAAGTCCTTAACGCATCGTTCTTTATGAAAAACGCCCCCTAGTTCGAATTCTCCGCCTTTACGCGGCAAGTCTACACATTCAAAACCTTGCCAGCCAAAGCGCGTTCTCGCGATTCCAGCCAGAATATAGGACCTTCGAATGTTATAGCTACTTGCTTCTGGGTCTGTGAAAAAACGAATGCCATCCACGATTCCTTCAGAATTAAGTAAGAGAGAAATCAATACGGGGTGTCCGGCTACTCCGGTTCCTTCGACACTTTCACCTGCATCATCGTTGTCATATTGAAACGCAACTTCATATAACCCTTCACTATCGGCGGGGCAGGTGGCGTAATCATTCCAACCTTCTAGTCTTTGGACGGGTGGTTTCCCATTTTGCCCACAGGCAAAGCGCCGGTAGCCTAGAGCTGGCAGGTCATCAACTGGGACACCGACTCGAAATTCGCGAATATCACCTCCAGCATGGGGAAATGCTTTGGCCCTTTTTATTGCATCATCGTCCTCTGCAGCGGTGGTGTACGTCGCAAATGCTGCCAGCGAACTGGCGAGAATTAGCTGAATCAACAGGAGTTTTTTACTGTACATGGATCATCTCTTTAATATTTTACCCGGTTGCAATGGAGATAAATTTTATTTTTCTGTAAAACTCAAAATGTAGCCAATTAAATTATCAATATCAGTACCACTCAATGGACTTCCATTTTCAGGCCAATGCGGACTTTTTAATATTGTTGCAAGTTCTTCCCAACTTCCCGTGGTTTTTTGGTTCGCCAACAGAACAAATGTTGGGGCAGCCTCAGCGCCTGTGGTTGATATCTCGGGGATAACATGGCAAGTGGCGCATTGGTTTTCTGCTAAAGCTTTTGCCGCATCCAGATCTGCTGACATCATTGCTGTAGCAGGAAGGATGCAGTTCCATACCGAGTGCCCTAGAATTATTAACAGTAACCCTGCCCGTTTATAACTGGGTCTCATTTTGTGACTCACTCAGTTGTAGATTGTTTTTCGGGAGTAGGGCTCCACTCGTCGGCTCGTTTCACCGCTTCGGTTACAGCTTCAGGTGTGAGAAATTCTTTTCGCAATAGCTCCAAATGTCCTTCGGCACCTTCTCTGTCCCGTCGGGCCGCTAAAAGAAACCATTTGTATGACTCAATCAAGTCTTGGGCGACACCTTTCCCTTCGTCATACATATAGCCGAGATTGGTCATGGCTTCGGGTAAACCTTGCTCTGCAGCACGACGGTACCATTTAACCGCTTCTTTCCAATCTATCGGAGCGCCGCGGGCCTTTCGGTACATATAACCAATATTATTCTGTGCCAATGGGTTGCCAGCTTCGGCTTCCTTCAGCCACTCTTCAAAGGCGAGAACGTAATTGTTGTTTGCGTACGCTTCGTCCCCTGCTTGCATATCCGCTTCACTAGGCAGTGGCGTTAAGAGGGAGCTAAGTACAAAGCCGAAAAGCCCAAGTCTAATCAAACTTATTCTGGAGGAATTGAGATTCCTCATATTAGTTTTTTTAATGCCCATCTCCGCCTCCACCACCAGGTATCAGGTCTATCTGTGTGCACATTTTTGAATCTCCAAAAAAGATTTGGCAGTCTGATTTAAGTATTTCGTTATCTCGATCTTGAAAATGTTCCACAATGAAGTTTGTTACTTGGCGAACTTGTCGAGGTACTAGCCACGTTTTCCCCCGTGGAGGCATGAGATCATCACCGAGTTCCTCTCGGGTCATATCGTAACAATCAAAATCATCCTTGTATGCTGTCTTCCGGAAATATGGCATACCGGTTCCAGGTCTGCCACAAGACACTACCTGCCTAATCTGTTCCGCCGTCAAAGGGGTAGATCGAAAATTGATAGGCGTCCCTGCATAACCTGTGCCACCCATGCCATGCCACTTGTGGCAACCCATACAGCCTGCGCTCTGGTAGATTCCGGCGCCGGCATAGTATTTGATTTCTTCTGCTCTTGCGCTTGTGTGTCCCAAGGTGGCGCCTATGACTGCGACCGAGATCATAATTGTTGTTATGGCACAAAAATGACGAAAGCGTTTCTGTCGTTTGGTTTTACTCATGCTGTTTCCACCTGTAGGCATTTAGAAACGGCTGGATCCTGACCTTTTATCAATCTAACCCCAGCAGTATGGCAAAGGTATGCAAAAAGTGAAATGATTTGGAGTGGAACTAGGGGGGTGGCGCTTTGGGTGCAAGAATCGGGTCGGGGCGATCATAAAATGCAAATTCCGATTCGGGAGCATATTCTCCAGGTTTCTTAGGCCTTCGGGTTGTCAGACCTACTTGGCGTACACCTTGAATGATCTTATTTCGTGCCTCTTCCGCCTCTTCATGAGCTCCACGGGAATAAGGGATTCTTATAGCCCTTGGGAGTTGCGTTGGGTCCAGACGAACATCGATACTACCTGGCCGATAAATATCTTCTTCTTCTAGAGGGCTATCGTCACGCAGTTCAAGAAGCCAGTAATACAGGGCACCCGGATCTTGTGTTGTTTCGTCAGGTTCTACAATAATGGCCCAAACCAGCTCAAATCGTTCAGGTAGTTTCTCGTCACTTGGCCAACCACTTATATTACGCAGGCCCGTCCAAGTTCCAAAAAAGAACGTAACTGCCAGGGCTATTGCCCCTGCTTTTATCCACCATCTCACTCGTGACCAAAACAAAATAACAAGGAGGAAGGCGGTAACTAGGGTATAAGCAGCGACGAGTTCGATCTGTCCAATAGTTAGAGCGGTCATTTTCTCTAGCTGGGTCTGCCGTACAGTTGTTTTGGCAAGGTATTCACGTCTACTACACTTCCATCTGGAAGCACAGTAAATCGCACCACGGTTTTTTCATCTCCTTGATGTCCTAACGTCACGCTGTCAAAGAATAAGACTCGCACAACGGGGTTAAGACGCTCGACTTTGACCGTTACTTTAACCGGAGGTTGTAGGGGGTCTGAGCCAGGATCATATGCGTACATATGGACATTAACTGTAAATTCACCTGGTACAATGCCGCGGATGGACACTGTTTCCTGGTTTAACGGATTAGTAATGGTTGCGCCGTTAACAACTACTACGTCTCGTGTGGTACCAGTATCGTCACGATCCAAATGCATTAAGCCCGCTTCTTTTGCCGCATACCAGATGAGATTGTCAGCCGGGTCTTGGACCCACGTATCGACATCTGACGGATTTCCATCTGGCCAAGTTACTGTAATTAGGTATTCAGCTTTGCTTTCGATGGCACCGGTTTTTGCAATAGGATTGAGAAAAATAACAGCGATCGCGAACATCAAGACAAAACCGATAAGGGTGTTGAATAGTAGATCGGTAAAAGCATCTGTTTGTTCGCGTCGACGTCTTCTACGTAGCATGATTTGAACCGGAAGCTGCGGTATTTTCCAGAACAGGAACGACAAATACCTCTGTTATTTCAGTCGTCATAGCAACTAAGTCCTCAACGCTTCTTTCGACAAAAAAGTATTGAAGTCGTAACAGGATTCCCCCGATTAAGCCAACCAAGGTTGTATATAGTGCTATCGCCATTCCGCCGGACATTGTCGACAGGACGCTTCTCATAGAACTAACGTCAATCGTTTGGATAGATGCGAGTGGGCCTAGCATGAAAATAAATCCAATTACAGTCCCTAACAAACCTAGCCTGAGCATTAGATCAGAAATTAGGAAACCAATTTCCTGCCTTCCCGACAACTTGTCCGAAAATGCCTGTAAGAGGAGGGTTTGATCAAGTTGTTTTGCACCCGAACAACCTTTTTGTACCAGATCGTGTATATGTTCAGTGACAACCCCGTCCATCAGTTTTGCCCCGTTGGTCAGCTTAACCGTATCGCCATCTATAGTAATACTTCCGTCTGACTGGGAAAATTCCTGAGCCACTTTCCCAGCGATATTGAGTTGTCGGGAAACAAACCAACTCTGAACCATGCAATGTAATGTGGTGAGAATGTACAGTACGGTAATGCCAAACGAAATGTAGCTCCTGTCCGTGTCCATTACGCGACTAACTAGTCCGTAATACGCAGCCAAGGAAAAAACAAATATGACAACTCCGGTCAACAGAAGCCACTTCAGCACTAGTTGATGGTGCCGTTCGATTCCAAACGTCCGCCATAGACTAAAGGGTTGTGTTGGATTGTATCTTGTCAACGTTACTACCTTTATTATTTGAGGTAACTAAGTGTTTGAGAGTGATCCTTTCACTCTATAAAAATACAACTACTAATTCGTTTCGCTCCAAATTCTCACGGTAGGGGACTAGCGCCTATTTGGAGCGTCAAATCTCCAACAACGAGAGTCTCGAGATTCCCCCGTTACCAGCCGGTCTGACAAGCCCGTTAGGAACTCCCTAACTAGGGCCATCGCCTCGTATTGACAGTGTCGAGGCACATAGTCCTTTGAGAGTTTTTTTGACAACGGGCCAGCATCAGCAATTCCGTTCTTTGAGGCGATGGAGAGCCAGGCGAATGCCGCGACTACGTCTCGTATTCCCCCCTCGCCATTTGCAAGCATTAAACCTAGTCGGTATTGGGCTTGTGCATCTCCTTCTTGGGCAGAGTGAATCCAAAGTTCCCGGGCCTCAAGGAAATCCCCTGCTTCATAAGCGCTCAATCCAGTTTCGAAGTCGGCTGCCANCAAAGTTGCGGTCATTAAGCTTAGCCACAGTGCGCAAAGCACGATGACGCGTAGTTTAGACTGAATATCAAATTTACAGTTCATGAGGTGGAACACGATACAAAATTCTTAGAATAAGAAAGACCCGGAGCTAACATGCTCCGGGTCTATCAAACAATGCGTCAATAAAAGCCAGATTCAACCTTCAGAAATAGCTTTCATCGCCGCTTGGCGATCTACTCCAACACAGGTCTTGAGTGCGATAACGCATGCACCTCGGTCGCCACCCTGGCAACTTTGGAGCCCGTCTTTGCACATCTTGACTTGCTCAGGAGATGTTTGTTCTTCCGGCGTAGGAGCGGCCTGAATAGCCGTGGCTAAACCAAAAGCCATCCCCGCCGCAGCAATTGCGCTGATAAATTTAATCATCGTCAAATACTCCCTATTTCAGGTTTTTCTACAGCGAGAAGAACCACAATAAGTTGGCAGGTCTGATCTTGTCCAAGTCAGGCTGATTGTCCGCAAAGTAATGCGGCATAATGCCCCAACCACCAGACCCTACGGCGATATACTGCTTCCCATCGACCGCGAAGGTCATCGTGGGAGCATCAATCAGGGTGTTGGTTTCGAAGCACCACAGCTCATCCAAGGTCAAGTCATCATGAGCACAGATACTTCCCTCATGCCGTGCAGCAAAGACCAGGCCACCTGCAGTGCTGACTACGCCAGACTGAAGCGGGTATCTCAGATCAAATTTCCGAAGAATTCGGCCAGTACTGATTTCAACAGAGGTCAACGTGCCTTCCATATGCTTGGAACCGTCGGCCGATACCGCGGAACCCGCGGGTGGGCCCCCACCGGAGAACCATTCCCGCAACTTGAAGGTACCATCCGCACCGGGGACTTCTTCAACGTTGTTCACGGTAATGCAACTTTCGATGGTTGGCACATACGCGATACCAGTCTTGGGACTGTAGGACATCGGCATCCAGTTTTTNCCACCAATAATATTCGGGCAGTACATGGCCGTCTTATTGGTGCGGTTTGGAGTATGTTCTGTCACGTATGTTTGCACATCCGAATCCGGCCGATACTCAAGAGGCAAACCAGTCACTTTGTCGAGACCGGTGGTCCAGTTCAACTCCCGAACGAATGGGACGCCATAGATGAATTCACCATTTNNGCTATCCACCGCATAGAAGAATCCGTTCCGATCAGCATGAATAAACGCTTTGCGGTTTTCTCCCGCAATTTCTTGCTCAACGAGTATATTTTCGTTGATACCGTCAAAATCGTATGGATCGTTTGGGGTGTACTGGAAGTGCCATTTGACAAAACCGGTGTCCGCATCGAGGACAAACATGCCACTGGTGTATAGATTATCTCCAGGGCGATATTCGTGATCCCAGTCAGGACCAGGATTGCCTACGCCTACGTACAGGGAATTTGTGTCCGGATCGTAACTTGCTGTTTGCCAGTTTGATCCACCACCCGTCAACCATGCACCGTAATCGTCGGTCCATGTGTCAAAACCTGCTTCTCCCGGTCCAGGAACGGTATAACGGCGCCATTCTTCCACACCGGTGTTCAGGTCAACAGCGGCCATCCAACCACGGATGCCATATTCTGCGCCAGAAACGCCAGTGATGCCGAGATCTTTAACCACTATCGGCGCCACGGTGATTGTCTCTGCGATTGCAGGTTCTGCCAATTGTACTTGCCAGACTTCTGCGCCGGAGTCTTTATTAATGCGGAACATGCGTCCATCAAGAACACTCATGATGACCGCTTGCTTCCACAGTGCAACACCACGATTGTTAATCGCGCAGCAGGTGACGTTAGCCGCCCATTCTCGATCCACAGCCGGGTCAAAAATCCATTCGATCATGTCGGGACCTTGTCCAACTTTCCGAACATTGATCTTGGTTAGTTCACTCCAACCATTTGGCATATAGACCATGCCGTCTTCAGCTATTGGTGTCCCCTCGATATTTCCATACTTCCAGGGGCCGGCACCTTCGGAACCGCCAAGAGCGACGGTAAAGGCAACCTTCAAGTCTTTAACGTTATTTTTATTAATTTGATCGAGCGGCGAATAGCGCATTCCATCATAGGTTCTATGGTGGTTAACCCAATCATTCGGATTATCATGCGCATTTAGCAGATCCTCCGGACTCGTGTTTTCTGCAGCAATTGCAGGCATACTCAAAGCGAGCATGGTTGCTCCAGCAAAAGCCGCGGTAATACCGAAACGTCCTGTCATAATACGGGGTTCCTCCCTCTGACATTCNTGGTCTTGGTTTTCTGAAGCGGCACCGGTCCACTCAGACCAAAAAGGGGCGATGCACGCTCCACCCTGTAGGCTACNTAGCCTTCCATTAGTTTCAATATCTTAGGGATCCAAGTCAACGGGTAAATCAAGCTAAATCACGGGTGTTTCCGACACNTAANTTTTCTACCANGAGACTTTTTTGAGCAATAAAATTCTATCTTGGTTGTTGTATAGACCCAGTTTTNTCGTTTCACGCCACTTGACGGGGAATTTTGCACCCTAGTTGGCTCACTGGAAACGCGGTATGACCTCTTCGGAAAACAGCTTTATCGATGATTTTGCCAGTTTAAGGGGCATATCGTGAAAATTAACCTGNAAAGAGGCNACTTCAAATTCCCCCACTAATTTCTTGTATTCAGAAATTTGTTCGGAAATTTGACTGGGTGTACCAATCCAAGCCGCGCCTTTTTCCACTTGGCTCTCAAATGTCTCTTCGGCCAAACCAGCCATTATTTTATCGTATCCGGGATAATCTTCCGACGTTGTTCCCGCAATCCAGTCTGACGCCGCATCCACCAGAGAGCGTAGATAACTGTTTACTCTGTCCCGAGAATGTTCGACTGCTCCTACACTGTCAGGCCAGCAGAACATATGAAACGCCAACATAACACGGCCATTTCCTGGATGCCCAGCGGACTTCCAAGCATCCCTATACAGGCCAATGAGTTCTGCCATTCTCCCGCCAGAGAGTGGGATTGCCATCACGGAGTGTCCTGCGGTACCGGCCGCCTGAAAAGACTCTGGCGTTGCGAATGCGGCAATCCAAAATGGGGGACGCGGCTGTTGAGTTGGCCGAGGGAGTGAAGTGGTGGGCGGAAATTTATGAAATTTACCCTGTTCCGCGTAGACTTCGTTCTCCAGTAATCCGCGGATTTGCTCCATGCCTTCGATAAAACGACCCTTGCTTTCGTTTAGTGGGATCCCAAACCGGTTAAATTCGTGAGGGAGGAAGGCGCGGGCGAACCCGACATCGATGCGACCGCCTGAGATTGCATCTAGCATGCCTATTTCTCCTGCCAGTTTCAGTGGATTGTTGAAGATCGGAAGTATGGCTCCTGTGATAAGGCGCGCGTTTTTTGTGCGTTGTGATGCAGCAGATAGGAAAACGATGGGATTTGGACTGTATCCCCCATATGCGTGAAAATAATGCTCTACGATCCGAATATGGGTGTAACCAAGAGAATCTGCCTGGCTTACCAGTGACAGACATTCCGAAAAATATTGCTCAGCTGATTTAGTGTCCGGTCCCACGCAGGGGAAGAATTGCATTCCAAAATCCAAGAGTTTTCTCTAACCAAAAATTTTAATGCACAAATGGACGTCTAATTATCAACCATATACAAAAACAAATTTGGGCCAACAAAAAAACTAAGCCTTAATAGGAGAAGTTGTGTCCGGAACTCCCCAATACATCTTTAAATCGTTAAGTACTTATCTTTGACTTCTGGATTTTTCCGAAGATCACTGGGGGTGCCAGAAAACTTTATCTCCCCTTTTTCCATAATGTGGCATTGATCGCTCAGAGAAAGGACAAAGTTCAGGTTTTGCTCAGCGAGTAAGATAGACATTCCGCCCTCTTTCAGAAGAGTAATTCTGTCCCTTAGTGTTTCCACCACTTTTGGTGCAAGACCTTCAGAGGGTTCGTCCAAGATCAACAAACTTGGATTGCCCATAAGGCTTCGAGCAACAGTTAGCATCTGTTGTTGTCCACCTGATAAGACGCCACCGAGCCTGTGCTGGATATCCTTCAGATCCGGAAATAGTTGATAAACCTGTTCTTCGGTCCATACGGGACCACCGGTTTTTGGTTGGGATCGGGCAATATCGAGATTTTCCCAGACTGAAAGTTCCGGAAAGATATGTCGCTCTTCCGGTACAAATGCGACCCCCAACTTCGCTATCC
>PAVD01000014.1 GCA_002712985.1 Rhodospirillaceae bacterium
ATGAAATCGCCGTAATAGAATCTGTCAAAGCAGCGAGCGAGCTCTATAGCCCAGTTAGTGGTGAGGTCGTTGAAGTCAACAATAAGCTAATAGAAGAACCTGGCCTGATAAATTTGGATTCCACCGGTGAAGGCTGGTTCCTGAAAATAAAGTTGTCCGTTTTAAGTGAGCTCGGTGAATTACTTGATGAGCCCGCTTACCAAGCCCTTATCTCTGATCTCGACTAAGGATTTTCCTAGGATGCGTTACTTACCACATACGCCCGAAGATCGACACATCATGATGACTCAGATCGGTATTTCTCATATTGACGAGTTATTTAAAGATGTCCCAAAGGAAGCTCTCCTTGATAATCTTCTTGATCTTCCGGTTCATGCAGATGAGCTAACAGTGGAACGACATATAACGCGCCTTTCTCGACAAAACACTGTAGCAGGAGAAGTGCCATGTTTCCTGGGATGTGGTGCGTATCGACACCATGTCCCAGCCGCAGTAGACGCTCTAATCCAACGAGGTGAATTTCTAACCTCATACACCCCTTACCAGCCAGAAATTAGCCAAGGAACACTACAAGCCCTGTACGAGTTCCAGACCCAGGTTGCCTTAATTACTGGCATGGATGTTGCAAATGGATCTATGTATGATGGGTCGACAGCATGCGCAGAAGCTGTTTTGATGGCGGGACGCATAAACAGGCGTAAGAACGTTGTACTCTCAGGCGGACTTCACCCTTTTTATTGCGATGTTGTAGAGACACTAACGCAGTTTACTGAACTGAAAATCGAAAGAAAAAAGCCTGAGCCGCCGTCNGGAGATCATCACGATACTTCGGCTCTCGAAAGCACCATCAACGAANACACAGCGTGCGTAGTNGTTCAATATCCTGATTTTTTTGGTCACATCCGAGACTTTTCCAATCTTGCAAANCGGTGCCGCGAACAGGAATCATTATTGATAATTGTGACGACCGAGCCTGTTGCACTTGGCGCACTAAAATCGCCAGGTAGCATGGGNGCGGATATCGTGGTTGGAGAGGGGCAAGCGCTAGGCGTGGGGCTCAACTATGGCGGCCCNTATCTCGGACTCTTTGCAGCCAAACATGAACATATGCGGCAAATGCCAGGCCGAATAGCCGGGGAAACAAAAGATTCCGACGGAAGGAGAGGTTGGGTGTTGACGTTAAATGCGCGGGAACAACATATTCGCCGCGAGAGGGCTACAAGCAATATATGTACAAACTCAGGTCTCTGCGCGTTGGCTTTTAGCATTCACCTATCCCTTCTTGGTGAAGATGGGTTCAGACGTTTGGCACAGGTNAACCACGTGGCGGCCCAATCACTTGCAGAACAACTTCAGAAGGTCCCGGGCGTTAAAGTACTGAATAATACATTTTTTAACGAGTTCACGGTGCGATTCCCATGCCCGACAGAACCTTTAATAGAAAAACTTGCCGAACATGAGATATTGGGTGGAGTACCAGTCAGTCGGTTGTATCCAGGCCGGGAAGACCTACGTAATCTGGCNCTACTGACTGCTACCGAAACGACAACAAATGCTGACATCGAATCTCTGGTAACAACTTTGGNGGAATTTGTGAGATGACNATGGATCATAGCCAGGGAAGGCGAGCACGGAACGTAGACCACGTAAATAATCCAACAGAAACAATTAAAGCGGCCTTACAACTCGAAGAACCTTTAATCTTTGAACAAGGAACTATAGGTCGAAGTGGTGTAGACCTACGTGAGCCCAAAAAGAAAACACACCGTCTGGGAAACCTAAAACGAGATACGGCAATTGGTTTACCTGGGCTATCTGAGCCGGAGGTTGTTCGCCACTATACTCGTTTAAGCCGAAACAACTATGCGATCGACCTAGGAATATACCCGCTTGGATCCTGCACTATGAAACATAATCCTCGGCTTAACGAGCGGATGGCTCGTCTCACGGGACTGGCAGATGTTCATCCTCTTCAACCAATAACGACGGTTCAGGGGGCGTTAGCCCTAATAGAAGAGGTGGCCGAGTGGCTTCAGGTCCTAACTGGGTTTCCCGTGGTAGCAATGTCGCCCGCTGCTGGAGCTCAAGGAGAGCTTTGTGGCCTGATGACCATTCGAAAATATTTAGAGGAACAGGGAGACGCACGAAAAGTCGTACTGGTGGCCGATTCTGCTCACGGGACCAATCCTGCAACCGCCAAAATGTGTGGCTATCAAATCGACACAGTGCCAACCGACGCTACCGGAAGAGTTAACTTGTCGGCGCTTGCCACACGTGTCAGCCCCGACACATCGGCTTTGATGTTGACAAATCCTAACACCTGCGGCCTGTTTGAAAACGAAATACTAAAAATAGCAAAGATGGTGCACGAAGTTGGCGCGCTTTTTTATTGTGATGGCGCCAATTTCAACGCTTTGGTCGGAAAGGTGCGACCTGCCGACCTNGGAATCGATATAATGCACCTAAACCTTCATAAAACATTTTCGACTCCCCACGGCGGAGGCGGACCCGGTGCGGGACCGGTTGTCATGACNNAAAAGTTGGCTCCGTATGCCCCACTACCTTGGCTTTCTAGCAACGGAGATAAACTGGAACTCGTTGAGCACGTGGAAAGCCGTACCGCTAAATCCTTCGGCAGGATGCGGGCCTGGCAAGGACAAATGGGGATGTTTGTGCGTGCTCTGGCGTATATGCTAAGCCATGGTGGAGACGGCTTACGACAGGTAGCAGAAGATGCAGTCCTAAATGCAAACTATATTCGGAGCGGTATAGANGACAAGTATAGTATCCCNTACGGCGGCNCATGCATGCATGAGGTNCTNTGCGACGATAAGTTCCTGAAGGGAACTGAGGTGACCACGCTCGACGTTGCAAAATCGCTTATCGATGAAGGCTATCATCCTATGACAATCTACTTCCCTTTAATTGCCCATGGCGCAATGCTAATTGAACCAACAGAGACCGAAAGTAGGAAGACACTGGATGAATTTATAGCCACCTTGCGGGCGTTGGCAGATAAAGCGCATTCCCATGAAGAAAAACATATGCGAAGCGCACCTGTGACCGCGCCGCGTCGGAGGTTGGATGAGACACTTGCTGCTCGGCATCCCGTTCTACGCTGGGGCATGACCAAACGCCACGCGCCTCCGAGCGCTAAATGAACGGCGTACACAGCGATACCCTATAAGTAACCCAAAACAATTGACCCAGTAATCATAACCTATCGCACTGGACCAAACTCCGTAATCTAACTTTTGTCCAATGCTAATACTTCGAACCTGATTGTAACTCAACGATTCAGTGAACGCGCCATTGAGTAGTCACCCCAACCGATTTTGGAGGCCGCTAATAGAGTCATTTATTAGTATTTCAGCCTGAGTTTTATCAAGATTTTCCGAAATTAATTGGGCTGCAGCAGTTATAGCTATTTCTGTTGCCACCGCTCGAACCTCATTCATCACCTGAGCCTCAGAATGGGCAATATTTTGNAATGCTTGTTTTTCGCGCTGCCTTAACTGCTCATTTAAACGAGCAGTCCCGGACTCGACCAAAATATCGCTGTCACGGTGCGCCCGCACAAGCATCGCTTCCGTCTCCTCACTCAACCCGCGTTGCTGCCGTTCATACTGAGCNAGCAACGCCTGTGCTTCTTCTCGCAAACCTGTTGCCTGTTCCAACTCCTCGTTAATTCGAGTGGCCCGGGCGTCTAAAGCCGACGTAATAGCTGTGTATGCCTTTTTCGATACGAGCCCAATAAAAATGACGAAGGCAACGAGAACCCAAGTCTCCGGATTGTCGAGCAAATGCGCCATGACGAGCCTTAGGCGTTCCGAACCGATTCAACAGCCACTCTAGCTTGCTCGTCCGATACCTTAATTCCAGCGAGTCGCTCCACAGCGGCGCGGGCAGAGTTGCCGGCAACAACCACAAGTTCATCCATGGCCTGAGACATAGCATGCCGTATCCTAGCGTCACTCTCACGGATTTCTGATTCCAGCCTTCCATTAAGTTCTGCTATACGTTCCTGGGTCTCAGTTTGAATGCTCTCTCGCGCTTTTGCCAGGAGTGACTCTGTTTCTGCCCTGGCGGAAACGATTGCAGCATCATACTCAGCTAAAGTCGTCTGCGCCTCGTCTCGCAGTTTTTCGCTCAACTCTAAATCATGCTCTAAGTGCCGTTGTCTCGTCTCTAAAATATCCGTAATCCGCGGCAAGGCTAGCTTTGCCATTAAGACATAGAGCGTCGCAAAAGTAATCACGAGCCAGACTACTTGTGGCATATAGTCCGCAAATTCCATTTGGGGCATGAACGNCTCTCTCTATTCCAGAATCAACAAAACTCGATTTAGAATTTCTTCTTAACCAAATAAAATCAGAAATGCCATAACTAGGGCATATAGTGCCACCGCCTCGGTAAGAGCAAAGCCAAGCAAGACGTTTCCAAACATGCGGGGCGCCGCCGCCGGATTACGAATACCTGCTGAAACATAGTGACCAAAGATCGTACCTATACCAACGCCGGCCCCAGCAACGCCAATCGTGGCCAATCCAGCACCTATAAGTTTTGCGGCTTCAACATCCATGAGTTTCTAGTCCCTTAAGTTAGAATAAAAAGTTAAATATACACCCTGTACAAATCAATGATGGAGATGAATGGCGTCGTTAATGTAAAGGCAGGTCAAAACAGCAAACACATATGCCTGCAAAAACGCAATTAATGTTTCTAAGGCATATAATAATACAATAAAAACTAGGGGTGCCACACCCGCTAGCCCTAGTGCAACTACAAAGCCCGCAAATACCTTCAACATTGTATGTCCCGCCATCATATTAGCGGCCAACCGCACAGAAAGACTAATTGGTCGGGACAAATAAGAAACGAATTCGATAGGAACGAGTAGCGGGGCGAGATAAATGGGAACCCCTGGCGGGAGAAAAAAACTAAAAAATTTCAGGCCATGCCGAACGAATCCAAGCGCGGTAACTCCCAGGAAAATCACACCTGCAAACACAAATGTGACAATGATGTGGCTCGTAACTGTGAAGCTATAGGGAATTAGCCCAAGTAAGTTGCAAAAAAGAAGGAACATGAACAGGCTAAAGATAAAGGGGAAATAGGGTCGTCCCTCAGTCCCAATATTATCCCGCACACTCTTGGCCACCAGTTCGTAAGTCAACTCTACAACAGATTGCCAGCGCCCCGGAACCATGGCATGACGCCGGGTTCCAAACACCAAAAACATGGTTATGCAAGTAACTGCAATCACCATCATAAAGGCGGAATTGGTGAATGAAACATCAACGCCAGCAAAATCAAGCTCCACGAGCCGNTTGATAGCAAACTGTTCTAGAGGACTATGCTCTGCAGCCACCCGATCTTTCCTTCATAAAATATTTTTCCTCTGTTACTTAAGGTTTTTCTCAAATCGACGCGCCGCACGGAAAGCATTTAACNTACCGGCTGAAAGGCCTATGCCCAAGAATACTAACATTAGCCACGGCTGTGTCCCCANCCACCTATCAATTAACCATCCTAAACCACCGCCAACCAAGATAGCCGCAAACATTTCTGTTGTAAGGCGCCAAGCCGAAGCCAAGCCCACCGGCGAAAGACTACTACCTTGCACATTGTCACGTGCTTTCCTCGCCTCACTTATTCGGCTATTAAGTTTTTCCATTGATGGATCTAGTTTATCTCGGTCCATCATGCCCTCCGGCGATTCTACCCCGGCAATCCTGATACAAAAACGGCTGCACCATATGTTTTGCCGCGACTGCTGTCAAGCCACGCTTGTAACCACATAACCTATTGAAAACGTTTCTTAAATAGGTGGTATATCTACTCAGCTGCCTTAAGTTGTCCCATTCCGCTGAGGTCGACAGAAACCAAATGCGAAACTCCATTTTCACTCATGGTAACACCAAATAATCGATCCATTTGGGCCATCGTCAACCGGTGATGTGTAATCACCAAGAACCGTGTGCGGCGTTGCCCAGCGATTTCATGTACCAAAGAACAGAAACGTTCAACATTGGNGTCATCCAACGGAGCGTCNACCTCATCAAGAACACAGATAGGAGCGGGNTTTGTCAGAAACACAGCAAATAGTAGTGCCAAAGCCGCTAACGCCTTTTCTCCTCCCGACAAAAGAGATAACGCCTGTAATCGCTTGCCAGGTGGGCTTGCCATGATTTCCAACCCAGCCTCAAGCGGGTCATCGTCACCTATCAAAGCCAACTTGGCTTTCCCACCCCCAAACAATCTTACAAACAACGCTTCAAAATGGCCGTTGACTTGTTCAAAGGCTTCAAGCAGACGGTGACGTCCCTCGCGATTCAAAGTTGTAATACCATTNCGCAAACGAGCAATCGCTAGCATGAGGTCAGTGCGTTCTGACTCCAAAGTATCAATCTGGACAGACAATTCAGAAGCTTCCTCTTCAGCCCGCAAATTCACGGCGCCCATATTTTCCCGCTCTCGGAATAAACGTTCCACTTGTTTCTCCAACGCGCCTAATTCCGGCAATTCGGTTGAAGATTTCAANTCAGTCAGTTCTAGAGCGCCTTGTGGCTCACAGTTCAACCGCTCATGGATTTGGGTCGTTTCAACTGCCCGAAGTGCAACCGCCTGATCCCGTTTACCTTCAATTCGGGCCCTCGACTCACGACTTGCTGCCAGCTCGCCATTGGCTTCTTTCAGGATCCGCTCACATGATTGCAAGTACGCTTCTGCATCAGCCACTTCATCGGCTGCCGTTTTACGGGTCTCTTCCGCTTCTCCCGTCAGTTCCAATANTGCTTCCCGACGAGCCTTTAATTGGGCCGGCTGTGCACTAACATGGTCATATTGTTCTGTGAGAGCTTTATGCCGTGATATCAAAGATTCTACCTGACTCTCTGCTCCTTCATCACGCTGCCTCCACGCGGAAGCTTCATCGTCAATCGCAGCTATCCGCTCCGACCGGGTCTCTTGTTCCTGAATTATCTTTTCTTGGGCGCGCAATTCAGTCTCTAACTTTCTTCGTAGCCCCCCAAGGTCGGTGCGCTCCTCACGTAGCGCTGCCGTTTCTTCATCAGGATCAGGGAAGTCCAAAATCTGCTCTTGAATACGTGCTAACTGCTCATTTTCCTCCTCTGTTTCCGACCGAATTTGTCTCGTCAGGTCTTTAAGCACCTCCAATCTTGCCCGGTCCTTCGCCAGATTTTCAATTACCTCCGCACGTTNTTCTCTTTTAACTGCAAGAGCCTGATCTGCCGCTAAAGATGCTTGCCGGCCTTCCNATTCGTTATGCCGTGCCTCGGTAGCTTTCGCGAGCCCAGCCTCCAAAGATTTCTTAACGAGGTTATGGCGTTCACTCAGTCTTGCATGTCGCGATTCAATTTCGGTGACAGCAACCTTCAATTGTTGAAGTCGGTTGCGTTGGCGAAGTGGAGAAGCCCGCGATGCCAATACTTTGGACGTGACCGAGTAACCGTCCCAACGCCACATATCTCCATCAGTGCTGACTAGTCTTTGACCATACATCAGTTTGTTCGCTAGGCGCTGGCCCGTCTGAAAATTGTCGACCACACCGATTTGACCCAAACGGACCGAAAGTTCTTTGGGCCCTTTAACAAACTCTGACAAAGAGCGGGCACCATGGGGTAGCGACGGAGTTGGATGCTCCGGCTCTACGAGCCTCCAAGAGGCCGGCGCCGTTTGATCAAGCGAAGCAGACAGATCGTCACCTAAGGCCGCCGATAACGCTGGCTCATACCCACTCACTATCTCTGTCTCTTCAAATACACTGGGCTTTAACCCGTTAGATCTTGATACGGTGCTGAGACTATTGATCGCCTCCGTCAACGCTTCTATTTCTGCCAGCAGCTTAGTTTTTTTGGCTGAAACATCGGCCAGTTCCTGTGCTGCTTTTCGCTCATCCGACTGCATGACACCGAGTTCTCGTTCTACAACCGTTCTAACTTCTGCTGCCTCATTAAGTTCAACGCGAAGTCGTTCCGCGCGCTCCCTCAAAGCGTCAGTTTCCTGAGACTCGCGCCTCTGCCCTAATACGGAACAGCGCCCCTCTATGGTTTCTTTTTCTCGTATTGTTTCTTCGGAGTTTAGATTAAGACTTAACAACCGTTCAGATAAAGCAGACTGCTTCTGTTGTAGACCTGCGCGAGAAACATTGCCGGCCGCCATCTGCTCCGTTATAGCAGCAACACGAGCCTCCTGATCGTCTACTAATTTCCGAGCCTCAGTAACCCGGCTCACCGCCCTCTCTATGAGGTCGGCCTTATCACTTTGACGAGAGGCCAACTCTTCAGCTTCCATAGTCAAATTTGCTAAACGGGTTGCTGCTTCACCATGGAGCGTTTTTTCTCGTTCTATATCAGCAAGAATCACACTAATTTGAGAAGTCAAACTCATAGCTAGCTCTTCAACTCGCCTTGCTTCTTCGTCAAGGCGTTCGGATTCGATTGACAGCCGTTGCACCTGCACAGCTGCCTTAGACTCATTGCGACGCAGGTCAGGCAAAACTGAAGCCGCATTAGCCTGGTCCGTCGCCTTTTGTGTTGCCTTACGAGCACGCTCTACGACCGTTCTTTCAATCCCTGACAACTGAGCAGAAGTTTCCTCTACTTCTAGATCACTCTTTAGCCATCGACTGTAGAGCAACATCGCTTCTGCTTTGCGAATTCTCCCGCTTAGGCTCCTGTAACGGGATGCCTGGCGTGCCTGACGTCTTAAACCCTGAAGTTGATCCCGCAGCGCTACAAGCACATCGTCTAAACGTCCCACATTTCCTTCTGCCGCTTGCAAGCGAAGTTCGGCTTCATGTCTTCGTGAGCGTAACCCCGTTATCCCGGCAGCCTCCTCAAGTAGGTGGCGCCGCCGGTCGGGCTTTGCATTGATCACAGCACCAATCTGCCCTTGGCTAACTATCGCTGTAGAACGCGCACCACTTGACGCATCAGCAAATAAAAGTTGCAAATCACGGGCGCGCACTTCCTTTGAATTTATACGATATGCAGAGCCTGCCCCTCTTTGAATATGGCGGGATACCAACAAAGGGTTTCCGTCGTTATACTCAGCCGGAGCGTTGCGATCCGGATTTTCAAGGTGTAACTCCACCGTCGCGCTATTTCTGGGGGGTCGTGATGAAGTGCCAGAGAAGATGACATCATCCATCTCATTTCCGCGAATTTGCTTGGCAGAATTTTCGCCCATTACCCAGCGGAGCGCTTCGACGAGATTCGACTTGCCACAACCATTGGGCCCAACAATGCCGGTGAGCCCAGGTTCGATCAGAAGTTCCGTAGGATCAACAAAAGACTTAAAACCGTTTAACTTAAGACGCGAGAATTGCACGCTTTATGCCTTTTTTAGCCAAACATAGTGCCCACGATGAGCGGCCTTTCGTAATGGAAGCCCAATATATCGTGTTTTGGTACCAAATAGCCACTAAATATCGGATTTATCGTATCTCAAGTAGCGTACACCAGCATAAAAGGCTTCAACCAAGGTCATTTGGTGGCGGCGGCGATTAGTTCAGCCAATTTCTCTTCGCTCGGCACTCCGGTAATGAACTTGTTGCCTATAGCAAAACTTGGAGTCGATTCGATATCATACTCATTCTGCGAATCCAGCCGAGATTGGATTATCTGATCCGCCAATGCTTCATCCTGAAGGCAACGCTCAAAGCGTGCCTTACCCATCCCTGCCAGTTGCACCAAAGATGCCAAACCTTCTTCCGTCGGCTCCGTGAAGGCCCACTTTTCCTGTCTCTCAAACAAAAGACTCAAATAAGCAAAATACTGATGAGGATCCGCACAGTGCGCAATCATTGACCCCAATAAGGCTGCACGATTCAACGGAAAATCTCTAAAGATAAACTTTACTTTTCCAGTATCGATAAAGTTTTTCTTTAACCAAGGAAACCGCTCTTTGTGGAAAGCCGCACAATGCGGACAACTCAATGACGCAAACTCAATTATGGTAACGGGTGCCTCTGGGTTACCGAGAACAGCTTCCTCCATGGCGGTGGCAGGTCTTATACAGACAATAACCAACACAGCGAGATAAATTGAAAAAATCGATTTGCGAGTCATTTTTTTTCCGTTACAGGTGAAGAAAGCAAACTAGAACATACGCTGGGACTTTCGGTCACTCAAGGCAAATGACGATTAGAAAGTGGACCTTGCCGAATTGAGATTCGGACAACAGCACGATACCCAAAGTGTGTAGCTATCCGCTCCAATAATAGCGGCTCCAAATGTTGTATTTCTAGGGCCACAGGACCGTCTACGCGAAGCGTCAAAACACCTTCGCGTGAAATTTTTTCTGGACAACACTTGGCCGCCAATTCTTGACCCACAATTTCTGACCAGCTGGTCAAGACAGAAGCTTGGTGAAATCCTCGCTCACGAAATACTTTCCGCGTTAGAACTGGTACCATCTGAGATAGTCGTACGGGTTTAAACGACATGAGCGGACGTTCCAAGAAAACTGGTTGTGTGCTAGCGCAGATAAACAAACAAAGTATCGAATTAGTGACCAAATTGTAAAACTTAAAAATGCCAAAACCAAACAAAACCTCTATAGACCGGCACGCCGCAAGCAGGCTATTGAATTGGTACGACATAAATAGACGATTGCTCCCATGGCGCGCGGGACCCGGCGAGGAACCCAATGTATATCACGTCTGGCTTAGCGAAATAATGTTGCAACAAACCAAGGTTGCTACAGTCCTCTCCTATTACTTGAACTTCCTCCACAAATGGCCGACTTTAAATGACTTGGCAACGGCTACTAGGCAAAATGTGTTACAAGCATGGGCGGGCCTCGGTTACTATGCACGGGCAAGAAATCTCCATGCGTGTGCGCAGATTGTAATGGAGAAATATGGCGGCACCTTTCCAAAAACTGAGAAAGAATTACTAAGGCTTCCCGGAATCGGTCATTACACAGCAGCAGCCATTGTTGCTATCGCGCACGGACAACCTAGCGTAGTAGTTGACGGGAACGTTGAGCGTGTGGTTTCGCGCATTTTTCAAATAACACAGCCTATACCGCTGAGCAGACCTACCCTGCGACAATTAGCTGCCGGCCTCACGCCATCGAAACGACCCGGAGATTATGCCCAAGCAATAATGGATTTAGGCTCACTAGTATGTACCCCACGAAAACCGAAATGCAACGTCTGCCCGTTGCATGATATCTGTCTGGCAAACATTTCAGGCACACCATCCGATTTTCCAAAAAGAACGCCAAGGAAAAAAAAACAGCGGCGATATGGTGTTGTATATTGGATTGAACGGCGCGATGGAGCTATTAGCTTACGTCAAAGACCTGAAAACGGAATATTTGGTGGAATGACAGAGATACCTGGTTCGTTGTGGAAAGCCTCCCCTTTATCTCGGCATTCCATACATGCTCAAGCTCCTNTTCCAGCAGACTGGAAGCCGCATCCAGGTCGCGTGTATCACAGTTTTACCCATTTTGATTTGGAACTAAAGATAATGACAATAAATTCGGAGGTTACTCCAGAAGGCACGTTCTGGTGCCGGAAAGAGGAGGTCAAAGCCCAAGCCCTGCCCAGCCTAATGCATAAAATAATGACTCATATGTACAAGGCTTAAAACGCGTAAACAGTTATTCCTCAAGGACGTGGAACGGGGCTCATTTCTGCCCTCACTTTCTGGCGCAGTAAGTCAATTGGGCACAACTTACCGTGGTCATCAAAAAACCAAAATGCCCAACCATTGCAACTTGGAGCACCTTGAAGGGCTGCCGCGACCCCGTGAATGGACCCAGTGATGTCTCCTGCAACGAGGGATCCATCTGCACGTACTTTTGCGCTCAACCGCCCAGAGTGATCATACAGCACGGCGCCAGGCGGCAAAAGTCCGCGCTCGATCAAATTGCCGAATGGTACTCTTGGCAATGATCGATTCGATGGGGTCATTTCTAACTCTTGTCCGCTTTTAGGTACGACGTTTTCGAGCCTTTCTTGAGCTAATGAGACGTATTTTGGGTTTCTCTCGATGCCCAAGTATCGCCGTCCAAGCTCCTTGGCAACTACGCCGGTGGTGCCAGTTCCAAAAAATGGATCTAATACGAGGTCATTGGTATTTGTCGTCGCCAACAATATTCTGTAAAGCAGGGATTTTGGCTTTTGTGTTGGATGTGCCTTCTGATCTCCTTGACGTAACCGCTCTTCCCCTGTGCAAATCGGCAAAGACCAGTCTGAGCGCATTTGGACGTCTTCATTGAGCATCTTTAGAGCCTGGTAATTAAACGTATATTTTTTCTGGTTCCGGCTCTTTCCGCACCAAATCAACGTCTCATGGGCATTGGTAAAGCGCCTACCGTGAAAATTAGGCATCGGATTAGTCTTTCGCCAAACTATATCGTTGAGGATCCAATAGCCGAGATCCTGAAGAATGCTTCCTATTCGAAAGATGTTATGATAACTCCCGATTACCCAGAGACTTCCCTTGTCCGACAGCAAACGATTGGCTGCACTCAACCACTTCTTGGTAAATTCATCGTACTCGGCAAAACTATCAAATCGGTCCCAGTCCTCAGTAACACCATTTACTAGACTATTATCTGGACGCTTCAAACCCGCTGACAGTTGTAGATTGTAGGGTGGATCGGCAAACACTAGATCAACTGAACCTGCCTCAAGAGCCCCCATACGTGACACACAATCGCCGGTCAGTATTTTCCCGTACGGTAAGTCATCAAACTGCTCCGCATCTCTTGGCATGAGTCCTCCCAGCGACTCAATCGCTTACTAACTCCGCTTGCCGCAGAGTCTCCAAAAATATCGGCAGTACTTTGAATCCTAGACTTTTTCTACCAACCGATGCAAGCCTGCTTTGGGATGCCTGATGTACGTTGCAAAAAAATTGCCAATACGAAAAAGTAGTGGCTCATCTCGAGGTACGATTTACTGGTGAGAAACTCTTTCTGTGATGTGGTGTTACACCAAGAGAACTCAAGGCTTCCATGTGTTCCTCAGTGCCATAACCAACGTTCCGATCCCATCCGTAACCCGGATGCGCGATCGAAAGTTTCATCATCAAATGATCACGAGTTACTTTGGCTACAATTGAGGCTGCCGCGATAGACAGGGATCGCCTGTCTCCGCCAACAACAGGATACGTTGCACAAGAAAGTTTCGGCACTCGATTGCCGTCCACCAAAGCCACATTGGGTGCGGACGCCAACTCTACAACGGCACGCTCCATTGCTGCCATCGTGGCATTTAGAATGTTAATCTTGTCAATTTCTTCTACGCTAGCGAAACCAACTCCAACCTGACTTGTCGCAATAATCCGTTTGAAAAGTAGTTCCCGTTTTGAACGCACCAGGGTTTTCGAATCATTGATTCCTACTGGTGTATCGAGGCGGTCGAGAATTACTGCTGCGGCAACTACTGGCCCAGCCAAAGGCCCTCGCCCAGCCTCATCAATGCCGCAGACTTGTCCCATAAACCGAGACTCTATCGAAAAATCCGGGAGTATCGCGCTCTTTGTCATGTCTGCCTCTTTACTCCAAGACAAGTTCTCCCTGGTCAGTCGGGATACAAAAATGGGAACAATCTAGTTTAGGACAATCAGTATTTAATGAATATCTTCTCACGGCATAGGCAAAACGATCAAAAATCATTTTAGCATAAGGTCCCGTCCCCGTGCGCCGCAAACCAAAAGATGGAACATTTATGTGTTATATTTGACGTCCCAGACCACACCAGAATACGCAATGGACTTATCAAGCAATTTACCATCGACAAGTTTAAGACAAAGCCTAAGCATCGTTGTGATAACACTAAACGAAGCTAGTAACTTGTGTCGCTGCCTGACGGCACTGACCAACGTAGCCAAGGAAATAATAGTGGTCGACGGAGGCTCTTCCGACGAAACGCCATTTGTGGCATCCCATTTCGACGTGCGACTAGTGTCAACCAACAAGAGCCGCGGTCTGCAATTAGCCACCGGCGGAACTTTAGCCAGCGGCGAGTGGTTACTGTTTCTTCACGGCGATACGGTACTTGAGGAAGATTGGGAAACGGCCGTAGCCCAATTCATTAATGCTGTGGCTAGCAAAAAGGTTGCCGGTGTTTTTCGATATCAAAATGATATCAATAGCAGCGCCGGTAAACTACTGGAACAATATGTAGCATGGCGAACTAAATTGGGACTACCGTATGGGGATCAAGGTCTTCTGATTAGTCGTGAAATTTATGAAAAGCTGGGAGGTTTTAGAAAAATTGAAATAATGGAGGATGTGGATTTTGTTTGTAAAATTGGTTTCAAAAACATTCGCATTATCCCGGCGTGCGCGACAACCTCAGGCTCCCGATATAGCCGGAAGGGTATTTTGTTTCGCGGAATGAGAAACTTCCTTTGCTTAGGTCTCTACTTTCTCGGAGTTTCACCGCGTGTGATTGCTCGGATCTACCAATGAGGTGAGACAAATGCCTCAAAATCACTTGCTGATATTTGCTAAAGCCCCCCGGTATGGTGCGGTGAAGAGCCGTCTTGCGACAAATGTTGGACATCTGAAGGCATGCCAAATCTTTCGAAACATCTCTACAAGGATAATCAAACGCCTCTGTAGAGACACCCGATGGAAGTGCTCGCTTGCTGTAACCCCCGACAAATATGCTCGCGTTGGACGGTTTTGGCCCGATATCGCAACCAGGTTTACACAAGGCTACGGCGATCTGGGTGACCGCATGTCACGACCACTCAGAGAACTGCCACCTGGCCCCATCGTGATGATTGGGAGCGATATACCTGACATCACTCGCGCACACATCATTGACGCTTTTCGTGCCCTTGGGACATCCGATTTCGTGTTTGGTCCTTCCCGAGACGGTGGTTTTTGGCTAGTCGGCATTCGAAGACGCCCCGCTAGGATAATTCCCTTTCATGAAGTTAGGTGGTCAAGCCCGACTGCGCTATCGGACACCATTAACAACATCGGCCCGAAATATCGAGTTACCTTTCTAGAAGAGCTAGAGGACATCGATNATGCTGCCGCGTGGCAACGNTGGAGAGAACAAAAAAATCAAAGTTTAAAACGTGATTTTACTTCGTGTTAGAGACTTCTTTCAGTCTAGGCATGAGTTCAACAAAATTGCACGGCCGAAAACGGTTATCCAACTGGTGAATAAGAATCTCATCCCATGCATCTTTGCAGGCATTGGGCGAACCTGGTAAGGCAAATAAATATGTCCCATTCCTGACTCCCGCCGTGGCTCGAGATTGTATCGTCGAAGTACCAATTTTCTGATATGAGATCATCCGAAATAGTTCTCCAAATCCAGGAATGCTTTTGTCATACACTGACTCAAATGCTTCTGGAGTTACATCTCGACCCGTCACACCAGTCCCGCCGGTAGCAAGCACCACATCGATACCACTATCCTTTGACCACTCCACAACCTGCTCCGCAATGAGTTTCTGCTCATCTGGCACGAGTTTTCNAGCCACTAAGGAATGTCCCGACTCTTGCACGCGACTGGCGAGTATCCCACCGGACTTATCATCCAACTCTGTGCGGGAATCAGAAACGGTCAACACCGCTATGTGAACTGGTAAAAATGGGCGACGGCCATCAATCCCCGGCAAATTGCTCTACCGTAGCCGTTTTTTCGGCTTCCACGTGATTCGGCCAATCTCCCGAAGCGATCGCACTCAGCCACAAACTTTTTTGCCCTAGACGATCTCGATAGACCCCTACGTTAGTTAGTACGCGACGAAGAAACCAACGAGTCTCACGCGATGGGACACTCTCGATGAACAGAAGCGGATCATCACGATAATCCACTTCTCTAAGCCACTTTTGCAGGGTGCTCGGCCCGCTATTGTACGCCGCCAACGCGCGTAAGATATCTCCATCAAACATTTCCTTGCTCAACAAGTAACTCAGATACCGTTGTCCAAGGNCAACATTCAGTTTTGAATCATACAGCTGATTAGCATTTCCGTTACGATGGTATCGNCTTTCNCCATCNATGAAAGTAGCGGTCCGAGGCATCAATTGCATAAGACCCCGTGCCCCCCTGCGACTTATGGCATGTTCGTTAAATTTAGATTCCTGCCGTANAACAGAGAGTACCAGCGCTTGATCCAACGAATAACCGCCCTCTAGACCCCAATCTGGTGTTGGATAAAGGGCGACCTCGTATGGTCGATTGGAAGATTGCTCCAGCAAGCCTCCAATTCTAATTTGCAACGCGGGTANATCAAGAGCCACCGCAAGACGAAGCAGGGCATCCGATCCATAAATATCCACAGTCGGGAAATACTTTCTAAGCTCATCTTCAGCAAGATGCCTTTGCCCNATTTCCACGAGAGCAATTGCCCGCNGGACGTGTTTTACCGCCAGCAGTTCTGCCAAATGAGTTTCTCGCAGCGATAAAGGTGCCCAATAAAAGGGTGGATGTTCCTTTAGTGAACGTAGTGCGAGCAAGCCGTATAGAGTCCTTGGAAGCTCGGAGGCTTTACGCAGCATTACCTCGGCTAAACCCTTACGTCCATCGACTTCATGAACGCGTGCCGCCCAATACGCGCCTCCCGCTTTTAGAAAATCCTCTCCCGTGTTAGATGTAGCCAAGGTCTCAAAAAAAGTTCGCGCGGCACCCAACAATCCAAGGCGCCATGCAGCAAGTCCAGAGATCCAATCCGCCTCAGGAACATAAGAACGAGAGCGAGCGGCGGCCGCACCGGCAAAATCAAGAGCCAAGTTATCTTTGCCAAAGGCATAATACCCGCGTGCAATGTCCGTACGAAGTTGATCAAAGTCAGCGTCAGTAAGCCAACTTTTTCCCTCGAAGTCGGCTAGCACCCGCCACGCCTGGGTGGGCCTGCCACGACCGATCAACGATCTAACCTTTCCTGCCAATTTGGCTACTTTTTTCGGCTGGTAATCTCCGGCTTTGGGCAAAGGAAAAACAATGTCCTTGTCTGAACGTTCCTCGCCATAACCAGATAAATAGCCTGCCTTAGCTTTACGGGGCGGAGCAGCCCCTTCCGGTCGCCGTTTCATTGCCAAACGATAAATACGATAGGCATCTGGATGGTCAGAGTAATCCTCTAACCAGGCCGCCAACTCTTTAAATTTAGACCGATAATCCGTAGGATGCATGTAGCGCTGGAACTGAACATAACCAAGCAGAATGTCATTACTAATTTCCGATTTTAGCAAATCGGCTTNAGCCCAATTACCNACCTCCTGCAGCTCGTAAATCGCCTGATACAGTGCAATNTCATCCTGGGACAATATACCTGGGACGCTCACCGAAGTAATAAGATCAGCGGGTTCGTAGGACAGCGCCGCGATTCGAACGTGTCCCTCACCTCTGGCCTCTAGGGGCCTTACTTGAAGATTCGGGCTCAGCACTGGGACAGGCCCCGAAATTTGGCCGGGGCCAGGTGTCAACTCGGAGGATACGACCCCAACACCGGCGACGCCTGGTTGTTCGGATATCACCGCACCCTGGGCGACAGACATTCCCGCCNCCATAATGGTAAGACCCATTATGTGGCTTTTAACATTCCCCAATATAGGCACAACCAGATTCTCCGATGCCTTGATAACGTACTAAAATGGGTATAAGCCAGCCGGGATGCTACCGCAATAAATCATTAATGCGGATCAGNTATGCAGTTTGCAATTGCCGCTTTAATTAATTAAATTCAATGCGTTGCGATAGTTTTCTCATGATTAAATCAGCAAAAGAAATTGGAATGTAGGATCAACCCCTTTCTTGATGACTGGACAATCGAGTCCGAATCGCAATCAGATCCTGCCAGGTCTCTCGTTTCTTATTTCCCTGACGCAAAAGAAAAGCCGGATGGAATATGGCGGTAGTATCTATCGGCGTGTCGACTCCTCCAAGATCATAACTATACCACTTCCCACGGATTCGGCTGATCCCCTCAGTTAGATCCAGCAACGACTTTGCTGCGACTGCTCCGACCAACACCAGCACTCGCGGTTGCACTAAAGCGATGTGACGTTTCACGAAGGGCAAACAAACGTCTATTTCTTCAGCCGTGGGATTTCGATTTCCCGGCGGACGCCAGAACAAGACATTAGTGATATAAGCGGAACCCCTATCGCGATCAATTGCCGCCAACATTCTGTCAAGCAAATGTCCCGCCTTTCCAACAAAAGGAATTCCTTTTCGATCTTCCTCCGCGCCTGGAGCCTCTCCAATCAACATTAAATCAGCTTTCGGATTGCCGTCCGCAAATACAGTATTAGTCGCTGTCCGTTTAAGCTGGCACCCGTCAAACGCCTCTACCGACATGCGAAGTTCTTCAAGTGTTTCAATGGTTCGCGGGGAGGATGCCAAAAATTCTTTGTCGTTCGCCACCCCAGAAGCAACCGAACTAGTATTTTCTCTGGATGTCGCTAGAACCCGTGGGTCAGGACGGCGAATTTGCTCTTTACTTACCTTATGCACATACCGATTGAGTGGTAATTCTTCGATCGCCTCATCGGCGCCAGCGCCGACGAGGAGTCTCAGCAGTGAAAGGGAAGATCCAGCACCCATCTGTCACGATAGCGAAATCACAAGTAACCTGACACGGAAAATAAAGGCGTCAAATCCGGCTGTAAGGAATAGGCTTCCCTTCCTTATCCATCACCAATTTTCCATTTTCTTCCTGAGTAGCCATATACCGACCATGCCCTACGTGGGAGCCGACATATAGCACTGGCTTCACTTTCTTGCCGTCAAAAAGCTTGTCTTGGTCCTTACGACCTCGTCTACTCGGATTGTTCTTGCTCACCATAAATGCAATGCTCCTGCCTAAATTACTAGCGGCTGTTGCGGGTGACGCCTTATACTAGAATCACTCTTCGGCAAAACGCAACTGTCGTAGCAGACTGGGTCAACGGCTCTGTATACAAGCGTTTTGCTCCAACCTGCTCCATTCGTCAACCTCGTAAAGGCCTAAAGTGGTAAATCTATTAACAAAAGCGCTCCGTACTATTTCCTCCGCCCAAAACACTGCCTGCCGGCAACTTCTTGTATTTGCACTACTTCCTTTATTCGCTAGTGCATGTACCACGCCTGGCACTGGTGAAAGCACTGCTAAATCTGAACAAAAGAATAAGAATGAAATAACAGATGTATCCGTACCAGATCCGTCGGCACTCCCGCACACTCCATTGGGAGGATACCTAGCCGGAAGACACGCGCGGAAGGTATACGATTCAAGCGCTGCGGCCGTATTCTTTAATCGTGCCCTTATCGCAGACCCCGACAATTCAGAGCTACTCCGACATGCATTAGCCGCAATGGTCGGGGAACGAAAAATAGAAGAGAGCCTTCCACTTGCAAACCGTTTAATTGCTTCAAACGTTCCTGATCCCACGGCGCTCCTAACTGTTGCGAGCGAGTTTGTAAGAACGGGAGCATACGAAAAAGCTCGCGAACATCTATCGTCCTTACCTAGGACCGGGTTCTATCCCTACTTGAAGTCGCTATTAACATCCTGGACGCTAGTCGGTGATAATGATGGAACGACCGCGCTTGAAGAACTCGAACTGCTACAAACAGCATCAAATTTTTCGGCTACCCATGATTATCATGTTGGATTAATAACAGACCTTCTAGGTATGACGGGACTNGCCCAAAAGACTTTCCGATCTGCTGTTACGTCTGTTCGCGGACCGCGTATACGTTCCGTCCTAGCTGCAGGATCCTTTTTTGAAAGAAACGGACAGACAGATAACGCGCGCAAGTTGTACCAAGCATTTCCTGCTAGTGCAGGACCGGAAACCACTGTTCTTGATGCCGCTTTATCTCGCATTGATGCGGGCGAAGAAGCTCCGCCACTAGTCTATAACGCTAAAGGAGGTTTCGCGGAGGCTCTGTATGAGATAGGTGCTGCATTCTTCAAAGATCGGGCTTACGCACCCGCACTGATTTATACTCAACTCGCGTTGCATGTGAGACCTGATTTCGATGTTGCACAAATTTTACTTGCCGACTTATACGTTGCGACTGGGCTATATACAGAGGCGGTCAAAACATTTCGTAACGTCCCCAAAGAATCTCCTTTCTTATGGTCGGCACGAATTCGGTTGGCCTCGGCACTTAACGAACTCGGGGAGTTAGAGGCAGCAAGAAAGGAGCTGAGGACACTAGCCACCGAGAAGAAGGAACGTTCCGATTCACTGATGGTCCTGGCAGATCTGCTGCGCACAAAAGAACAGTATCACGACGCTGTTTCCGTATATGACGAGGCAATTGCAAGAATAGGTACTATAGAGCAACGGCATTGGACTGTGTTTTACGCCCGGGGCATGTCTCTAGAACGGAGTGGTGAGTGGTCAAAAGCAGAGTCAGATTTCCTGAGAGCTTTAGAGCTTCAACCGGACCAACCTTTGGTCCTCAATTACCTAGGATACTCCTGGGTGGATATGGGAATGAGATTGCCTGAAGCAAGATCAATGATAGAAAAGGCTGTCTCCCAACGACCTAATGACGGATACATAGTTGATAGTCTTGGATGGGTTTTATATAGGCTGAAGGATTTTGACGCAGCGCTAGTGCACCTTGAACGAGCCGTTGAACTCCGACCTAACGATCCTGTAATCACTGACCACTATGGAGATGCCCTGTGGCAAACTGGAAGACGTACGGAAGCTCGGTTTCAGTGGCAGCGCGCCTTGTCACTAAATCCTAATCCAGATCTGTTGAAATCGGTTGAAGAAAAACTGCGGAGAGGCGGCCCCACCAACTTGCAGACATCTGACCAGTCCTAGTCATTTGCCGAGCTCGACCAGAAATATTGTAACCATCGCAGCGCCGGCCAAAGTTAACCTTTATCTACATGTCACGGGCAAAAAGGAAGACGGCTACCATGAGATAGATACCGTAGTAGTTTTTACTGCCCTTCATGATCTCGTTTCGGTGATACCACACCACACCCTAAACCTGGAACAGGAAGGTCCATTCTCAAGTTATTTGAGTGAAAAGCGTGAAATCAACCTGGTGCATCGGGCAGCAAAGGCGCTAGCCGAACTGGTCGGCATTCCAAGTAAAGCAAGCATTACCCTACACAAAGCAATACCAGTTGCCGCAGGACTTGGTGGTGGCTCGGCTGATGCCGCAGCAACCTTGCGCGCATTGTGTCAACTTTGGAAAGTTGAACCGGACAAAGATAAACTAGCAGCGCTCGCCCTATCACTTGGTGCTGATGTTCCGGTATGCCTGATGGGGGTTAATTCCCACGTGCGTGGAATTGGCGAAATTGTCAAACCACTCCCGAATTTCCCAAATCGAATGGACATGGTGCTCGTGAATCCCAACATACCGCTGCCCACTAAATCCGTTTTTGAAGCCTTTCAGGGCCCGTACAAAGCACCTGANACGATACCTNCCTTAACAACGACGAACCCTAAAAGCGTAACGACCGCCCTCNNACGATTCTCCAATGATTTGACGAAANCAGCGAGGACATTATGCCCAGTTATTGATGAGATATTGTGTANTTTAAGTGAATCTGANGGGTGCTATTTGGCTCGCCTTTCCGGCAGCGGTCCTTNNTGTTTTGGCTTATTTGACGACCCAAGAACAGCGGCGATATCAGCATCACGAATATCAAGAATTAAAACTGATTGGTGGGTGGAAGCCACACATTCTATAGGAAGCCCATGAGCACTCTCCTAGAAGNAAAGCCACTTTTNAGCATGGGAGNGTCAATGACTTGGACGACTCAGTATGTAAATTATTACGGNAATCATTAAGGCACCTGTAAAAACAGGCCANGCCCAATGTTCCATAGAATAAAAAATAACGACCCAGCTAACGCACATTACCAGAACCGCCAAGCCTTTTGCCTTATTAGGAATGGCACCCTGTTCCGTCCACTTCCTTAGTGAGGGACCGAAAAGTCGATGATTGTATAGCCACCGATGAAAGCGATCAGAACTTTGAGAAAATGCCCAAAGGGCGATTATAAGGAAGATAGTCGTCGGAAGACCGGGAACGACTAGGCCAACAGTTCCAATCCCAACGTTTATACAACCAAACACCAACAAAATTATCTTGAAGATACGCCGGACAGTTGGAGCCGTTT
>PAVD01000015.1 GCA_002712985.1 Rhodospirillaceae bacterium
GAATCGACAATTTTGCATCGATTTTCTGACCCAAGAAATCGAGCATAAAGCTACGGATATATCCCAAAAACCCGTTTATGATGTAAGCAAATAAAACTCCACAGGTTATCACGTAAAGAGTTGAATATGCTTGATAATTTACGACTTTATCGAGCACTATCATCATGAACACCGCCGGCACCAATGCCAGCACATTGATTAAGAGCCCTACAACTACTGCTTGGAATATAACTACCTTATTGCGTAACAATTCACCAATAAGCCAACTAGTTGAAAATTCCTGATTTTCATCAGAGAGATTCAATTTCTTCTTGAGTAATAATATCTGTCCACGCCAAACTTTTTTAACTTCGCTTACGTCTATATTTTGGGGTTTTGAGCCAGCCTGACTTGGGTCTAGTACTAAAAGGGTATCCGAACCATCCTTTTCCTTGGTGTAGCGAAGAGCGATTATGTACCGGTTATTGTCTAACCGCAAAAGCTGTTGTCGTTTCGACAGTAGTTTGGCAAGCTGAGCTTCACCAACTTTACCTGCTTTCGCTTTCAGTCCGAACTTTTGGGCTAAAGCCGCCAGCTCCCGCAAAGATACTTCTCTATCCTCTGTTTTATAGCTTTCCGGGATGTCATTTGCTCCGACATTGACCCCAAACTGACGACTAACCAGTATGAATGCCTTTAACCCGCTACGCATATCCGCCCCACGTCATAAAAAATCCCCCAGGATATAAGAATATCCCGGGGGACTAATTTCAAGCGGTATTTAAAATATAAGACTACGCTATGTCTACATCATCAGCGTCCGGCGGAGGTCCACCAGCGTCTCCACCCGAATCTGCTCCTGGCTCTGGTCCGTGATCATGTGGCCCCTCCCCGCCGTCCGCGGGAGGCATGTCCGCTGCCGAGTCATGCATGTGAGAGGCCATGTCTTCCATTCCCTCCATACCTGGAGGCGGTCCATCTCCAAAATCCATGTCCGTGTCTCCTGCACCCGGTCCGGGACCCTCCGTCATCCCATCCATCGGGGGAGCATCAGAATCACCACCAGTAGGTCCATCAGACGGGGGCCCTCCCAAGGGGTCGCCACCGTCCATTCCAGCCGGCGAACCAGCGTCTGCAGCACCATCNCCACCAGCAATCGCNNCCGTCTCCTTCGCCACCGACAGGAGCACCATCTCCTTCACCNCCAGCGATCGGTCCGTCTCCTTCGCCTCCTGGAGGAGGCATGCCTTCCATACCCTCACCACCTTCGTGCGTGTGTTCTCCCCCTTCTGGCATATCGCCAGGAGTCATATCGGGGCCACCGTCACCATCAAATGTATCACTCATAATAACCTACCTCCTAAAGAGTAACGCCAAACACTTAGAGTTACTCTATTCTTGTTACAAGAAATGCATTCACAAGTATCCGCTTGGTATTGGAATCACCCTTTTCATTCGACAATGATTATCAATCAAACCACACCAATTCGATGTGACAATCATCACAATCTATTAATATTTTGCATTACCTTTGAGATTTTCTCAATATCTGATATCAGGCAAGATACCTGCTATAACCCGAGTCCACTATTAAGATGTGCAAGTAAATTGGCAAAGATACAGGAATATGCAGAGATGGCGGTATCCGCGATTGTTCTAAAACTTTTGGATGCTAGACGCATGAGCATTATTTCTTTTCAAAATTGTTTGATGGGAACGCTATTACTGGTAGCTGTCCATCCCGCCCATGCCGATATTGACGAAGGTGTCAACGCATACCTCGAGGGGCGCTACGACCAAGCGTACAAAGAATTGCATCCTCTTGCAGTACACGGTGATCCGACAGCACAGTTCATCGTCGGTCGTATGTACGCAAACGGCACGCCGGTCCCGCAAAGTGACGAAGAGGCAGTCCGCTGGTATCGCCTAGCTGCCGAACAAGGTTTCAGTCCCGGCCAGCATGATTTAGCCTCAATGTATTTTTATGGATATGGCGTCGAAAAGGATTTGCCACAAGCCGTGCACTGGTGGCAGAAAGCAGCACGATTGGGGCACATAGAAGCTCAAGTCCGTCTTGGCTATATTTATCTCAAGGGCAAAGATATAGGGCCGGATGCAACCAAGGCTGCGGAATGGTTTCTGATGGCTGCTGAACAGGGCCATATGGACGCACAACAGAATCTTGGAACGCTCTATGCCAACGGGAAGGGTGTCGCCCGCGATTACATCTCTGCATTTATCTGGTGGTCACGGGCAAGGAACCTCGGAAGCGAAAAGGCATCAAAAAACCTGTCGATCTTAATTCCCCTAATGAGTGATTCCGAGCTTACGGAAGCGGAGCGTCTAATCCAAGAAGAATGACTGTTTGTTAACCCACTGTGCGAACCGACCCGGAAAGAATATGGCGTCCCCTACGGGACTCGAACCCGTGTTTCCGCCGTGAAAGGGCGATGTCCTAAACCGCTAGACGAAGGGGACGCTCGAGAGGCTGTATACGAAGGACACCAGAGATCGTCAAACATTTGTTGCTCATTTTTTTAGAAGCACATCGCGAGCTCGATTGATCTTCGTCGCCAAGTATGACGAACCGCCATGATCAGGATGATTACTTGCCATTAGTTTCCTGTGCGCCTCTTTGATATCGGCTTCACTCGNGTTGGGAGCTAAGCCAAGAACCTCATAAGCCTCCTCAGGGCCCATATCATGATTTTCACTTCCCCATGGTGAATTACTTCTACGGAAGTTCTCGTGCCAGCTTGCCCCAAATCTACGGTCCAAATAGCTTTGCAACAATTGNATCGATGACTCNTCCCCACTGCATTCATCAAACAACTTNTGAANCAGTTTTTCTTCCATGTCATTGAGTCTCTGGCCAGAGAATGAACCTTTTACCACTTCACCCGAGAGGTCCCCAGTGGAATGATCTAGTGTCATATGTAGCCATTCGGTATCGACAACGGATTGCTGCTCTGGANCTTGNGAAGAGGCATGCCCTCTTGCGCTATATTTGTGTTGTCGCCTTCTTGCCCGACCCATTTGGAACAACCGGAACCAGAGTCCCATAGGGACAATACGCAGCAGGCGCCAAGCAATTGCCGCAACGGCAGCCGGCGCAGCCGCAAGCAAAGCTTGCCCTCGTAATAGCAAAAACAAAGCAAAAAACACGCCCAATATAATCAGAGACCAACGCAACACTTTGGTCAGTAGAATTGGATCCGCAGACGAAACCAAACGCGCTAGTACCGCTAACGCGAGTAGGACCACTATACCGATCGCCAGGAAGGTCATTATAAACCAGGCTAGTTAGGGAACGTTCTTAGGAGCGAGGCGCAACATTGTACGACCAACACGCCGATGGAAATTTTCTAAAGCACGGCGACCACCAACCGCGTATACGGCAACGGCCGCCAGTAGGTCGCGCAAAGTTTTCGCACTCCCCGAATCAAATTGACAGTACGCACCGCCTGATAAGCTGGCTATTTGTTCGAATGCCCGTTTGGCAATAGCATCGCTGCCTTCGTGAAATACAAACACAGGCAGGTTGCGTATACCCATTTCGCCAGCCGCGTGACAAAGCTCATCGATATTTTCCTCACAGGCATCTCCAATAAAAATAACGGCACTTACGCGCTTTTCTGAATGCTCTGAAAGAGAATGATTCAGCACTTGGCCAATCTGAGTACGCCCTCCCAGACAGTAAACACCCAACATATCTCGCAAAAGCTTGGTAGAACTGTCTATAAAAGATCCGGATTCAAATTCTCCAAATCCTCGATAATAGACTAGCTGCACCCTTAACCGTCCTAGGGCCGTTGTTTCCGAAAACATTTCGGCCTGGATATCGCAAGCAATATCCCAGGTTGGCTCCCGACTAGCTGTAGCATCCAACGCAAATATAATACGCCCGAAGCCATCTCCTTCAGGCACAAGAGGAGTTTGAGCCACTTTTGCCAAGAAGGAATCCACTTCAGCTGCCTTAGTTTTGGTGGCGACGTTTTTTGTGTGTTTCTTTGCCATGTACCAAAGACCTATCCACTCCGCATGACTTGTATCCAGTACAAACAGTTTGCACTAGTGCTTTCCTACTCTTCCAAGCCAAACATCTCCTTTTTCGTCTCTCATCGTTTACGAATTTAAAAGATTATTCTGGACCTCGGTCCATGTATGGAAAATTGTCATTGCAGAATACCGAACTATTTCTTTTCTCCCTATGACGACATTAATAGACATTTTTGATCCTACTAAATATATATTAATGGTGAACCTAATTTCTTGAGAGGGGACACCTACCCTCTTATATATTCGTAATTGGAAGATGAGTGATTTTGTTGACTGCATAGTTATTGGAGCTGGAGTCGTTGGCCTTGCAGTCGCGAGGCGTCTGGCACTCGCCGGAAACGAAGTAATCGTCCTGGAGGCCGCCGATGCGATTGGCACGCACACTAGCTCCCGAAATAGTGAGGTTATCCACGCAGGGATTTACTACCCAACTGAAAGCTTGAAGGCCAAACTGTGCGTGGAAGGCAAGGAACAACTTTATAGATATTGTGCGACTCACGGTGTCCCACACAAACGTATTGGCAAGTTAATAGTGGCATTCAACGAGTCACAAAACGATATCCTGGAAGCGTTGAAGACTCAGGCAGCTGCAAATGGCGTTTATGACCTTGAATGGAAAAACCAATCCGAAATTAAGTCACTTGAACCGGAGATTTTTGGGGCTTCAGCTCTTCTCTCACCGTCGACTGGTATTATCGACAGTCACAGCTTAATGGTCGCATATCAGGGCGATGCCGAAAGTAAAGGAGCGGTAATAGTCTTTAATAGTCCCGTAGAGAAAGGCACGGTAAAGGGCAGAAAAATAGAGCTCTCTGTCGGTCGTGCGAGTGACGAATTTAGGATTTCGGCAAATATCGTCGTCAATGCAGCCGGACTTGGGGCCCAAACAGTTTCGCACAATCTCCAGGGGCTTAATCCTGAAACAGTGCCTCCCAGATTTTTAGCTCGCGGGTGTTACTTCACGCTATCCGGAAAGAGTCCGTTTTCACGGTTAATCTACCCGGTTCCAGAACCCGGTGGCTTAGGCGTTCACGTGACGCTTGATATGGGGGGAAGTGTACGGTTTGGCCCAGACGTTGAGTGGGTTGATGAGGTTGACTATAGCGTCGACCCAAAACGGGCAGCAAACTTCTACGATGCAATTCGAAAATACTATCCAACCCTAGCAAATGATACTCTGCAACCCGGTTATTCTGGAATTAGACCGAAGGTCGCAGCTAAAGGCTCTGCCACCGGAGATTTTCTTATTCAGGGCCCGCAGGAACACAGTGTTCCCGGTCTCGTAAATATGTATGGCATCGAGTCACCTGGGCTAACATCATCTCTTTCTTTAGCTAATTTAGTGGCTGAAAAATTGTCGCTGCCACACTTGGATGATTCAGTCCTCTGCTAAGGCAGATCTATTCGTTCCTTGTAGACGGCTAACCGCAACCGTATTTATTCACCGCGAGACCCACCTATATCCAGATCATCAAGTCCAATAAGCCTAATGATGGCCTCCGTTACTGCCTCAGTACTGGCACTTCCACCTAGGTCTCGTGTCAGGATTTGATTTGATTTCGCGATCTTANTGATTGCTGTCATTACCCTNGAAGCAGCTTTGTACTCGCCCAAATGCTCACACAGCATGGCGCCAGACCAAATCGTTGCAATAGGATTTGCGATACCTTTCTCGATGATATCTGGAGCCGAACCGTGTACAGGTTCAAACATCGATGGATTCGTACGACTAGGATCCAGGTTGGCGCTGGGTGCGATTCCTAAACTACCAGTTAAGGCTGCCGCCAGATCAGACAGAATATCCCCATGTAGGTTGCTAGCAACGACAACGTCTAACGAGGCCGGAGCTAAAACCATACGGGCTGTGGCAGCGTCAACCAATACTTTATCGGTTTCAACATCTGTATATTCTTTAGAGAGGCCATCAAATATTTCGTCCCAAAGAACCATACCGAATCGCTGAGCATTGGATTTAGTAACGCATGTTAGATGTTTTCTTGAACGGCTGCGACATGCCTCAAAAGCGAAACGCTGCACCCGTTCAATTCCGACGCGGCTAAATACCGCTGCGTCAACCGCTATCTCGTGAGCAAACCCCTGGTGACTTCGACCTCCGATGCCTGCGTATTCGCCTTCAGAATTTTCGCGAACAACTATCCAGTTTATTTGGTTGGCTAAGTCCGGTCTTAGAGGGCTCCGAAGACCAGGAAACTTTAAGGCGGGNCGGACGTTTGCGTACAGTCCAAATCCTTGGCAAATTGCTATACGGAGACCCCAAAGTGTGACATCGTCAGGAATCTCAGGATCCCCGACTGCCCCAAAATAAATAGCGTCAAATTCCTTCAGAGTTTCTAGAGCATCCCCCGGCATCATCTCTCCATACTGCCGATAGTAGTTGGANCCCCATGGAAAGTGCTCTACGGCGATACGAAACCCTTGAAATTCCGCAACAGCATGCAGACATCTTAATCCACATTCCAAAACTTCGGGACCTATCCCATCCCCACCAATAGCTGCAATTNGATATGTCTGCATAGCACCTCCACTTGAGCACTTCCAACGGTGATCATATCATCACCAAAATCACTTAGGGTTAACAACCATGCCGGCAATCGCCATCACAATTGGAGATCCAAGCGGAATTGGGCCGGAAGTAGTCTGCCGTGCTCTTTTGCAAATGTCAGCAGTAGAGCGACAGGAAATTTGCGTTATCGGGCACAAAGATATCTTGGATCGTGCAAACCATCTGGTTAACGGAAAACTCCAGTTTTCAAGCCAGNACAACAAAGACACTATAAGTCTAATCGATGTAGAAACACCAAAAAAGAGTATGATTTCTGATGGCCAAGCNACGGAAGGTGGCGGTCACGCTGCTTATGGATTCGTTNTACAGGGTGTCAAGAGCGCAATGGCGGGGAAAGTGGATGCGGTCGTCACCGCACCGCTCAACAAAACNGCACTGCATATGGCAGGCCACAAATTTGATGGACATACAGGTCTTTTGCAGCATCTCACAAAGGCTCCCTCTTCCTTCATGCTGCTGTCTTCACGACAAATAGTCACAATCCTAGTTTCAACCCATGTTTCACTCTTGGATGCAGTCNAGAATTGCAACCAGGAAAAAATAGTGGAAGCAATCCATGCCGGGAATATACACCTCCGCCAACTCGGCGTGGCTCAGCCAAGAATCGCCGTCGCAGGTATTAATCCACATTCCGGTGAAGGNGGACTTTTTGGGCATGAGGAAATTGAACAAATTNGNCCCGCGGTTGTCCAGGCTCGTTTGGANGGGATACAAGTAAGTGGCCCCTACCCTGCAGACACCATTTTCCACCGGGCCGTTGAAGGTGAATTTGATTTGGTAGTCGCACAATATCACGACCAAGCACTTATTCCGGTTAAATTGTTGGATTTTGGAAACGCCGTAAACGTGACGCTTGGANTGCCAATACGTCGCACTTCTGTTGACCACGGGACAGCCTTTGATATCGCCTGGAAAGGCGTGGCAGATCCTGCAAGCATGGTGGCAGCCATATCCTATGCACGAAAATTGGCCGTACTGTAGCCGTACAAAAATCAGTCAAATGTCTTAAGTAATAATTAGATATAATTTTGCCTATCTGCACCTAGTATCCATATGGGCGGTGAAGGTTGCACACTCTCGACGTNGGATAGAGGATTCATCAGCCATCCCACAAAATCTGTCCTAAGAATCTAACGTGTTGACCAACGAATTATTGTATAGAGATACTCTGCATGAAGAATGGGGGAAGAAAATGAATAGTATCGACCTGAAAGGGAACCGCGCGATCGTAACTGGGGCAGCACAAGGTATTGGGTATGCCATTACTCAACGACTCCTTGGGTCCGGTGCTCAGGTCGCCATGTGGGACCGAGACGTCACAGAAATGGATAAAGCAGCCCAACGTCTCGGGAATGATGGACCAATATTGACGGTTCCCGTAGATGTGTCGGACCCTGCATCAGTTGAGAAAGCGCGTGAAACTACCGTAAACAGCTTTGGGACCATCGACATCTTGGTAAACAACGCTGGCATCGCTGGCGACAACGCTACGGTCTGGGAAACAAACATTGAGGAATGGAAACGTGTCCTGGACATAGATTTAACAGGAGTGTTTTTATGTTGCCGTTCTCTGGCTCCCTCCATGATTAAAGCGGGTTATGGGCGTATTGTTAACATCGCCTCTATAGCTGGAAAGGAAGGCAATCCGAATGCCGCNCACTACAGCGCCGCAAAAGCTGGGGTAATCGCGCTCACAAAGTCATTAGGTAAGGAATTGGTGGAAACAGGCGTTTTATGTAACTGTGTTACACCAGCAGTAATAGAAACCCCCATTCTTGGGCAAATTACAAATGCCCACAAAGAGTATATGGTCTCCAAAATACCNTTAGCANGAATGGGGTCAGCGGACGAAGTAGCCGCATTGGTTAGTTGGCTCTCATCCAGGGATTGTTCCTTCTCGACGGGAGCAGTATTCGACATCTCCGGTGGCCGCGCTACATATTAACGCGAACACAAAAGTGCTAGTGTTGACACAGAACAATTTCTAGTTCGTGGCAGACTCAACGAATGGCACTACATACGGCCCTTCAGGTACCACAGCAACCCGTGGCTCCTTGCTTCGTTCCACGCTCTCAGAGACGGCACGATCCATAGATTCAATGACTTTAACGCCAGTTAATGCNGCTTCTTCGGGAGATAGGCCAGGCGCGTAAAGTTCTACGTTTCCCCGTCGCATCGGTTTTAATAAACTTTCTGCCTGCCATTCATCGATTGCAGCCCTACTTTTGGATTTAAGTCGAGTCAAAAAATCGTCTGGCCCCAAGGCGACCAACTGCTTTTGTGCTTCGGCGTACTCTTCCGACCCTAAACCTTCAGAGCACTCCGAAGCTATTATAAGAGACCCACCAGCCCGTAATATATTAAGTGGGCCCACCATCCCCTTTATGGTCTGGTAATAAGTTTTATCAAGCGGATACCCGGCACAACTCGTAACGACCGTTGGGAACTCATCGGGTACCCTGACCTCCGCATACTTCCGCATGACGGAAACCGCCTCCAGGTGACTAGTTACGACTTCCCCAAAATTTACAAATGACATCCGTCGATTTTCATCGATTACCGTGTTTACAGCATATACCGACCCCAATAGCGCAACGATTTCCAACTGCTCGGCATGTAGTTGNTTTCCTTCCAGTACACAGTTAGTGGATTTTGGATGCTCGATAAAATGTGCATTGTGAAGAGTGGAAATGGTTTCCGCATGTGCGATGCCGGGAGCAATCACTTTACGTCCACCTGAATAGCCAGCAAAAAGGTGGGGTTCGACTAAGCCAGTTACAATTCTCAGATCAGCGTTAACAAAACGATGGTCGAGACGCACCTTAGTTCCGTAGTTAGTAACGCCGACCTGCACATGGTCAGAATCTCTATTTGCAAAGTGATTTACGACCTTGACTGTTTCTAACACCCAGGAATCACCCACCAACTCTTCGAGTTCCTTCCCTTCATTCGGTCTATGCAAACCCGTAGCCACCACAACCGTGATGCATCTGGATTCGACACCCGCATCGATCAATTCCTTGATCAGAACAGGCAAAATTGTACCGTTGGGCACAGGTCGGGTAATATCACATATTAAGATGCAAACATTTTTCTTGCCTTGAGCAAGATGCCGTATAGTTGGGCTTCCAACCGGATTGTTTAATGCTCGTTGGAGAGCCGCTTTTCCGTCGCTCTCTATTGGCATTGTCGGTTTGCGAATAACTGTGACATCCCAGTCATCCGAGAACTCAACAGGGCAACCGATTTTGCCNAAATTTAGCTCGACTCGCANTTAAATATCCCTTCGTAATCCTGTTCTNANTCTANCTGCTACGAATATTATTTAAAATCCGAAGCGCGGCGCAGGCGGCACCATACCCGTTATCAATATTGACCGCTAGGATACCAGGTGCGCAGTTCGCGAGAGCAACCGACAGCGCCGTCTCGCCGGCACGCGATGCACCATAGCCAACTGATGTTGGGACCGCAATTATACTGCCTGGTATGAGNCCNCCNACCACCCCGAATAGAGCTCCATCCATACCCGCTACAACTATTACTATGGGATACATGCGTAACTCGGGCTCTTTCTNCAGTATCCGCCAGAGTCCTGCTACGCCTAGGTCATCAAAACTCACCGACTCTTCACCTGCGTAACGCAAGGTGCGAGCCGCCTCTCGCGCCACNCCGTTATCGGAAGTACCGGCAGTAACGATTGCTACCAAAGCTTCGCCCCTGACCTCCTGAGCCGGCCCCAACAATCCGGTTTTAGAACTCAAATCGTAATCGATCTTGTTTCTAACGGATTGCGGAAATTTGTCGAGGGATGACTTGGAAAGACGNGTAAGCAGCACCGATCGCTCTTCATCAATATTTTTTTGGACGATNTACAGAAGATCCGAATTAGACTTACTGTCGCACAGAATAGCTTCATCGATCCCAATTCGAGCACCACGTGCCACATCCGGTGTCACTACATTGGTCATGCCGTATTCTGCTGAAGGAAAGCACTTCCTTGACGGTAGGTGTCAAAATGAACTGGTAGATCAACACCCGTNGCATTCACCATCATCTTAATGATTTTGCCAAGAGCTACTTTCCGCTCATCTCCAATCTCCATTAAGCTCTTTTCATCTAATTCCACCACCATCCCTGACGACCGAATTCGGCAACGCACAATGCCAACATCGATATTTGCTAACACGTGTCTTTCAACGGAGTCGATCAATTTTAGGGTATCCGGATCGATCGGAATTCCTGTTTCCATTCTACTGGACAAACACGGTGATGCTGGTAGATCAGACAAATTTTCAAACCCAAGATTTAAAGCGATCTTTCTTATTTCGGATTTACCCACACCCAACTCCACATACGGATGTCGCACAGCGTAATCAGCCGCTGCCTGTAAACCCGGACGGAAATCTTCCATATCGTCAGCGTTTGTACCGGAGATAAGCGTACACATCGTGCGCGAAGCTATAGTTTTATAGAGATTTGTTTTACAATAAAAACAACGGTTTACGGGATTTTGTAGATAGTTTTGATCGTTAAATTCTCCCGCATTAACTACTTGGTAGTTCCAATTTTCGTTCTCCGCAATAGTAAGTAAACGCTCACTCGCAGCAGGAGGAACAGCTGGAGACACCGCATGAAATACCGTACAACAGTCACCCAACACGCGATGCGCCATTATCGCGAGTGTTGTACTATCAACCCCCCCGCTTGCTGCGACAGCCACATTCTGCGTGTCATGCAACCAGGATCTCAGGCCATCTAGTAAAATATCAATGGACTTACATTTTTTTAGTGTCACGAGCCTTTTCCTCCGCCTGCCCACGGGCAACACGTCGTCCTTCGTGCCCACCCGGAACATCTCTCAAATCGTCACTCTCTGCCTTCGCACCCTGCCCTCCACCAGGCAGTTCAACCAACTTAACACGCACAGACCCACCAACCCCAGCAACGGCATTCACTGGTACCGTCTCTCGCACCAAAATTCGCCTTGATTCTAACCTCGACCGTACTCCTATTGTAGTAGTTTCTGTCAAGCAGGCTTCGGTGACTGCATTAAGAGCAAGTGGCTGCGTTAATACCTGAACGTGAATCCCTAAGCGCCCTTTTTTCCCAAGAAATGTCCACTGAATAACATCAATAACCCCGGTTGTATTACGAAGTAGGCCCACTGCGTGAGCGAGATCTTCCGGTGTTTGATCATCAATTTCGAACTCAATGACGCCTACTTGATCGACATTCTTGTCCATCTCTGACGCGTTAAATANGAGTGCCCGTAGCATGTTACTTTTGCCGTCTAAGGTACGATGGCCAAAGCCTATCCCCGAGGACAACAGCGAGTGTTGGCTACGTGGAATCTCCGATTCTTGCTTCATTAAATAACGCAGAATTGCCGCGCCAGTTGGAGTGACCCGCTCACCAGTTAGGCCATCCTGATAAAACTTAAACCCTGTGAGCAATGCGGTTACCGCAGGAACGGGCACAGGAAGTTTCCCGTGGGCAGTATCTACCTGTCCTCCGCCCAGTGGCACTGATCCACAAGACCAAGTCCCGTCTACAGCTTCAATAAAATATGCCGCGCCCACAACATCAATCACAGAATCCCAAGCTCCGACCTCGTGGAAAGCTACGTCGTCAACGCTCACTCCGTGAACGTGAGCCTCAGCTTCTGCCAAAAGCGTATAAATTTCTATCGCGCGGCCAATTACAGACTTGGGCAAGCCGCTCTTTCGAATACGCTCACAAAGGGCGGGGAAATGAGTGTGGGAGGGCTTGTCTCTTGATTCTGAAGTAGCAAACTGCTTTCCCTGCAGAGTCCCGTCATTGAAGACATTTAATGAAAATNAAACGTCCGCGGGAACAGCAAGGGAATCCAAATTTTGGAGCAACCCATCAACCAAATCAGGGCGAGCGTCACAGAGAGCAGCAATAAACATATCTCCTGCAATACCCCCAACCAAGTCAAGATGAATGTGACACCTCACGAGATCATCGCCCAAAACAAGTCAGTTGATCGATCAAAGCGTTAGCTCAGCCATTGCCTTATCGATGAGAGAAATATCTGCCCCACGTTGAAACGCGCCATCACCTAGCACCCTCCGCCAAGCGCGTCCATGAGGCTGTCCATGAAAAAGGCCCATGATGTGCCGTGTAATACAAGACAAACGGACGCCCCTTTTCAGCCAATCACTAATATAGGGTTTAAGATTGTCCAATACTTGATCCCTACTAGGCGGCGGACTGCTCTCCTCGTAAAAGCGCTGGTCGACGTTGGCTAGTATATACGGATCCTTATAAGCCGCACGACCTATCATTACACCATCAACATAAGAAAGATGCGTACAAGCCGCATCAAGATCCAAAACTCCTCCGTTTAATACCACTTCTAGTTCCGGAAAATCATTCTTAAGACGATAAACGAAATCGTATTTTAACGGAGGAATATTCAGATTTTCCTTTGGGCTCACTCCCGACAAGATTGCCTTTCTTGCGTGTATGATAAATGTCTGGCAGCCAGCATCCGCGACCGTTTGTACAAACCAGGCTAGATTGCTATATGATTCGTTGTCATCAATACCAATGCGGGTCTTGACTGTCACTGGAATAGCAACCTGCTTGCACATGGCATCAACACAGGATGCAACTACCTCTGGTTCTGCCATTAAGCACGCGCCAAATCGCGCTGCACTAACCCGTTCACTTGGACACCCTACGTTNAAGTTTATTTCATCATAGCCGGCATCAGCACCGCAGGCAGCTGCTTCGCCCAGTGCCATTGGGTCACTCCCACCCAGCTGTAGGGCTACCGGATGTTCAACGGAACTAAACCCATACACCCGCTCAGAATCTCCGAATAGCACGGCATCCGCCGTTACCATCTCCGTATAGAGAAAAGCACGACGAGATATCAATCTCAAAAAGTAGCGCTCATGACGATCAGTCCGATCCATCATTGGCGCAACGCAAATTCTATGATTATGCATGTGCTGTAGTATATCCATAAATTACAAGTAATTTGTAATGGAGATTCTCCTCGATCGCAAAAGTTCTTGCAATGTCTGACACAGTTCTCTTTGGAGAACCAAATAATCAGCGAATTCGAATTTGACCCCGTTCAATCACATATAAGTTGTCAAGCAACCTTGACGAATGCCTTGCATCAGATTCAGAAAGCAAAATGGAAATGCCCTGATTCTTAAGTTTAGCAAGCACTTCGACCAAACGCCGGGCCAAAACAGGAGCCACACCTTCAAAAGGTTCATCAAGCAATAACAAAGAACTTCCCGCCATAAGCGCTCGAGCTAGTGCAACGAGTTTTTGCTGGCCCCCACTAAGTTGTATCGCTTTCCGTTCGGAAAATTCAGCCACTTCGGGAAGTAAAAGGTAGATCCAGTCCAACCGTCCAGTGTCATCACCAGAGGATGCCGCCCAGGAGGGCAACAAGATATTGTCCCGGACAGTGAGTTGTGGAACCAAACGACGATCCTCTGGCATATAACCAATCCCNATGTGGGGNCGCCGGTGAGCAGAGACATTCAAAAGATTGGCTTCATTAAAACTGACGGTTCCGGATCGGACGGGCACTAGGCCCATTACGCTACGGATAAGTGTTGTTTTTCCGGCACCATTGCGACCAATGAGGCCCACCATAGAATGCGTTGGCACTTCAAGCGACACCTGACGAAGGATTTCGGCCTCTGCTATCCAAACTTCTAGTTCTCGTACGACCAAACCCATGAACTTAGCGTGGATTCGACTGAAGATCTGAACCGACAACCATTGCACGAACCTCGGCATCACTCATGACCTCAGTAGGGAGACCATCCGCTATGATTTCTCCCTCTGAGAAAGCGACCACTCGGTTCGCATATTGTTCTACCACCTCCATGTCATGCTCAACAAATAAGATGCCAACCTCGCGCGGTCTAATGACCTCTAATATTGTATCCATCATTACCATCTTCTCTTCAACGCTTACCCCGCTAGTTGGTTCATCAAGCAAAAGTATTCTTGGAGAACCAACCATCGCCATACAAATATCGAGAAGTTTGCGCACACCCTGAGGCAGTAGCCCTGCTTGGCGATCTCGGTAATCGCTAATTCGATAACGCTCTAGCAACCCCACCACAGCGGCCTCGGAGGTTTGACTCCGCAATGGCACCCAACGATTTTTGGTGATACCTCCAGCTATACCAATTGAAATTAATACGTTGTCGAACACCGTGAGTTTTGGGAAAATTTGAGGGATTTGAAAAGATCGATGAATTCCTAAATTAGTAATTTCACGGGGCTCGAGCGAAGTAATGTCAGATCCACGATACCGAATAATTCCCGAATCCGGCCTAAGATAACCAGTAACCATGTTCAGAAAAGTTGTCTTACCAGCCCCATTCGCTCCGATAATCCCAAGAATTTCAGTTGAACCGAGGGAAAGGCTTATATTTGATGCGGCAGTTACGGCACCGAACTGCTTACTAATTCCTATCACCTGTAATACCGTATTCATGTCTCCAACCGCGGGCGAACTACTTTTTGGATAAGAGACCAAATCCCACTGGGCAGAAACATTATTACCAAAAGCAGTGTGGCTCCAAGCAACATTTGCCAAACATCCGGCGCATATTGAAGCGCGTAAGTGCGAACCAGTTCAAATACAGCCGATCCGAGGAATGGCGCCACGACGTGGCCTGTCCCAGAAAGAATAGCAACGAAAACGAACTCACCAGATCGGGTCCAGTATACCGTATCTTCAGGCGTTACGTGCCCTATTAACAATACTGTAAGAGCACCACCCATTCCGGCCAGGACAGCTGAGATGACGTATTTAATCATTATTGATTGTCGGACCGACGCTCCGAGATATTCTATCCGAACCTCGTTTTCACGGATAGCATCCCCAATATAACCCATAGTTGAAGAGAAATAGCGGTGTACAGCTATTGCGGAAAGATAAGTTAGTATGCAGATCATACTATAGAGCACAAACGTGACACGTGTTTCCGCCACCGATGGAACATATCCTAGATAGGAAGGCGCGGGAATACTGAAACCATCGGTGCTTCCAAGCGAAGCACTGTTCACAAGTAACCCAAAAAACAACATAGAAAATGCAAGATTGAGGAGTGCAAAAAAGATTCCTCGGTACCGCGCCATCATAAACCCTAGGAGGAATGCGACGCAGCTAGAGGCCANGACNCCCAATAGAACTAGAATGAAAGCATCGGAAACACCGAGAAGAATCGATCCCAGCGCTGCACCGTATCCACCAAGCCCAAAATACAAGCCATGGCCGAATGAAACGAGACCGGCTCGCATAATAACCATGAGGCCCAAGACTACGAGCCCATTAGCGAGGGACATAGAAATCATGTTTAGCGCCCATCCAGGCAAAACAGACTCGGCCAAAAGCAGGATTACTAGGGTAGCCGTTAAGCCGACCACGGTACGATCCCGGTAGACCATTACATCTATATTTTCCGTAANGTTTGTCTNCCGAATAAGCCGTGCGGGCGAATAAGTAAGACCAGCGTCATCACTGCAAAAACAATAAACAATTCCGCCTGTGGCAACAGGTGAACGGCGGAAGCCCGACCGAGACCAACTATGATCGCACCAACCGCGGCACCCTCTATACTACCTAAACCGCCTATCACCACCACAGCAAAGGCAAGAACGATTATCTCAACTCCTATTCCTGGAGACACAGAAATGAGTGGTGCGGTAAAGGCCCCACCCAAGGCCCCAAGAATAGCGCCAATAATAAACGTGACCGTAAAAACACGCCCCACGTTAATGCCAATAGTAACAGCCATTTCACGATCGTGAATTACCGCAACAAGCAACTTACCCGGCCGGGTTTTATTAAGCCCTAACCAAACTGAAATTCCGACCACCAGGGCTAGAAATATTAAACAGAGGTCGTAAATTACAAATGGCAATCCCATTACGGATATGTTCCCTAACAAGTATCTTGGCTGATAAGGCATGTAGGACTCTACTCCCCAAATCAGCTTCATTACGTCCTCTAAAATAAGAAATACAGCATAAGTGAGGAGCACCATTACGACTTCGTCGCGATCATACATGTAACGCAATAAACCACGCTCTATTATCCCTCCCACAACTACTCCAATGAATAGGGCCGCAAGCAGAATAACTAGATAACTTCCAAAAACCGGTAAATCGTAGAGAAAATATTTACCTACCAACCATGCTGAGGAATATGCTCCTAGGGCATACAGACTACCATGAGCAACATTCAAGATATTCATAACGCCATAGATCAGGGTAAGCCCTATGGCGATAACGAATAGCCACGAGGCGTAGACTATGCCATCAACTAGAATCGCAACCAAAGTTAGCATTAGCCACGGACCATCACAAAGTTGGGCGCCCTACCAATAAAGTAAGGGCGAGCGCTCAGCGCTCGCCCAAGACAAACACCTTGTCAACTTCTACTTCTACATTGCGGAGCGCCGCTGGAAAAGCCACAAGATGATACCAATGGCAATCAAACCAACAAGGCCGCCATCCCCTAGTTGTTGGATTATCGCAATTAGATTCCCAACAATATCTCCAGTGATAAAGCCGACCATNCGGCCAAATAAAATTTGAAGCAGGATACCAATTGCTACTAGGAGTAACCCGACCTCAATGATTTGGCCGAGCCACTGTTTGACAGTATTAAGCATTGACGTTTCCTTTCCACCTTGGCCCACAATCTTCGGCGAAAACNCCTCGATTCCGGGTGTCAGGCTGCATAAAATACGCGATGACTTAATGCTTTTACGCGGTTTACCCCATAATTAGTGGGCTTGAACTATAATGGCACAACATATTGACCCTTATGTCAAGAAGGTATTTTNTAGCGNCTTGNACCAATGCGCCAAAATATTAGGATTTTCAGATCGTAAGAGTTGTCAGGTAGGTAGCAAACTGTGCACCTCCATAGGCCGTCAGCAATAGAAGCTATTTCTATTTATAACTGTAGTTTAGAGAAACTATTTTATAAATCTTAAAAGAAGTCACTCAGACTGCCAGGAAAGGGTTCTTTTGCCTACTTATCTTGCCTTCAATTACACTATCGAAAAGCCTCCATTTTCTTGCTGATACAAGCAAGAAAATTAGCCACGGGCCGAGGTATCCTCCTTCAATATTTTCTTGCTGCCATGACTTAGGTTCAGCACCTGGAACCCCAGCTTCTTTCCATCAACCTCAACTTTAACGTGCCCGCCGTTAGCCAACCGCCCAAACAACAATTCGTCTGCCAGGGGTTTTTTAATATATTCCTGTATAACCCTGGCCAGAGGTCGTGCTCCGTATGCCTTATCATAACCCCTTTCAGCCAACCAGGCACTAGCCTCCCGGGTCAGTTCAATCGAAACTGCTCGATCAGCGAGCTGTGCCTCGAGTTGGGCAATAAATTTATCTACCACCTGGGCAATTACTTCTGGCGGCAAACTGCTAAAACTAACGATAGCATCTAATCGGTTTCTGAATTCNGGTGAAAATGAGCGCTTTATTGCTTCTTCGTCATCTCCTTCTCTCGTTTCCCTGCCAAACCCCATTGCAGACTTCGCAAGTTCACTCGCACCCGCGTTAGTTGTCATGACTAGAATAACATTCCTAAAATCAACTGCCTTACCGTTATGATCGGTTAGTTTACCGTGATCCATAACCTGCAAAAGAATGTTGAACAGNTCCGGATGGGCTTTCTCAATCTCGTCCAGTAGCAGAACGGAATGAGGATTCTGATCAATGGCATCTGTAAGGAGGCCGCCTTGATCAAATCCGACATATCCTGGCGGCGCACCGATGAGACGTGACACTGTGTGTCGTTCCATATATTCAGACATATCGAAACGCGTGAGTTCAATACCCATCGAATGTGCTAGTTGGCGCGCCACTTCCGTTTTGCCAACTCCAGTGGGACCAGAAAACAAATANTTTCCAATAGGTTTCTCGGGTTCTCGAAGGCCGGCCCTCGACAGCTTAATGGCACTTGCCAGAGATNCGATGGCCTTGTCCTGGCCAAATACCACCAGCTTAAGATCCCGCTCTAGTTTCTCCAACATCGACCTGTCGTCCTTCGAAACACGCTTAGGAGGAATCCTGGCCATTTTTGATACTACCGCTTCAACGTCGCGAACACCGACTGTTCGCTTCCTCTTGTTCTCAGGAAGCAACGCCTGGGCAGCACCAACCTCATCAATTACATCGATCGCCTTGTCAGGGAGCTTGCGATCTCCAATATACCGCGCTGAAAGCTCAACGGCGGCCTTTACCGCATCTCTGGTATAGCGCAGGCGATGATAGTCCTCATAATAAGGCTTCAGACCTTGAAGGATCTTTATTGCTTCTGGCACCGTTGGCTCAGGTACGTCAATTTTCTGGAAACGTCTCGCAAGAGCACGGTCTTTTTCAAAGTAACTTCTATATTCTTTATAGGTGGTCGACCCGATGCATCGTAGAGTGCCGTCCTGGAGAGCCGGTTTCAGCATGTTGGAAGCATCCATCGCCCCTCCAGATGTAGCACCGGCTCCAATGACGGTATGTATTTCATCAATAAATAATATACCGCCATCATGATTTTCTATCTCTGACAACACAGATTTTACTCTCTCCTCAAAGTCCCCACGGTAACGAGTTCCTGCTATAAGCGCACCCATGTCGAGCGAAAAAATAGTCGCATCTTTCAGAACAGCAGGAACTTCCTCCTCTACTATCTTGCGAGCCAACCCCTCTGCGATCGCCGTTTTCCCAACACCGGAGTCTCCAACATAAAGCGGGTTGTTTTTTGATCGTCGACAGAGCACTTGGATGGTTCGTTCGACTTCGGCGTGACGGCCAATTAATGGGTCAATCTTCCCGCTGCGAGCCTTTTCATTCAAATCTACGCAATACGCCTCTAGCGCTTCCTTTCCTTGCTTGATATTCTCATCCTCTTGTTCCTCAGTTCCACTTGGAACAGTTGGGCGATCTGGATCAGAGGTCTTACTAATGCCGTGGCTTATATATCTAACAGCATCTAGACGGGTCATATTTTGTTTTTCTAGTAAATAGACGGCATGCGACTCACGTTCAGAAAATATTGCCACCAATACATTCGCACCGGTTACTTCTTCTCGGCCAGACATTTGCACGTGATGGACCGCTCTTTGGATAACACGTTGGAAACCAGCCGTAGCCCTCGCATCTTCCGGGTCCGCATCTACAACTAAACCAACCAATTCCTCATCAATAAACTTGTCTAGCAACCCTTTTAGTTCCGAGAGATTGATGCCGCAAGCACGCATCAACTCCACTGCATCCTCATCTTCCGTCAATGCCAACAACAAATGTTCAAGAGTCGCAAATTCATGTTTTCTGGAATTGGCTAAGGCTAGGGAGCGGTGGAGACTCTCTTCAAGTGATTTTGAAAGCATTTACAGTATGGGCCTCCAGTTGCCTCTTATAAAGAGGACTAATCTTTTTCCAAAGTACACTGCAGAGGATGCTCATTTTGACGGGCAAAGTCCATCACTTGTGTAACTTTTGTCTCCGCAACCTCAAATGAGTACACACCACAAACGCCGACCCCACGCTGATGAACATGCAACATTATTTTCGTAGCGTCGCCGCTTTGTTTGTTAAAAAACCTCTCTAACACGTAAACGACAAACTCCATCGGTGTATAATCGTCGTTTAACAGTAATACCTTATACATTGAAGGCTTTTTTGTCGTCGGCCTGGTACGAGTAACAACCCCCGTATCAGGGCCACTACTATTATTCTTATCGGATCCATTATTCATTATCGGAATACTCATCACCAAACTGATCGGCATGGAAAGAACTGACCCCTGAGAGGACCAGTAAACACTTTAGAATAATTTTCTAGGCACGGCAAAAGACTCGTCAAGGCGATCGTTTGTTAGAAATCTGGTGGTAGTTTCCCAATTTGACAAGACACCAATTAAAAACTTCGTTTCCAAAAAAACCAACAAACTTGTATTAATCAACAGCCTACATGACCTCCTTTAGATCAAACTGGAGGTAAATTATTTCAAAGAACCAAACGATATGTTTGTTTTTTGATAGGTTGTTACCTGTTTGAAATTAATTTAGTGCAAGGCGTTATTGTTCTCTGTGGAGCCAGCTGCTCTGCATACGCCAGCNAAAATCGGGGTCAATATTGTTGTTTCAAATCTTGTTTCGTTTGAAACGAGCCGAGCCGGTTACTATCGAGTTGTACGATAAAACCGTAAGGCATGAAGAATCTAAATCTGATTATTTGAGGGTTTTCAGGCCCTCCAACCTAAAACCTTTACAGCTGCAGTCCTCTTAAATATAGATAAATAAGGAATTTAGGATGTCATTCTTTGAACTCAAGTCCTCGCGTGCTTCAGTCGACACATTCACGAGCTAGATAGAATAAAAGCCCCGCATGCGATCCTTTCGATACCCTCCAAACCACTGCCATAGCGCCGCAAAGCCACTTAGGCCCAGCCTCGTGCTATTCATATTCCTGCTGGTAGTGACACTCTCCATATTGAGGACCCAACACACCGAAGCGGGATATGCGGCATACGTAGTGGATGTAAAGACCGGAGCGGTCTTGCATGCGCGAAATAGTAGAGTTCTTAACTTCCCGGCATCACTTTGCAAGGTTATGACACTTTATCTAGTTTTTGAGGGACTCGATGAAGGAAGATTTACTCTCGCCTCTATGGTTCCAATTTCTCAACGAGCAGCTCGGCAACCTGCATCCAAAATTGGCCTAAAGGCAGGAGATTCCATAATGCTTCAAGATGCCATTCTGGCTCTCACCACAAAGTCTGCTAATGATGTTGCAACGGCCTTGGCAGAATTCATTTCAGGATCTGAACCAAATTTTGCGAAGAAGATGACCGAACGAGCCAGTGCTCTAGGAATGGTAAAGACCACCTTCCGGAATGCTTCCGGACTCCCCAACAAGCGCCAAAAAACAACGGCTAAAGACCTAAGCATTTTGGGAGCAGCCCTATACGAGAACTTTCCCCATCATACTCACTACTTTTCCCGCAAGAAATTTATATACCGGGGACAGGTTTACCGAAACCACAATAAGCTTCTGGGCGTTCAAAAAGGGGTCGATGGCATAAAGACGGGCTACATACGTGCGGCAGGCTACAATCTAATGGTGTCTGCAAGGCATAACGGGCATCATCTTATTGCAGTGGTTTTAGGCGGGAAAACAGGGAAACGACGTGATGCCCAAATGAAACGCCTACTTCAACGTGCATATAATCGACTTGATCGAAGTGACAAGTTGTTTGCTATGATCTCACTGCCAAAGGAAAAACCCCAGAGACGTAAATCTCTGGATAGTTCGCTACAAAGAGGAAAAACGACCAACCTAAATCCCAGCGAATCTCTCAAGACCCGCAAACTCGACACGCCTCGAAAAGAGGACAATGACTGGGGAATACAATTGGGTGCTTTCGCGCGACATGATGCGGCAGAGCGCATCCTTAATAGCGTTGTCCCATTATTCCCAGAAATATTGGCAAACACTCGAAGAGAAATCTCAACGGTAACAGACGCGATAGGCACGCTCTACAGAGCGCGCCATGTCGGCTTAACAGAAGAAGCAGCGAGGACCCTATGCGAAGAATTAACGGCGCTTGCACGACCTTGCATGCTTGCACCCCCAAGCCCTTCTTCATGACTTCTCATCACACACCGGCGCGGCCAGAAACCCGTCCGCTTTCCAGATTTGACTTGGGAATCTGAGACGGTGAAGACGTCTGTGAGATCCTCAAAAATTGGGGACCTCTATTCCACATCGGCGCATTTCCTCCCTCACCGCCACCTTCAACCGGTCCAACCGATCTTCACACCGTGCCTCACAACGCGCAACGATTACGGGCTGAGTATTTGATGCCCTAAGCAACCACCAGCCATCGGATGTTGTCACCCGTACGCCGTCGATTAAGCTGACCTCGACACCCGTAACATTCTGCAGACGCCGGCTCACCGTCTCAACGACCTTGAACTTCATATCATCGTCGCAGGGAAATCTTAACTCCGGCGTATTGTATGTTCTCGGCAGTTTGCTGGACAGTTCCGATAGCGTTTGTTTGGAACGAACCAGTAAATCTAACAACCGAACCGCAGCATATATCGCATCATCGTACCCGTAGTATCGGTCCGCAAAAAAAATGTGCCCACTCATTTCTCCTGCGAGAGGCGCATTCAACTCACTCATTTTGCTTTTTATTGGTGAATGGCCCGTGCGCCACATAACTGGATTTCCTCCATGAGCAGCTACTTGCTCAAAAAACACTAGGCTTGTTTTAACGTCGGCAATTATAGGAACCCCTGGTGTTTCACGAAGCAAATCAAGTGCATAAAGAGTTAGTAATCGGTCCCCCCATATTATTTCTCCCTTGTCATCGACCACCCCGATCCTATCTCCATCCCCATCAAACGCGATACCGAGATCACAGGAATGCTCTTGCACCGCTGCGATCAGTTCTTCCAGGTTTTCCGCTACGGTCGGATCAGGATGGTGAGAAGGAAATGTTCCATCAATTTCACCGTTCAGGACTATATGTTTCCCGGGCAAACAAGTGACTAGCTTCCGCAGAATAGATCCAGCGGCTCCGTTNCCGGGGTCCCATGCAACTGACAAGCCAGAACTGCTTCTATATTCTTGACACACACGCGCCACGTATTCGTTCTCCACTCTACACTCCGTGAGCCCACCATTCCCCTCAGCGTATGTGCCGTCAGCAATCACTCTACCTAAATACTGAATGTCCTCATCCCAAAATGGCATTCCTCCAAGCGCCAGCTTAAACCCGTTGAAGTTGGGCGGATTGTGAGATCCCGTTACCATTATGCCACCGTCCCGATCCAGGGCGGTTATTGAAAAATAAAGCATCGGTGTGGGTCCTAACCCGACTCGGACAACGTCAGCACCCGAACACAACATACCCCTCACCAATTCCGACTCTAAGGCGGGGGAAGAAACCCGGCCGTCATAAGCCACCGAAAGTCTTGGATTCCTGCCCAGCCTGTGGCTTGCGATCGTCACAAACGCCCTCCCAATGGCAAAAGCATCCTCGGGGCCCAATGTGTCCCCAACCAAACCGCGAATGTCGTATGCCCGAAGTATAGACCCGTTCAAGCTGCCCTTATTTTCAGTCATTGTGTAATCTCAGGACGTCCCACACTTACATAGCGAATTGCTTCCTCTCGCATATCTTCGAGTCCATATATATTGCGCAGATCGACGATCAATGGGGTCGCCATTAGTGACCTGATGCGACCCAGGTCTAGTGCCCTGAACTCGTTCCATTCTGTTATGATGACCAAAGCTCTAGCCCCATCCAAAATATCGTAGGCCGAACTACCCCAGACAACGCCTTTTAGGTGCTTACTCGCAGCAGTCATTCCAACAGGGTCATATACACTTATCCGTGCTCCAGCTGCCTGTAGAGCCAGAATAATGTCAAGGCTTGGTGCATTACGAATATCATCAGTGTTGGGCTTAAAGGTTAACCCTAGGATCGCAATATTGTCATCCGCGACTGTGCCCCCGCAAGCTTCAATCACCTTGTCGGCCATCTGACCTCGCCGCAGCTTATTGACTGCAATCACCGTGTTGACAAGTTGTATCGGAGATCCAAAATCTTCACTTGTACGCGCCAAAGCAATAGTGTCTTTTGGAAAACAACTCCCACCAAATCCAGGACCGGCATGAAGAAACTTTTGACCAATTCTTCCATCTAACCCCATACCACGAGCAACATCCTGAACGTTAGCCCCCACTGCCTCACAAAGATCTGCAATTTCATTGATAAATGTGATTTTCGTTGCAAGGAACGCATTTGAGGCATATTTGGTTAGTTCCGCCGTGCAACGGTCAGTAAAAAGAACTGGAGTGTCCCGCAAAAATAAGGGCCTATAGAGCTTTCGCAAGATATCTCGTGCATAGTCCGAGTGCGCACCCACAACAACTCGGTCTGGTCGCATAAAATCTTCTATCGCAGACCCTTCCCGTAGAAATTCTGGATTTGAAACTACATCGAAATCCTCTCCTAACCTAAGATCTGGTCGACGTTGTACTATTCGACGCTCTATTTCATCTCCNGTCCCCACCGGGACAGTGGACTTGGTTACTATTACCGTATGCCCTGTTAGCGAATCCGATATCTCTTCTGCAGCCGAATACACGTAGGATAGATCAGCATGACCGTCACCACGGCGGCTTGGAGTACCTACAGCTATAAAGACCGCATCTGCGCCAGCGACAGCTGACNCCATGCTGGTACTGAAAGTTAGTCTTCCAGAGTCCATATTTGCCTTAACAAGCGATTCTAGACCAGGCTCATAAATCGGAATATTGGCAGAAGCAAGCCGGTCGATCTTTTCTTGTATTTTGTCGACACATACCACTTCAACGCCGAACTCCGAGAAGCAGGCGCCAGAAACCAAGCCGACATAGCCGGTTCCGATCATCGCTATTCGCATGATTTACCCCTACGTGGATTCGATTGAGTGCGCCACTCGTAGAACTGCAGCAGCGACATCTTCCTGCAACTCTTCACGCGCCAAGGCATAAGCCATGTTAGCCTCGAGAAAACCCACCTTATCTCCACAATCATAGCGTTTACCCTCGAAACGGAAGCCGTAGAAGGTTGTTTCACCCAATAAACTAGCCATGGCATCCGTCAATTGTATTTCCCCATTCACATCACGCTGCTGAATCCCCAACTGATTCAACACTTGAGGTTGCAAAATATACCGACCAATTATTGCTAACTGAGAGGGTGCTTCTAATGGCTTAGGCTTTTCAACTAAACCTTTGACCTCAATTAATCGGTTATGCACCTTCCCCGGAATTAAAATCCCATATCGTCCAGTGTGCTGTCGATGCACATCCATGACAGCCAGAAGATTGCCCCCTTGCTCCCCGTGGACCGAAACCATCTGTTTCAGACACGGTATCGCAGACAACACAAGGTCATCGGGAAGAATCACCGCAAAAGGCTCTGAATCAATTAAGTGCCTCGCGCACCAAATAGCGTGGCCCAGACCAAGCGCATGCTCCTGAATGATAAAGTGCGTTGCGGATGTTTCCAATTGGCAATCTCTGATACTCGCAACTAACGATGATTTTCCAGCATCTTGCAAAGCCCTTTCCAGCGATGCAGATACCCCAAAATGTTTAACAATTGCGTCTTTGTTAGCCGAAACGACAAAAATAAACTCTTCTATGCCCGCATTTTTTGCTTCTTCAACTGCATATTGCACCAGAGGTTTGTCGACGACTGGCATCATCTCCTTTGGAATAGATTTTGTCGCAGGAAGGAAACGTGTTCCAAGCCCAGCTACCGGAAAAATCGCCTTACGTATGGCCATCAACTGTCAGGACTATTCAGGATAGAATCGACGCTCACGCGCCAACAGCCTTAGATCCGAAGCTACCATTTCTCTCACCAGATCTTGAAAAGAGGTAGAATGTCGCCACCCCAGCACTTTACCTGCTTTACTAGGATCGCCCAGCAAAAATTTTACTTCGGTAGGACGGTAGTATCTCGGGTCAATCCTTACTAGGACTTCTCCTGACACTTTATCCACACCCTGTTCATCTGGCCCCTTACCTCGCCATTTGACAACCTTTGAGACTTCCAAAAAAGCCTTCTCAACAAACTCCCGTACACTATGGGGNTCACCAGTTGCAAGNACATAATCATCCGGTTTTGGTTGCTGCAAAATGCGCCACATCCCCTCGACATAGTCACGCGCATGACCCCAGTCACGCACAGAATCAAGGTTCCCGAGAAAAATGCACTCTTCAAGTCCCAGTTCTATCGCTGCCACGGCTCGCGTTATTTTTCGCGTTACAAATGTTTCCCCTCTTATCGGACTCTCATGGTTAAACAAAATTCCATTAGAAGCATGGAGTCCATAGGCCTCACGGTAATTAATACAAATCCAGTAAGCATACAATTTCGCGGCAGCATANGGGCTCCTAGGGTANAAGGGCGTAGTCTCTTTTTGAGGTCGCTCTTTGCTTTTACCAAACATTTCCGACGTCGAAGCCTGGTAGAATCTGCAACTCTCCTCCTTTCCCAATAATCGAATTGCTTCAAGAATCCGAAGAGTTCCGAGAGCATCAGCATTAGCTGTATATTCAGGTGTTTCAAAACTGACTTGNACATGGCTTTGAGCCCCAAGATTATATATTTCGGTTGGGGACACTTCTTGAATTATTCGTATCAAATTCGTGGCGTCGGTTAAATCACCATAATGTAGATGAAACGTTGATCCTTTATCGTGGGGATCATTGTACAGATGGTCAATGCGATGTGTGTTAAAGGAGGAGGAACGCCTCTTGATACCGTGCACCTCATAGCCCTTAGAAATGAGCAATTCCGAAAGGTATGCACCATCCTGACCAGTCACACCGGTAATTAAAGCTACCTGATCTGCCATTACGGGCTCCCAACTTAAACAGGCCCTTTCTAATGGGGACCCAAATGAANGACAAACGAGTCTAAAAACAGTTGACCAACATATTAACCGCCTTCTGGATAGGCAACGTCTTCTATAAACAATTCAACTTCATGCCTGCCACGCCAGTGATTTGTGTGCAAAGAACCGGCAACATGAAGACGTCGGGCCGATAACACTGCATGCCCCAGAGGTGCATCTCCAGCTCGAAAAGCTACTCCCTTTAAGCGGCTTCCCTCATCACCAGCAAATATACATCTTACATGTTNGCCATCCCCAACTGTATCAGCCCTTACTACCCTAACGTTGGCAAAAGCAAACCGCGGACTAGGATTTCCTGGCCCATAAGGACCTACCTGCTCAAAAGTATCCATTAACTCAGTACCAACAGCCGATAGGGTAAGAACACCGTCCATGGAAAGTGAGGGGGGCCCTTCTAACTTCCGTCCTTTCGACACCCGTTTCTCGACAAACTCTCTAAACACGTCGAGTTGGAGCCGGTCTATTGTAAAACCAGCCGCCATAGGGTGCCCACCCCCTCCCAACAACATTTTGTTTTGGCACGCCGCAGTAATGATTGCACCGACATCCACATCAGGAACAGACCTAGCCGAGCCTTTCCCAACATCGCCGTCNAAGGCAATCACAAAACTGGGTCTTTTAAAACGCTCCGTAAGACGACTTGCTACTAATCCTATAACCCCGGCGTGCCATGCTGGGCTGTCCACAACTATTGCTGAGTTTGGCCGTCCGTGTTCCTCCAACTGTTTAAACGCTTGGTCCACATTTAAGGACTCAATTGTTCTTCGTTCCAAGTTTAAAACATTCAATCGTGCAGCTATGTCAGTGGCGCACTCCGACTCATTTTCAGTCAACAAACGATACCCTAAATCAGACGCACCCACCCGCCCCCCAGCATTGATGCGGGGTCCCAAAAGAAAACCAAGATGATAGCAATTCGGATGTTCATCCATTGCCGCAACATCGGCCAATGCAGCCAAACCCTTATTTCCTCGTTTGGCCAGCACCTTTAACCCCTGACGGACTAGTGCCCGATTTAGGTCCCGTAAAGGGACCATATCGCACACCGTGCCTAACGCAACCAAATCAAGACTACTCATCAAGTCCGGTTCGTGTGTGTCTTGGTAGTAGCCGGTTCTTCGCAATGCCCGATTTAATGCAACGAGAAATAAATAAGTGACACCAACCGCCGCAAGTGCTCCCTGCTTACTTTGATCATCAAGCCGATTTGGATTTACCAGTGCATAGCATCCTGGTAAATCGGGTCCCACCGTATGATGATCCAAGACGACTACATCTAAGCCCATACGAAGTGCTGCAGCCAAAGCGTCGTGAGCACTGGTGCCACAGTCAACAGTTAACACTACTTTGGCGCCGTTGCTATGCAACTTTTGAAAAGCGTCGACGGTTGGTCCATATCCCTCCCTGATTCGGTCAGGAATGTACACCTCGGGCGTCACGCCCAAGTGCGACAGGAAATTTTTTAGCAATGCAGAGGACGTTGCTCCATCTACATCGTAGTCACCAAAGATCGCGATTTTCTCACCACCTGCTATGGCTGCAACCAGGCGTGTCACAGCCTGATCCATGTCCACTAGTTGCGATGGATCAGGCATAAAATCACGCAACTTCGGATCCAGGAACTCTTTTGCATTGTCTGCGCAAATCCCGCGAGCCGCTAGTAGACGCCCAATTAAATCAGGAACAGACAGCCGTTGAGAAATCACNGTTGCCAGACGGGGATCCTGGTTTCGATCGTGCCACCGGAATCCGCGCACGGAATTTTCTACATTGAGTAAAGCCGGGGACTGCTCGGTGAGGAACATTATTNTACGGTATGAGGTTCAAATATTGATTTTCTAGTTACATTATGTTCAGCACTGATCAAACGAACGGTTCCAGTCTTTGAACGCATCACAAGCGACTGAGTGCTGGCAGAAGTAGCGCTGCGTCGAACGCCACGCAACATGGAGCCATCTGTCACCCCTGTGGCCGCGAACATAACTTCTCCTTTAGCCATTTCGTTCATTACATATTTTCTTGAAAAATCGTCTACTCCCAACTTGGAAGCCCGATTTTTCTCTTCATCATTTCGAAAAACAAGCCGTCCCTGCATCTGTCCACCAATACACCTAAGAGCTGCAGCCGCCAGAACTCCCTCAGGAGCACCTCCTACACCCATATAGANATCTATCCCAGTATCTTCTCGGGCTGTCGCTATTACACCGGCCACATCACCGTCTTGGATTAATTGGATCCGAGCCCCCGCTTCACGAGTCTTAGCAATCAATTCCTCATGTCGGGGCCGGTTCAAAATGCACGCGACCAAGTCCGAAATCTCGCGCCCTTTCGCTCTCGCAAGATTCNGTAAATTCTTGCTGGTGCTGTCGTCTAGATCNACTGTATCTGGCGCCGCACCTGGGCCAATTGCAATCTTTTCCATGTATACATCTGGCGCCTGCAACAATCCACCGGCCTCTGCCATCGCAATAACAGATAAAGCGTTGGAACCGCCAGTCGCGCATATCGTTGTCCCCTCCAAAGGATCGAGAGCGATATCCACCTTTGGTCCTCCAAATCCGACTTCCTCTCCAATATAAAGCATTGGCGCTTCATCACGCTCCCCTTCACCTATAACCACCGTTCCATTTATCGCCAAGCCATTCAGCGACGCCCTCATGGCGTCAACTGCCGCTTGGTCNGCCGCCTTTTCGTCTCCGCGGCCCATCAGGCGAGAGCTGGCCAAGGCCGCTGCTTCTGTGACCCGAACTACTTCCAGGGCAAGGTTCCTATCCAAAGTTCCTACCATACTAAATCGATTACCTTATCTGATACGTTGNGATTGTGATGTTAAGCCGGAAGCGGAATCATACACCATTCAATAAGGAGCGATGCAATAACCTGGTTAATTTGACACTGTTGTTGCAGATATCCTGGTATGGATAGTCACAATGAATTGCGGTGCCAACACAAAATCCCGCGGCGATTCGATAGAAATGGGGTTCTAAGAAGTATTTGTGGTGGCAACGGAAGAATTTTCCGGAAGACCATGTTTAGTAAGGAAAGATCGGATGCTACGAGCGGCTTGACGAATTCGTTGTCTATTTTCTACTAGAGCCAAACGCACATATCCGTCCCCGTATTTTCCAAAACCAATGCCAGGAGACACGGCAACCTGGGCTTCCTGCAGAAGTAGCTTGGAGAATTCTAATGAACCTAGGTGCTGGAATTGCGTTGGTATAGGCGCCCACACAAACATTGTCGCCCGAGGTGACGGAATTTCCCATCCGGCTACACGAAAACTTTCGATTAATACGTCCCTCCGCTCGCGATAACGCTGCCGAATACGGTTAACATACGTTTGGGGTCCATCCAACGCAGCAGAGGCCGCAACCTGGACCGGTGTAAAAGCTCCATAGTCCAGGTATGATTTAATCCGGGCAAGGGCGCTGATCAGTCTTTTGTTGCCGGCACCAAACCCAACTCTCCAACCCGGCATGGAATAAGTCTTACTTAGCGAACTGAACTCCACTGATATGTCGAACGCCCCCGGAACTTGAAGTACCGAAGGCGGGGGCTCACTATCAAAATAGATCTCCGCATAAGCTATGTCCGAAAGAATAAATATCTCGTGCCTACGAGCAAGCTCAACTACCTCACGGTAGAAGGCCAAATCAACAACTTCGGCTGTCGGATTATTGGGAAAATTTAGTACTAACGCGCGAGGCGGCGATGCACTTCGTTCCACCGCATGGTGAATTTCTTTAATTAGGTCGTAGCCTGGACCACTTGGCACGTGCTGAACATTCGCGCCGGCGATGATAAATCCATANGNGTGNATGGGGTAACTTGGATTNGGCACTANAACATTGTCCCCTGGAGCAGAGATTGCAGATGCCAGATTGGCTAATCCCTCCTTTGATCCTAGTGTTACGATCACCTCCTCTTCCGCATCCAGATCCACATCGAATCTCCGCTTGTAGTATCTCACCAGTGCCNGCCGCAAACCTTTGATACCGCGGGACGTAGAATAACGATGTGTTCGAGGATCTTGCACAGCCTCAATCAATTTCTCCACAACATGCGAAGGNCTGGCCGAATCNGGATTCCCCATTCCAAAATCAATTATGTCCAANCCTTTAGCACGGGCCCGTGCTTTCATTTCNTTGACCTCCGAAAACACATACGGGGGCAACCGGTCGATCCGTTCGAATTCTTGTCCCATTATTTGTGTTTCAGTATCGGGCTGGCGCTTTAAACCGAGAATTATCACTCACGGGATAATCACCCTGGCGGGCGTTGGTAATCAATATAGATATTGGCCCGCCGATTTGCAGCTTCTCCCATCGTGGTAGCTTCTGAATAATCTGGTTGNCTGTCAGCCACCGCCTCAAACAACACATTCTGACTTGGTATACCCAAACGGACTAACTCGTCGGCCACACTACGAGCACGTGCAAGAGACGTCTCNTAGTTTGCAATTTTATGATTCATTACATCGTTGGTCTTGGTTCTACTGCTGGCGTGTCCCACGACACGCACGATCCCACCAAATTCTTTTTGTGCCGCAACTACTTGCCGCAGCACCTCTGTGTCCTGCCGAGATAAGCGGGCAGAGCCATGGCCGAAATAAATAACGGCAGCATGTACGGCCTGAGCTACTTGAATATGCGTCAGTTCTGTCTGAATAGGCTGGGAATAAGATTCAGTCCTTGCAATTGGATCACCGACAACCAGAGCAGAATTGCTCGATGCACTTCCTAAGCCCCCTGAGGCTTGAAACATGGAGTAAAATTGCTGCTCGACTGTACCCCAGTCTCGAAACTCTGAAACTGGGGGGGGCTCAATCGGCAACTGNTCCGACGGAACATAGTTATTTGCAACGTGAGACGCTATCGCACGACCCGCATCCGTGNAGGATTGTGCGGGGGATATCCCTATTTCTTGCATGGAATTTNCAANTGGANTTTCATTGCTCGGTATTATATTTCTAGTTATTGGCCGAATTTGAGAGCTAGGTTCCAATGACGTCGAGGCTTCCACTGGATCGCTATAGTTAGCGTTTTGTCGATCAGCTACCAGCTGCTCAGCCAGTCTCTGGCGCTCCATCAAAGTGGTGGCGGAGGGTCTTTCATCAGGAACCTCCGCGAGACTTGGAAACGGATCCTCGGTTCCAGAGCCCACACGAGTGCCTCTCTTTGACATCCTTGATTCAATTTCCGGGGTCGATGCGTCGTCACCCCAGCCACCTCCCGTAANCCAGTCATTGGCTGAATCTACCCATTCGANCGGGTCCAACTGCTCCGGCATATAAGAACAACATGCCAAAAGTACAGACCCTACCAATAATAGCAGGAGGCGGATTTTCTTAAGTGGGGCCATAGCACACATCACCTTATGTTGCTCGCGCTAAGTTCAATACGCCCGTTGGGTACTTACTACAAGCGTCTCATCTGGNGCTTTAATAACTAGTCCACTGTATTTCTCACACCTGATACAAGAAACCTGGCTCGAGAATATAATATATTGGAAACCAGAGCCCGGATAAATAGTGACCAGTCGAGTCGCACCCTTTTCCGTATATGACGAAGCAATTAGACACTTTCAACTATCAAAGGAAGAAATAACCTATGCCCCAAAATAAAAACATTGTGAATGCCAAAACTGTGACAGATCCGGTGTTTGATCCTGGTTGTGTAGCTAAAAACCCAATGCACCGTGTATTTATCAAAAAGTCCTAAAACCGGTTTCCCAACGAAAAATGGAAATCCGGGTATAAAGGCAGACAAAATCGGGGGGCGGGAGGCGCATCGCAAGATTTGTGCTTGGAGGATCCCGTCACGTCTCTGTGGCGACGAATATGCAACCTAGAGGTAAATCACATGCACACTGNACCAACGAACAGTGTCGGGCGCCCCGCCCCGTTGTTGGATGAGGATCCGCTAGAAACCGAGCCCACCTGACAGAAAATGGGACTAGGTAGCAGTCTAAACCAGCCCNTATCAAGCNCTTGGCCTGCATTCTCGGGAACGGACAACTACCTTTGGTAGACNCCTTTAAGGATCAGACATTTTACAAATGGCACGGAGAAGCGTAAGCAACAGAGTAAGGACGACATGGAATGGACAACGAACAGCGAAAAATTTTGGTCCTAACAGGGGCTAGTCGAGGAATTGGACACGCCACCGTGAAACGATTCTCTAGTGCTGGCTGGCGCGTGATCACATGCTCGCGTCACGCATTTCCTGAAGACTGCCCGTGGGAGGCGGGCCCGGAAGATCACATGCAGATTGACCTTGCAGATGTCGAGTCGCTGACACACCAGGTGGAAGTCCTTCGCAAAAAACTGAAAGGCGCGGGCCTCAACGCTTTGGTAAACAACGCCGCAGTTTCACCAAAGGCGTTTTCTGGCAAAAGATTAGATTCAATCTCTACAGAAATGGCTGACTGGCGCCATGTCTTTCAAGTCAATTTTTTCGGCCCCATCATGCTTGCTCGTGGTTTATTCAAAGAGCTAAAAAAAATACACGGCACCGTCGTAAACGTTACATCAATTGCCGGGGGTCGAGTGCACCCATTTGCCGGGACCGCATATGCGACTTCAAAAGCTGCCCTCGCGAGCTTAACTAGGGAGATGGCCTCAGATTTTGGACCACATGGCATCAGAGTCAATGCCATCGCGCCCGGAGAAATCAAAACATCGATCCTATCCCCGAATACAGAAAAAAAGCTTGTGCCAGAAATTCCGATGAGACGCCTAGGAACACCGGAGGAAGTAGCTAAAACAATTTATTTTCTCTGCTCCGAACAATCCAGTTATGTGAACGGAGCTGAAATTCACATCAACGGTGGACAGCACGCTTAGCGACGGATATTTGCCGTTTAACCCAAGTGACTACACTACCTGAAGTTGGAAACGAAAATAGTTATTCACATAGACCCACGGTATTTTATCCGGCAGCAACAGAGGGCTTATTAGGTCTCCCAAAAGCCGACTCCATTTCTCGTCGCACCAATATTGCGGGATCATTTTCATTCACTTCAACATTGTCCCAGGTAAGCCCTTGTCCCTCGGCGATATCATTGAGCAGTTTGACATTATTGCTGAGACCGAGTGGCAACCCTCCAATTTCTAAAGATTTGGCCGCCGGCATCTGGCGCCCCCAAACACAATAGCCCCCTTCCCCATCCAGAATTTCGCCAGCTTTAAGGTCGCGTTTCGCAGTAGCAACGACGTCAGAACGAAAACCACTTGCAGCCCCAGTAGCCTCCCCACGAAGCGCCACCGATGCCACCGATATCCCGAGTTCCAGACCGATCATATGAATAGGTCGATACAAAGCGGCATACTCTCGCGTTGGATCTGGCAGCATCTGATACTCTTCAAAACAATTCCCTACATAGTCTGAACCTGCCTCTACAACCACAAAAGTCCCCATCTGCAAATGGCTTTCAACCGCACTTCGGTCCCTTTTTATAGAGGAAACAACCTCCGTGGTGCCTTTATGACTTACCTCACCACCAGCAAACTTTGGCTTACAGACGGCGGCAAGATCAAAAACAGAAACAGGCGGAAAAGTTAGACCCCCTGGTTGCGGCGTAAGCCCAGTTGCGTTGCACACGGCCGTCATCTCGATGCCAGATTTTGTACCATCAACAAAACTATTGAACATTTTAGGGTTCATGCCACCCCTTTCGGCCTGCTCGGGGGTCAATCCAAAATTAGGCCAAACAGTGTCAGGGGTAGATTTATGAAAATCAGGATGATATCTGGTGCCTTTTCCCGCTGTCACCACATCAAATCCAGCTGCACGTGCCCAGTCAACATGCTCACAAATCAAGGCAGGCTGATCGCCATATGCCAAACTATAAACGAGGCCAGCCGCCTCCGCCCTTCGTGAAAGCAACGGACCAGCAACAACATCAGCCTCCACATTTACCATAATTACGTGGCATCCACCTTTAATAGCGTTTAAACAGTGTCGAATACCTGCAGCCGGATCGCCCGTCGCTTCAATCAATACCTCTAGTCCGTTCGCCTCAATCAGTGAGTCTGCGTCATCCGTGATAAAAGTGGACCTACCCTTAAGGGCCTCCGAAAAGGAGCGTGCTGCAATCTGTTCCTCGGTCCATCCGGTTCGACCACAAGCCGCGCGCGCGCGCGCAACGTCCAGATCAGCGATACCCAATAGGTGAACACCAATTGTTCTTCTGACCTGAGACAGAAACATCGTCCCAAATTTTCCCGCACCGATCAAACCGACTCGNACCTGCTTCCCTGCCTCAGAATGCGCTGCTAAAAGCTTGTAGAGNTTCATTTTTTCTACCTTTGTATTCCGGGNTACAACTAGTCTCTTCAGAANGATTAGGGAAATATCGGCANCTGCTCGAGGGCAGTGGTTTCCCCGAGGTTAAACATTAGATTAAAATTCTGAATTGCCTGACCTGCGGCACCTTTTACCAAATTGTCGGTTACAGACAACAATATAGCCTGACCTGGGATTCGGTCGCCAAATATTCCTATCACACATTGATTGGAACCAATAACATGGCGAGTAGCCGGAGATAATCCTCTCTGCAGAATGCGGACAAATGGCTCATCAGAATATTGTTTCTGTAGGGTGAGGCGTAAATCGTCCGCTGTAACCCCGTCCGCTAACTTGACATATATAGTCGCTAGTATTCCACGATTCATTGGCACCAGATGCGGTGTAAAAACTGCGGTAATGGNCCGGCNGGCTGCCAGAGTTAATTCCTGGTCTATCTCGGGACCATGTCGATGTCCGTCCAATCCATACGCGTGAATTCCTTCGCTTACCTCTGTAAACAACGTCGCCTGTTTTGCGGCACGACCAGCACCGCTGACTCCAGATTTAGCGTCAATGATAATTCCATCCGGNTCAATCTGACGGGCACTNAATAATGGAACCAATGGTAGAAGCGCGGTGGTAGGATAACAACCCGGACATGCGGCTATCCGACACTTACGTATTTCATCTCTGCGCAATTCAGTCAGAGCATATACTGCGGTCTCCTGAAGTTTGGGCGCAAGATGCTGGCGACCATACCAGTGGGCGTAAATATTTATATCGCTCAGGCGAAAATCAGCGGACAGATCTATTACCTTTATATTGTCGGGCAATGACTTGACAATTTCTTGGGTGGTTCCATGGGGCAAACAGCAGAATACCGCCATAACGTCCCCCCAATTTAGGTCGTTTATTTTTTCCAACTTCGGAAGATCAAGACCATCAAGGTGAGGAAAGACTTCACCGAGCCTCTGCCCAGCGTGTTGCTCCGCTGAAAGAGCAGTGATTTTAATGTTCCTGTGCCGCACGGCCAGCCGGAGCAACTCCCCTCCACTGTAACCACTTGCACCCAGCACGGCGACCGGGATACTCACATCCTCGACCATTACCTCTGATCCCTATAGGTTTAATATCTTCAAATTATATTTACTACACGCAAATAGAAAAGGCGCCCAGCTAGGACGCCCCTTGGCAACACTATTTCTTAGCTGGTTAACGTTTTGAAAACTGGAAGCTTCGTCGGGCTTTTGGCTTGCCATATTTTTTGCGCTCAACTACACGCGAGTCTCTTGTTAAGAATCCACCCTTTTTTAACACGCCGCGCAGTGGAGGCTCAAATTTAATCAAAGCCCGTGATATTCCGTGGCGAACAGCGCCAGCCTGACCGGAAAGCCCGCCACCTGTCACTGTACAGTGTACATCAAACTGGTCTTTTCTTTCAGATTTCTCAAATGGTTGGTTTAGAAGCATGCGCAATACCGGGCGCGCAAAGTAAGTGTTCTGGTCCCGTCCATTGACAACTATTTTACCGGAACCTCTTTTTACCCAGACTCGAGCGATCGCGTTTTTGCGTTTTCCTGTGGCATATGCACGGCCCAAATCATCCAACTCTGGTTCCGCAGGGATCACTTCTTCTGCCACAGACGGTGCCGCAAGATCCTTTAAATCATCAAGGGTCCTTTTTTCTTCAACCATAATTAGGCATTCCGTATGTTTTTGCGATTCAATTTACTCAGGTCCAACAGTTGGGGGCTTTGCGATTGGTGCGGGTGTTCGTTGCCCTTATACACATGAAGTTTGCGAAGTTGAGACTTCGCCAGAGGGCCCCGACTTACCATACGTCCCACCGCCCGCTCGATTACCTGCTCGGGTCGATCANCGTCCAGCAACTCGCCGTATAGGCGGCTCTTAATCCCGCCCGGATATCCCGTGTGCCAATAATGCTTTTTTTTCTCAAGTTTCTTCCCAGTGAGGGCTACTTTGNCNGCNTTTATCACCACAATATGGTCACCACAGTCAATATGGGGAGTGAANGTTGGTTTGTGNTTNCCCCTCAAACGTTGCGNNACTANTGNCGCNANNCGNCCAAGCACCGCNCCATCGGCATCTATCANNTACCACTTATGTTCGACCTCAGAAGGGGTCGCAGAATATGTACGCATAGTAATAAGTGTCCTATGGGAAGGCGCGCAGTATGCCAATAGCAAGGCGCATGTCAACTAATCAAGGAAAAATCAACGTCCAAATTCGCCAACAGCACAANATCCTACCGGTCTCTATTTATTGACCGAAAGGTGGGCAAGCGCTACCGGTACTATATAATACATGGCAGATGGTGCCANGAGCTGCCAGGAGGCCTTAATGAATTCAGTTGGACCAGAAATGAAAAAGGATGCANCANTAGTCCTGCGCAACGACCGCAATAGNGTTGCAACGTTGATACTCAANCGTCCGGCAGCCCGCAATGCGTTGTCGAGCCGTCTGATGTCAGAACTNCAAAANCAACTCGACTTGATCACTGAAGATCAAGCTATTAAAGCGCTTGTCATTGGCGGAGCAGGACCTGCATTTTGCGCTGGCCATGACCTAAAAGAAATTCGAAGCAATAATAGGAGAGAGATTTTTGAGTCGCTTTTCGCACAATGTAGTAAATTGATGACGTCAATCGTGCGATTACCTAAACCAGTGATAGCTCGGGTCAATGGTATAGCAACGGCGGCAGGTTGTCAGTTGGTAGCGACCTGTGACCTGGCGGTAGCATCGTCTGAGTCATACTTTGCCACACCCGGAGTTAACATTGGCCTGTTCTGCTCAACACCGATGGTTGCCGTGAGCCGGGCCGTGGGACGAAAACAAACCATGGAGATGTTGCTCACTGGGGAACCCGTTCCTGCGGATCGGGCAAAAGAACTTGGCTTGATCAATAGAATCGTTTCTCCTGAAGCACTTGAAAAAGAAACACAGNAGTTGGCAGAAAGTATTGCAAATAAGTCTCCCTTAACCATAAAAATTGGCAAACAAGCGTTCTATCGACAGATCGAGATGGACCTTGATTCCGCATACGCCTATACGGCCCAGGCTATGACAGAAAACATGATGGCGGCGGATGCCCGAGAAGGAATTGATGCATTTATGGAAAAGCGTGAGCCCTCATGGGAAGGAAGATAGCACCTAGTCATTTCTGCCACTATCCCAGCTTGATGACATTCTTTTACATATCCTGTAGTTCAACGTGGCAGCAATCATGCAAAACAGACAACAAATTACGAAGAATCATCAAAAATATAAATAACGAAAAACGCGGTTACCCCGTGGGAGCAGTACTATGCCCGGAAAAAACAATGGCAATAACGACGAGAAACCTCTCGTCTACCTGAAGCATCACAATCACTATCGAGACACAAAACTTCGACGTATTTTAGGAGACGTAAAAACGTTTGCGATGGTTGGAGCAAGTACGGTCTGGCGAAGGCCTAGTTTTTACGCAATGAAGTACCTCCAGCATAAAGGATTTCGCATCATTCCAATCAACCCGGGTCGCGCCGGCGGAGAAATTTTGGGAGAGACTATTTACGGATCCATAGCGGAATCTCCATACCAGTTGGATATGGTTGACATCTTTCGTACCTCTGAGGAGGCCTACGAAATTACGGAAGATGTTATTGCTAATAAGGATGAAAAAGGTATTAAGTACCTATGGATGCAGTTGACGGTTCGAAATGATCCTGCCGCAGAGATTGCAGAGTCGGCCGGATTNGAAGTCATCATGGATCGTTGCCCAAAGATTGAGTTCGGGCGCTTATCGGGTGAGCTCTCCTGGTCGGGTGTGAATTCAAGAATTATTACCGCCAAAACTTTAAGGTCTCCAAAATCATGAGTGCTCGTACCGATATCGATCAAGTCTCTTCTAATATTCCAGGAGAAGAGGGTGCCCCACGCGAATATGGAATTTCCACTCTCGCGGTGCACGCTGGCGCACGACCCGACCCAGTAACGGGCGCCCGCAACACACCAATATACAATACAACCTCGTTTGTATTTGACGATTCCGAACATGCCTCAGAACTCTTTAATTTACAGACATTTGGATATGTTTACTCCCGGATGACGAATCCAACAGTATCTGTCTTTGAAGAACGAATTGCCCAGTTAGAAGGTGGGAGNGGAGCCGTGGCAGCGGCTTCAGGTCACGCGGCACAGTTTCTTGTTGCAGTCAGTCTACTAGAGGCCGGAGATGAATTTATTGCATCGCGCAATTTATACGGCGGGTCTGTAACACAGTTTGGNATTAGTTTCCCAAAACTAGGCTGGAAGTGCCATTTTGTTGATCCTACCGATCCTCAAAACTTTGAAGACGCCATAACCGATAGGGTTAAGTTCATTTTCTGCGAAGGTGTCGCAAACCCGGGTGGGATCATTTTGGATATTGAACGTATTTCAGAGATAGCCAATAAACACGGCGTGCTATTGATAGTCGACAATACCCTGGCATCTCCCTACTTGATGAGACCGTTCGACTGGGGGGCAGACCTAGTTCTGCATTCAACAACCAAGTTCATCGGAGGGCACGGCAATACCATGGGTGGAATTATTGTAGAATCTGGGAAGATAGATTGGTTTCGGAATGATAAATATCCAGGTATGTCTCAACCCGACACGGCCTACCACGGCCTTACTTTTGCCGAGACATTTGGAGACTTTGGTTTCACTATGAGAACCCGTATGGTGGGTCTACGGGACTACGGTGCCACACTGTATCCGACTGCCGCATGGAACTTGCTCCAAGGTGTGGAGACACTACCGCTTCGCATGCAGCGACACTGCGATAATGCGCAAGCCGTCGCAGAATGGCTGGAGAAACATCCAAAAGTTAATTGGGTTTCATACGCTGGCCTAAAAGCAAGCCCATTTTACGAATTGGGCCAGAAATACCTCCCAAAAGGCAAAGGGGCAGTATTTACGTTTGGAATTAAAGGGGGATTTGATGCAGGCGTGAAGCTTATTGATTGCGTTGAGCTACACTCCCACCTGGCTAACATTGGTGATACGCGCAGTTTAATTCTTCATCCGGCCTCTACCACTCATCGCCAACTCAGTGACGAACAACGTGAAGGTGCTGGAGCTGGAGCTGATGTCGTTAGACTTTCCGTTGGTATTGAAGATGTGGACGACATAATTGCGGACTTAGAACAAGCCCTAGCGCAGGTATAATTTTAGCTATTCTAACTCGTCGGGTATTCCGTTGCTTATCCAATGTTTTACCATACNAGACGCCACCTCTACTTCCACGGCTGTCATCTGGCTGGCCGTGGCCTCTCGTGCGCGAACGGCGTTGGCATGGCCTTGATTGGCCGCTATTTCGTACCAAGCATATGCCCNAATGGGATCAGCTTTTACCCCTTGTCCGATTAGGTATTGGCTTGCCAATAGCGTTTGTGCGGTACCGTTCCCTTTTACCGCCGCACGATGATACCATTTTGCCGCTTCGCTATAGTTCTCGCGCATGGCTTCCAGATGCCCAAGAAACAATTGAGCCTCAACCTCTCCTCGTTGCGCACGCGGCAACCAGACTTTCTCCGCCGTTTCAAAATCACCTCTTTGAAGCGCCTCCCAACCATCCGCAGCGGACACGGAGACGCACAAAAACGGTAGCAAAAAGAGGGTGAAAGCCAGGCTTTTCAGTATATCAATACGAACCATAATAAAGGCAACTTATCTAATTTATTCGGCGCAGGCTAGCACCCTACCCAAAAATCTAAAAGTTTGATACTTCTGAACTATGAGTTCTTCTGGCAACCACTGGCTCGACACTACATTAGCACGTTGGATGGCTCTCTCCGTGTGCATTATCGCCACCACGATAGCCATATTTATACACAACAGTTTTCTCCCCACACAAAACACCCTGCTTAAGGAAGCGGTAAACAAGGATTACGTGGCCTGCATTACCAACCGGGGAAGTGAAATTGATACGATGTTAACGGAGGGCATGGTTGACCAACAACAGGCGGCTCTGTTTAGGTCGAGAGCAAGCTCATTTTGTTACGCAAAATTTCCACCTACCAACCCTTAATCCGAATCGTTTTCTTTCTTCAAATAGTCGTCAGCCGTACGTGGTTTCGGTCTGGCGCCACGGGAAAGTGGCTGCTTTGTGTCAAACTGTACAATCACTCTGCAATCTGCACACATTCGGATACGGTCGAGCGCATTATCAGCGGTTGAAAACATAGGATGGTTGCGAAGCTTGTCGACCATAAGCTCGACTGAGGAGCGGACGCCAAACGGCTTTCCACAACGAACACATTCAAATGGTTCCTCTTGTTTCAAAACCCGGGACAGTCGGGCATCGTCTCTAAAGTCTATTTGGGGCTTTAGCGAGATAACGGATTCCGGGCAGGTGCTTCGACAGAGACCACACTGTACACATGACCTCTCCAAAAAGGACAACTCGGGCAATTCCGGGTTATCAAGGAGGGCACCTGTCGGGCAAGCACTTACACAAGCCAAGCATAAAGTGCATCCCTCCGCCTGCACATCGATTGCACCAAAAGGAGCGCCAGGAGGCAACGGAACAGCCTGTTTTAAGGGGTCGGAGTTAGCGTGTAGATAGTCAAGCGCGAGCCACATCCGATCGCGTTTATTCCCCATCGGCAGAAACGTTCCAGCCTCAAGTGGAGGATCCGCAGCAGCAGACCTAGACACTTTAAATAATACTTTCTCAAGGGGAACTGGGTCAGTCTCGTCCAAGATATCCACACTACCGCCAATACCCAGACCCTCAAAAATATCTAGAGCTATCTGAACGTTGAATTCTAGAGCGTGGATCGCATCCACCCCTCTTCTTGGACCCAAAATCAAAACATGGTCAGCTCCATAAGCACGAGCCAATAACAATGTGTCTAATCCGGTTACTGTAATTTCGTTTACTTCATACGGCAGGACATTTGCTGGTAACCCCCGACCAAACCGACCTATCGCGTTAAGGATTTCAGCTCCCGGACCATCATAAATCAAAAGGACTGGGGCCAATCCCCCCGCCCTTACATACGCAGTCAACAATGTCCTTAAACGCGCAACGCTGACTGCAGGCGCGGGGAAAGCATACGATGCAGCCCCGGTCGGACAAAGGCTCGCGCATTGACCACAACCTTCACAAACGAAGGCATCTATCGAAACACCATCACCTGCACTTGTTATTGCCGAATTGGGACAGGTATCGATACAACGAGTACAACCGATTTTCTCGCTGCGACTATGAACGCACAAGGTCCCGTCGTATTCGACATACCGTGGTTTATCGAAGGTCCCCACAAAATCAACCAGGTCAAACAGGGCACGTTGCACACGCGCAGGATCGTTGGGNTCAGGTCTAAAATAACCTTCTCTTTTNCCTGAACTTTGGAACAGAGAAGTCCCACCAGACACATCAAGGATAAGGTCCGTGTCTAATTCCGCACTGTCTTGTTTTTGTAAGTAGGACAACTCCGAGCGTGCAGATGGATCCGCCGCCGCAAAACCATCAATATCCAGTCGGAAGGCACCTAAATAGCCGGCCGCGCGACGTATATGACCACAAAATATCTCAATACCCATGATGGAGGGCGGCGCGATCGGCTCTGTGGCATCCAGCACCAGCACTACCTCAAGGCGCTTCGCTAGTTGGTTAGCAGCTTCAAGGGCAACCTCGTCACGACCGTAAACTAAAACACGGCCGGTTGACGAAAGCGTGATAGATTGCACTGGAGGTGAATCGATGGCAGCGGCTGCCAGGAGTGCTGCAATTTTAGGCTGTGCGTTTCCCCCCTCCTCACCCCAGGCTGCGTGTTCTCGAATATTGACTGTATGGACGCTGGTTTGGAGTTCATGCCTTGTTACCGTGTCAACGAACAAAGGCCTCTCCTGAGTGCAACCAACAACAATAGCGGTATTACCCAGCTCCTTTTCGAAGTTGACCAATTCGCTTTTGCAAAGACTATGGTGGATAGTAGGAACCTCACGCACACCACAAGCTTGAGCCAAGCTTGCGCCATCAATACTCATCGTCCCGCCACAATCACAAACAAGTATGGTTTTATCAGAAAGCTTCAAAACTAAACCGCCTGTATTTTCATGTGGGATAGCATACACTACCTTTACGGCAGAAGCAGATGGCTAATATTACTTTATTCAGACCAATATCAACGTAATACTGACCACTATGAAAAAGTACTTAATAAAACCGGAACCGACCAACCCTATGTTAACCGAACGGGTTAACGGCATAGATCAGGATAACGCCGAAATTAACACTCTCGTTCCCGTCGAACGGCCGCTCACACTTTTTCTTAATAGCCAAGAAATTGTTACGGTGATGACGATTGGTGACTTCCCTGAAGATCTGGCAGTAGGATTTCTCCTGAACCAGAATATGGTGACCCGAGACGACAAAATTACTGGAATTGAGTACGACCCAGACATAGATGTCGTAATTGTACGAACCGAGCGAAAAACAAACTACGAGGACAAGCTAGCCAAGAAAACGCGCACTTCCGGATGTGCGCAGGGAACCGCATTTGGCGACGTGATGGAAAGCTTTGATGCAACCGCGCTTCCTGATACCAAAATAAAAACCTCCTGGTTATACTCGATCAGTAAAGAGATCAACAATACACCGAGTTTGTACCTCGAAGCTGGTGCTATCCACGGATGTGTCTTATGCGAAACCTATAAGCCGCTTATCTATATGGAAGATGTGGGACGTCATAACGCCGTAGATAAAATCGCCGGTTACATGTACCGAAAAGGTCTGAGGACCGAGAACAAAATACTGTATACAACGGGACGATTGACTAGCGAGATGGTCATCAAAACCGTTCAGATGCAGATAGCAATCCTGATTTCCCGATCCGGTTTTACAGCATGGGGCGTTGATTTGGCTCGCAAAGCAAACTTAACCCTGATCGGACGCGCTAGGGGTAAACGGTTTATTGCGCTGTCCGGAACACACCGCATCGACTACGACTCCGATCCAGCGAAAATTCCGGCAGAACCAATCCGTTTCCAAAGAAAGGCAGGCACGTAAGTCAATGCAGAACAAGATTGCCGGCGTACTGTTAGCGGGTGGTAAATCAAACCGGATGGGTGGTGGTGACAAGTGCTTAATGGAACTCGCTGGCCGGACCCTCCTTTCCAGAGTGATTGACAGAGCAAAGACACAAGTTGGGCCGATGGTGCTGAACGTAAATGGCGATCCCAAAAGGTTCGCTTCCTACCGCTTACCGATAATAAAGGACGTCGTAAGCGGGTTTCACGGCCCCTTGGCAGGAATTTTGACAGGCCTTGATTGGGCCAAGAAAAACGCACCTGATGTTGATTATATCGCTACCTTTGCTACTGATTCTCCATTTTTTCCTAGTAACTTAGTGGACCTTCTTTATAAAACAATTAAAGAGGGACACGTGCTGGCATGCGCCAAGTCAAATGGGCGGCATCATCCGGTATTCGGGCTTTGGCCGGTAGAGAAGCGTCTCGCACTTCAGGATGCTATGACGGTAGAGAATATCCGAAAAATCGACATTTGGACTTCCCGATACAAAATGGGAGCCGTCGATTTTCCGACAGACCATATCGATCCATTCTTCAACGTGAATACACCCGAGGACCTAGCTCAAGCTCGGGACTTTCTGAACCAATTAAAGTAATATTGCTCAGCGATGAAAAAACAAGAACAGATTTTACTCGGCATAGTAATGGAGCGACACAAGGTCGATAACCCTTGGACTTCTCATACTTGGCGAACTGTCACAGTGATCCCTGGTGCCCCCAAATTTCGACAGTGGCAAGAAATGGCTCACGCTAAACATTGGACACGATTTTTTGCCGGATCCCTACCACTTAGACTACACCGCGGAGAAACGGAAGGTTACCGTGTTAATTTATCGCAAGCCCAGCCGTCCGTTTATGTCGTTTTGCGAAACGTAACCGANGAGCGGCCACTCCCATTTTTGGTGACTGCGTGTCCATTCGAGGCAGAGGATTACGAAGTGAGTGGAGAAGAAAGAACAGATCGAGTGACCATGCCCCGCGAAATCACTGCGCTTGTAGGGCATTTTATCGAAGCACATCACGTGGAGGAAAAATTTATCAAGCGGCAGCGGGCCCCTCACAAATCTGGGACCAAAACTTTTCCCTCGGAAAGACTGGCTGGAAAAAGGTATGGATGAGACATCTCGTGGCAGACTATCCCGGTGGTCTCAAAGAAAAACTGAGGCGCGCAAGACTGAAATATTGGAAAAAGTCAGCCTGCAGGAAAATGCCAACGACGTTGTTTTACAGGAAAATACCAAAGACCCAGGCCTTGGTGATCTGCCGCCCTTAGATACTTTGAATGCAGACTCAGATTTTACCAAGTTCCTTCGTACTGATGTCCCACCAATACTCAAAAAAGCGGCCTTAAGAAAACTTTGGACTAGCGACCCCGTGCTGGCAAACGTCGATGGTCTGAATGACTACGATGAAGATTTTGCCAAGATGGGTCTGGGAAAGGCAGTAAAAACCGCCTATCAGGTCGGAAAAGGTATGATCAATCAAATGGCTGAGACAGAGAATGCTCAGGATGCGGTCTCCAATAAAGCCCAAAAAATGGCCGAGAACGAGCCTTCAGAAGAGGAAGAAACGTCAGGGGAACTGGACCCAGAGAAAGCGTTTAATACGAACCCCACCCCTAAGGTTGAAAGTTAACCCGATTCCCGCATTCTGGTTGACCTGTGGACGCCAATCCTACAGAATTGCCAAGTATCTGAGAGCATTTTTTATAGGTTGTAACGCGACTCGAAGGAGGGTTTAACGTCCGGTGATAATGTCCGGCAACATACCCGAGGAGGAGAGAGCGTCCCGGGACGGGCTGCAGCCCCTGTCCGCGGAGGAAAATGCTCGGGCTGGCACATATAGACTTTTAGCTGTCTTACTAGGCGGCCCTCCGGACGAAGAAACACTTGCGGTTGTGTCGGGACTGCCGAGCGGCAACAACTGCATTGGTGAAAATGTTGCACAGTTGGCCAAACGTTCCAGACAGGTCAACCCGGAGAAAGTAGAACGAGAATTTCACAAACTATTTATTGGATTGGGAGAAGGAGAAATAGTTCCGTATGGATCCTACTACCTCTCCGGATTTCTGCACGAAAAACCCTTAGCTAGGTTGCGTGTAGACTTACGGAAGCTTGGTGTAGAGCGCGATAGTAACTTCTGCGAGCCGGAAGATTGTATCGCCAGCGTTTGTGAAGTCATGTCCGGTCTGATAAGCGGCGATTTTGGAACGCCTGCAAGTTTGTCGTTACAACGTGACTTTTTTACGAAGCACGTTGGCTCCTGGGGCGACCAGTTCTTTGTTGATCTCGAATCTGCTCCGTCTGCATATTTCTATCGACCCGTAGGATCTCTTGGCCGTAATTTTCTGCAACTGGAGGCTGAAGCCTTTTCTATCGAAAACTGATTTTGTTAAAGGGTGTCCAAATTATGAGTAAGGTACAGAAATCATTTCCGGTTAAATCTCTCAACCGACGTAATTTTTTTAAAGCGGCAGGGATAAGCGCGGTAAGCGGAACAGTTGCGCTAGTCGTAGACGACAAAAGCACTGAGGCAGGGACTATAGAGTCCCAAGATACCCCTACTCCAAGTCGGTATAGAGAAACAGCTCATGTCCGACAGGCGTATAAGCTAGCGCGGTTCTAGAGGAGACTGAAACAATGCTGGTAAAACGAGAAGCANCGCGGCCAAAAGAACGGTTGACGAAATCAAANGCGAGCTCTGTAAAATTTCTGGATCGGCGTNCGTTTTTGANACAATCAGGACTGGTTGCATGCGGAACGGCAGCATTGACTACTACGTTGCCCCTTACTCGCGTACGAAAGGCACAAGCTGCAGGAAATATTGGCGCTGCGGGGGAAATGAGAAAAGTTTTATCAGTTTGTACACATTGCTCAGTGGGATGCACAGTGACGGCTGAGGTAAAAGATGGCGTCTGGGTTGGCCAGGAGCCATCGTTCGACAGTCCTTTTAACCTTGGTGCGCATTGTGCCAAGGGTGCTAGTGTCCGAGAGCATGCCCACGGAGAACGTCGCCTTAAATATCCTACGAAAAAAGTAGGCGGTGAATGGAAGCGCATTGGCTGGGATCAAGCGATTGAGGAGATTGGAAATCGGCTATCCAAAATCCGTGAGGAATCAGGGCCAGATTCGGTATATTGGTTGGGATCTGCAAAGTTTTCGAACGAGCAAGCCTATCTTTTCAGAAAATTCGCCGCATTCTGGGGCAGTAATAATGTAGATCACCAGGCGCGGATCTGTCATTCCACGACCGTTGCAGGCGTTGCCAACACCTGGGGTTATGGTGCCATGACTAACAGCTACAATGACATACATAATTCACGCGCCATGTTTTTTATTGGCGGCAACCCAGCTGAAGCCCACCCAGTTTCTCTTTTGCATATCCTGAAAGCCAAAGAACAAAATCAAGCACCTTTAATTGTCTGTGATCCACGATTTACCCGTACGGCTGCACATGCCGACGAATACGTACGTCTGAGACCAGGAACTGACGTTGCTCTAGTCTGGGGTCTTCTTTGGCATATATTTGAGAATGAATGGGAAGATAAAGAATTTATCAACCAACGCGTCTGGGGGATGGATCAGATCCGCTCAGAGGTGGCAAAATGGACACCGGACGAAGTGGAACGCGTGACTGGTGCTCCGGGATCGCAGCTAAAGCGAGTCGCACAAATTCTGGCTAACAATCGACCCGCTACTGTAGTTTGGTGTATGGGTGGAACCCAACATACCAATGGGAACAACAACACCCGCGCATACTGTATCCTTCAATTAGCTCTTGGGAATATGGGCAAAGCCGGCGGGGGAACAAATATTTTCCGCGGGCACGATAATGTCCAAGGTGCTACAGACCTTGGTGTCCTTTGCAATACACTTCCGGGATATTATGGGCTTTCTGCTGGCGCCTGGAAGCACTGGGCCCGTGTCTGGGAAACAGACTACAACTACCTATTGGACCGCTTCGCTTCGGCGGAGATCATGTCGGCCAAAGGTATACCTGTTTCACGATGGTTTGACGGTGTGATTGAAGACCCGGCACAAATTGAACAACCAAACCCCATTAAAGGAATGATATTTTGGGGTCACGCTCCAAATTCTCAAACGCGCCTGCCCGATATGAAGAAAGCGCTTGAGCAACTCGACACACTAGTGGTAGTCGATCCTTATCCAACGATGACGGCAGTGATGCAAGATCGGAGCGATGGTGTTTATCTTTTGCCGGCAGCGACTCAATTTGAAACCTATGGCTCGGTTACAGCGTCAAATCGCTCGATTCAGTGGCGCGATAAAGTGATTGATCCACTATTTGAAGCTCGCCCTGACCAGGACGTCATATTTCTTTTTGCACGTAAGTTCGGATTTTCTGACAAAATGTTTAAAAATATTCGCGTGGAAAATGATGCTCCTTTTGTCGAAGACATCACCCACGAGATTAATCGTGGTATGTGGACAATTGGTTATACCGGACAGTCACCAGAACGAATACGAAAGCATATGGCAAACCAGAAGTCCTTCGATAGAACCACCTTACAAGCGGTTGGCGGCCCCTGCGATGGTGAATACTACGGAATGCCATGGCCTGCCTGGGGTACTCCAGAAATGGGACACCCAGGCACACCAATTTTGTACGATACATCCAAATCGGTCGCGGACGGTGGATTGTGTTTTCGAGCAAGATTCGGTGTAGAACGAGACGGAGAGAACTTGCTTGCGGAAGGTAGCCACCCGGTCGGTTCCGAGATCGAGGATGGCTATCCCGAGTTCACCATGGCAATGTTGCTAAAATTGGGATGGGACAAAGATCTCACATCGCCAGAACGTGGAAAAATTGAAGAAATTGGCGGCAATGACATTGGGAAGGTTAATTGGAAGACCGATCTATCTGGTGGAATTCAGAGAGTAGCAATCAAACATGGTTGCGCTCCTTTTGGGAATGCTAAAGCCCGATCTGTTGTTTGGACCTTTCCAGATCCCGTGCCCATTCACAGAGAGCCTTTGTACACACCTCGACGTGACCTAGTAGCGGATTACCCAACATACGACGACAAGGTCTTCTACCGCCTACCTACGCTTTATAAGTCAATCCAAGAAAAAGATTTTGCCAAGGATTATCCGTTGATCCTCACTTCTGGTCGGCTCGTAGAGTATGAAGGTGGTGGGGAGGAAACCCGTTCCAATCCGTGGCTAGCTGAATTACAACAGGAGATGTTTGCCGAGGTTAACCCATTCGATGCAAATAATCTTGGTATCGGGGATGGTGACGACATTTGGTTGGAGGGCGCCGAAGGCGCCCGGGTTCTGGTCAAAGCGATGTTAACAGAACGCGTCGGCCGGGGCGTAGTATTTATGCCTTTCCATTTTGGTGGCCATTGGATGGGAGAGAACCTTAGAGAAAAATATCCTTCCGGCACGGATCCCTATGTGCTTGGAGAGGCCGCTAATACCGCACAAACCTATGGATACGATAGCGTCACTGCGATGCAGGAAACGAAATGCACCCTTTGTCGTATCGAACCCGCATAACCCGAAAGCAGAGGGGCGATAAAAATGGCTAGAATGAAGTTCCTGTGCGATGGTGAACGGTGCATCGAGTGCAACGCGTGTGTTACCGCATGCAAGAACGAGCACGAGGTACCTTGGGGAATTAACCGTCGGAGGGTGGTCACTATTAATGACGGCGAACCCGGCGAAATGTCCTTGTCGGTAGCCTGTATGCATTGCTCTGATGCTCCCTGCAAAGCAGTCTGCCCCGTCGACTGTTTCTTCACCACTGAAGACGGGGTCGTATTGCATTCCAAGGACCAATGCATTGGCTGTGGCTATTGCTTTTACGCATGTCCTTTTGGAGCCCCTCAATATCCGCAAGCTGGCAATTTTGGCACTCGAGGTAAGATGGATAAGTGTACTTTCTGCGCCGGTGGTCCAGAGGATTCAGAATACGAGTATGGGAAAGACCGTCTCTCTGAAGGGAAACTACCATTGTGCGCGGAAATGTGTTCGACCAAAGCTTTATTGGCCGGTGATGGCGACGAGATTGCGGATATCTATCGCGAAAGGACCATCGCTCGTGGATTCGGTTCTGGAGCTTGGGGATGGGGTACAGCTTACGATCCTGAAGATACCTAAGCCGTGCGGTTACACTGGTCATTTGTTATGGCAACCATGTGTCTTGCCTTAGTAGCGTGCCGAGAAGAAGAACAGGGTCGCGTGCTTCAATATGAAATGGGCGTGTACTCCGGAAAACCGATGCCAGTTCTTGACACAACACTAAGAGAAGAACTAAGGGCCCGTGCCCAACACCAGGATTTTTGAGATGATCAGGGACTATGGCTCTTGGTGGCACTTCGTTCTACTACTGGTTGCTTTTAGCTTTCCGGTAATACACGCGCCAGCA
>PAVD01000016.1 GCA_002712985.1 Rhodospirillaceae bacterium
GGTGGCGAAGGAGACGGACCGATCGCTGGCGGTGAAGGAGATGGTGCTCCTGTCGGTGGCGAAGGAGACGGTGGCGGCTGGGGCGATGGTGCTGTAGACGCTGGTTCGCCNGCTGNAATGGACGGTGGCGACCCCTTGGGAGGGCCCCCGTCTGATGGACCTACTGGTGGTGATTCTGATGCTCCCCNGATGGATGGGATGNCGGAGGGTCCCGGACCGGGTGCAGGAGACACGGACATGGATTTTGGAGATGGACCGCCTCCAGGTATGGAGGGAATGGAAGACATGGCCTCTCACATGCATGACTCGGCAGCGGACATGCCTCCCGCGGACGGCGGGGAGGGGCCACATGATCACGGACCAGAGCCAGGAGCAGATTCGGGTGGAGACGCTGGTGGACCTCCGCCGGACGCTGATGATGTAGACATAGCGTAGTCTTATATTTTAAATACCGCTTGAAATTAGTCCCCCGGGATATTCTTATATCCTGGGGGATTTTTTATGACGTGGGGCGGATATGCGTAGCGGGTTAAAGGCATTCATACTGGTTAGTCGTCAGTTTGGGGTCAATGTCGGAGCAAATGACATCCCGGAAAGCTACAAAACAGAGGATAGAGAAGTATCTTTGCGGGAGCTGGCAGCTTTAGCCCAAAAGTTCGGACTGAAAGCGAAAGCAGGTAAAGTTGGCGAAGCTCAGCTTGCAAAACTACTGTCGAAACGACAACAGCTTTTGCGGTTAGACAATAACCGGTACATAATCGCTCTTCGTTACACCAAGGAAAAGGATGGTTCGGATACCCTTTTAGTACTAGATCCAAGTCAGGCTGGCTCAAAACCCCAAAATATAGACTTAAGCGAAGTAAAAAAAGTTTGGCGTGGACAGATATTATTACTCAAGAAGAAATTGAATCTCTCTGATGAAAATCAGGAATTTTCAACTAGTTGGCTTATTGGTGAATTGTTACGCAATAAGGTAGTTATATTCCAAGCAGTAGTTGTAGGGCTCTTAATCAATGTGCTGGCATTGGTGCCGGCGGTGTTCATGATGATAGTGCTCGATAAAGTCGTAAATTATCAAGCATATTCCACTCTTTACGTGATAACCTGTGGAGTTTTATTTGCCTACATCATAAACGGATTTTTGGGGTATATCCGTAGCTTTATGCTCGATTTCTTGGGTCAGAAAATCGATGCAAAATTGTCGATTCGTGCGTTCGATACACTCCTGACTCTTCCAATGCAGCGGTTTAATCGCGATCCTGCTGGGTTGCAGCGGATGCCACAACAGGTAGGGCAAATAAAAAGCATCCTTACTCAAAGGATATTTCCCACAATACTGGATGCCATTAGCCTTTTTGTTTTTGTGCCAATATTGTTTCTCTACAGTCCTATTTTGTTTTTTATTGTCCTTGGCTTTGCCCTAGGTGGGGCCGCTCTCACTATATTTGCCAGTAACCGTCACAGGCGTGCGTTGGGTCTTTCTTCGAGACATGATAGGAAAAGGCAAGACCTACTAGCAGTGGTAGTAAATGGTATAGAAAATGTGAAGGGGCTTGCTTTAGAGCCGTCTTTGCGTGAGGTGTGGAGGGACGCCGAGGCAGAGTATTTGCTGTCAAATGAAAAAACGCAGCAACTCTTGGCAGTTCAATCCAATATTCAGTCCACCATGCAACAACTGATGACAGCCGCCGTTATTTTTGTTGGTGTGCATTTGGTGTTTGCTGGTAGCGTTTCCGCAGGGGTGCTAGTTGGCTTCAATATGTTGGCGTCAAGGGTATCCCGTCCGATAACGCAACTAGTGACCTTGAGTAGTGAGTTTTCCCGCTTGTCTCAGGCTATAAAGTCCCTGGCCAGCGTAATAAATGCGTCCCCAGAGACATCCGTGCGAGGGCAGAAACCACAATTGGCAGGAGGGATTGAACTCAAAAATATAGGTTTTGAATACGAGGCAGATGTACCGATTTTGTGTGACTTCAATATGGCTATTGCACCACGACAAATCGTTGGCCTGACAGGCAAAAGTGGTTGCGGGAAAAGTACCGTGGCAAAGCTGATTCAGGGANTATATCGGCCGCANACTGGGAGCGTGTTGCTTGATAATGCGGATCTGAGGTTGATGGATTTGAGTCACGTTAGGTCCCAGGTATCGTTGGTTAGTTCAGAGAGTTACTTTTTTCAGGGAACAATTCTTGAAAACCTGCGGAGGCCAATGCCCAATGCTCCGATGGAACGAGTCCGGTGGGCGACTCAAAAAGTAGGAGTACACCAAGACATTGAAAAAATGCCCCAAAGTTACGAAACGGAGCTTGAGGAAAATGCCTCGAANCTTTCGACGGGCATTCGTCAAAAACTAGCGATAGCCAGAGCGCTTATGCGTAATCCTCGAATCTTAATTCTAGATGACGCATTTAGTGGATTTGATGTGGAGAGTGAGATTCATCTTTTTGAAACTCTGGCAGATATATCTGTTGGACGAACAATTGTCGTTATTTCTAACCGACTATGGCACCTACAGTTGTCGAATAAGATATTTGTCTTGAATGAGGGGAAAATAGAGCAGTCGGGGTCGATCGAAGAGTTAAGAAAAATACCTGGCTTTTTTAAAGATAGTTATGATCGGCAGTTGCGAGTTATGGCGTCCAATTTTTCCGAAACTACAGCAAANGTATCGGAAGTAGGAACGGTAAAAANTGGCTGACAACCAATCTGAGCAACAAGCTGTNTTGCGCACGTTNGCCGCTGGAGATGTCCTCTTTGAGGAGGGTGATGTCGGAAGCGTTGCTTATGTGGTCGAATCTGGTGTGATCGAAATATGCCGCTTTACCGGGGAAGAATATGTAACGCTTGTGGAACTTGAAAAAGGTGCNCTCTTTGGCGAAATGGCGTTAATCGACAATCAACCCCGAAGCGCAATGGCNAGAGCCAACGGNGAGGCGGTCGTCAAAGAAATCGGCAAAGAAGCTTTTATGCAGTACTTAAAGAGCTCGCCAAACGTGGCATTTAATATGATGCAACAATTGGCGGGCCACGTTCGGACTGCCAATGCTAAATTATCCGTTGATGCCTTTTCTGGTTCCGGCTCGGAGGACGAAGCAGATGCGGTTGGGGATCAGCAGGAAGTAGTCCGGAAGCCATCTGCGGGCGAGGTCAAAATTAAAGAATTACTGGATGAATTCGACCCGGATATAGATCGTCTAAGAAGCAGAAAGATTTCGAGACCCATAGTACAATCAACAATTGTGCTTTCCGTAATTTTTGTATTTTTAGTGATGTGGGCGATTATTTCTGTAATCGATACTACCGTATCTGCGAGCGGGAAAATAACAACGTCAACTCCTAATATCGACGTGCAGGCTAACTACAATTCCGTCGTTANCGAAGTGCTGATTAGCCGTGGGGAGCAAGTCACAAAAGGGACACCTCTTGTCNCTTTTGATGCAACATTGCAGCAAGCAGATCNGCAGAAACTGAATACCAAGNTAGCGGCGACCGACGCTCGAATCGAACGGTTGCTTATTGAATTGGCTATGCGAGAGGGTCCACTTGATATAGAGCCGGCTGCCGGGAGACAACGCGACGTCTTTCGAGACCGCACCTCTCAGTTCGAGGCGAAAATAAACTCACTTGATACCGATGTGGAAAGGATCTCCAAGGAGATCCTATCGACCAGAGAAGATATGCGAATTGTTCAAGAACAGCTTTCTATAGAGCGGACGCTAGAAGAAGCTAAAACGAAGTTGTTTGAAGAAGAACTCATATCCAATACTCAGTTGCTCCAATCTACAAGCAAGCGTCTCTCGGTCGAACGTGATTTTCAACGCGTAAGCAATAAGCTGTCGGAACTTGAGTCCAAACGTTTAAACGCATCGGCAAATAGACAAGAATATGTGAGTCAGTGGTACGCTGATATCAGTGATGAGCTGTCGTCACTTGAAGACCAACGCAGTTCCCTTGGTCAAGAAATTATAAAAATTCAGCGAGAGTCAGCTGATGTGACACTGATGGCGCCTGTTGATGGTTTGATACTAGAGTTACACGGGCTTTATTCAGGAGCCGTTTTTACCGAAGGATCGGTACTAGTAACTATGGTGCCGACTGGGGGTGATCTTGCGGTAGAGTTTGATATAAGTCCAAAAGATATCAGTAAGCTAGTGCCAGAATCTGAGATTACCATCCAGTTAGAAGCGCTTCCGGCACAAAAGCATGGGGATTTGTCAGGAAGGCTTACTTATCTTTCAGCGGATACGGTCTCTGAGAATTTGGATGGAAAACCTGAAAATACGTATCGGGCTTTAGCGAAAATAGAGGAGATAAAATTACGAGATACGCCGCCTAACTTCCGACTGATTCCTGGGATGAAAGTTACCGGAAAATTTAAGGTTGGGGAGCGCAGGTTGATAACGTATTTCATCTACCCAATCCTGAGGACTATAGGCAGTAGTTTTTCAGAGCCATAAAATTGTCGGTTTATAAAAATCACCTACGAAAAGGCATTGTTAGCTACCGTATGAGTAACATACAGATTCGTGTTGGGGCCCGAACGCATGTGTTTCCGCTTTAGAATATTTCTTTTTGGTGTGCTGTGTGCAGTGGTGTTCTACCCAGTGGCTAATGCTTATTCGGAGACGCTAGAACAGGCGGTCAAGCGGGCTTTGTCTGGAAGTCCTGAACTTAATGCGGGCCAACTTGCGGTACTGGAAACGGAGGAGGAAAAGTTTCGAGCACGTTCAGCATGGAGACCCGATGTTAGTCTCAAAATAAAGGGTGGAAGGAAACAGAGTACCATCGAGACAAGCACGGTGCCCTCGGATACAACCTCGTTTTCTCCTGTTTCTGCTACCCTTTCTATATCGCAACACGTGTTCGATTTTGGGGAAACCAGTGCAACGATTAAAAAAAGCAATATTTTAAATTTCATCTCAGTCGAACAATTGAGAAAAGCTCGGCAGGACGTCATTGTTGGCGCTGTATCGGCCTACATTGCAGTCTGGAGGGATCTAAGTCTGTTTGAGGTGGCTGCAAGCAATGAAAAGATACTCGGAGAACAATTCTTGGCGACTGAAAAACGTTTNTCAATGCGTGAGGTCACCCGAACAGATGTATCTCAGGCCCGTGCACGATTGCAGGACGCTATTTCTGGACGAATTGCCGCAGATTTGAGCTTGCAGGAATCGCTTGCAGTTTATGAGGAAACCATCGGCTCAGTCACTAGGCTAGACTTGATTGAATGGTCCGTTGATATGTTGGCGGCATATCAACTTCCCGAGACTATAGAAGCCGCCAAAGAGTTGGCTTATGTGAAAAATTCAGAAATGAGGCAACTACGGTTACAGCAGCAGTTAGCCAAGATGTCGGTTCGTGAGAATAAATCAGCATTATTGCCTACAGTGTCTATAGAAGCATCCTTATCGAACGCTCGCAATTCATCTGCAACTCTTAAAAAGTCTACTGACGTGACCGTTGAAGGTGTTTTAACCGTTCCATTGTATGATTCTGGAAAATCCTGGTCCAAACTGAGTAGTGCAAAGATTCAGGTNCGCATTCTTTTGGAGAATGAAAAGGCAAAAAAACTTACTCTAGAACGAAAAATATTGTCTCTTTGGAACACCTTGCAAAGAACAGACGGTCAAATATCATCCATTAAGTCTTCTGTGGCCGCCAATGAAGTGGCATTACAGGGCGTTCGACGAGAGGTCGAGGTAGGAACCAGAACAACTCTCCATTTATTGGATGCCGAAAAAGAGTATGTCCAAGCGCTGGCAAGTCTTGTTTCGGCAGCCCACGATAAAACACGTTCACACTTTTTATTGATGTTGGAATGTGGGATTCTCAGCGATGCTTTCCGCAATTAAGGAATTTGGCCGGATATTTTGTTAGTAAAAGTATCTGATTCGTCGAATAAAGATGCTTAGGATATTAGCCGATAATGAATTTATATAACATTAGCGTTACGATTAACTCGAAATTTGGAAGGCTCAAATGACTGGCAGGCTTGAAGGGAAAACAGCGCTAGTTGTCGGTGCGGGTTCCATCGGTCCCGGTTGGGGGAACGGTAAGGCCAGCGCTGTCCTGTTTGCGCGAGAAGGAGCGAGTATATTTGCGGTTGATATTAATTCAGATTCGGTCAAGGAGACACAATCAATAATAGAAAATGAGGGGGGGTCATGTAGCACCTGTACCGCTGATGCCGTTAATTCGGTTGATGTAGAGCGAATGGTGGCAGCTTGTGTTTCCGAGTATGGACGTTTGGATATACTGCAAAACAATGTTGGAGGTTCTGTCCCAGGTGGTGTTGTTGATATGCCCGAGCATGTGTGGGATGCAAACATCGATCTGAATCTCAAAAGTGCATTCTTATGCTGTAAGTATGCGGTGCCAAAGATGCTTGAAGGGGGCGGTGGTGCAATAGTGAATATTTCATCGGTGGCTGGAATGCGTTACCTCGATCGAGATATGATTGCATATCATGCTGCAAAAGGCGGTTTGATGGTATTTACGCGAGCAATTGCGCTAAAGTATGCCCGCCAGGGCTTACGGGCCAATACCATTTGTCCAGGTTTGATGAATACGCCGCTGGTGGCCTCCCGTATCGCAAGTCAATATGGAGATGGAGATACCGAGAAAATGATTGCAGAGCGTGATGCGATGTGCCCTTCAGGGAAAATGGGTGACGCGTGGGACGTTGCTTATGCGTCTCTTTATCTAGCGTCGGAAGAAGCTAAATACGTTAATGGAACAGAGCTGGTGGTAGATGGTGGTCTAACAGCTCGGTGCGTCTAAAGTATAAACTGTGTTTGAGCACCAACTTTTTTTAAACGCGGTTTTGTCGGGCCTTTTGTTGGGAGGATTCTACGCCTCAGTCAGCATTGGCTTAACTCTTTCCTTTGGACGGCTGAATATTGTCAATATAGCCCATCCGGCCTTTGTAATCGTCGGCTCTTACGCAGCTTACATCATTAATGTTAACTGGGGCTTAGATCCAATTCTTGGCGGTGTGCTATGCATGCCATTGTTTTTCTTGGCAGGTGTAGCGTTATACCGATTTTATAATGTCTGTTTTGAAGCGCGCGGGGACGAAGCATTGAGAGGATTGGCTTTTTTCTTCGGGATTATGTTTGTTATAGAAGTGGGATTGATCATTGTTTTTGGAGTTGATTACCGTTTAGTAGACACTTTCTACTCCGGCCAGACAATCGGATATGGTTCAGTAAGCGTGCCACTAAGGATGCTTGCTCCGTTCATTACTGCTGTCGTCCTAACTCTGGGTATTCAGTTGTTTCTTTCAAGGACCTTTGTCGGCCGCGCCATTAGTGCGGTGGCTCAGGACGAATTGGCTGTCCGGCTAATGGCGATTAATCCAATTCGGATTAAACAAATCGCTTTTGGCTTGGCTATTATGACCGCGAGCGTGGCTGGTGCTTTATTAATTGTAATTGGTCCCGTCGAGCCCTCCATGGGGCGTCAATATATTGGTCGTATTTTCGCTATAGTTGTCTTGGGGGGAATGGGAAGTGTCCCTGGTACTTTATTAGCCGCATTAATACTTGGCGTGGCTGAAAGTTTGACGGCTACATTCTATGGACCGTCGTGGTCTCCCGCCGTTGCATTCGGTCTATTGCTCATTGCGTTGACTTTCAGGCCGCAAGGGCTTTTCGGGCGTTAGGCAATGAAGAATTTACGATTTATTGCAGGCCTGATTATTCTAGTCCTGATAGGATTCATCGCTACTCAATTGCCGGTCAACGAGTACTATTTTTTCGCTGGTTATGTCGTCCTTCAATTCGTTGTTTTAGCTACAGCATGGAATATTCTCGGTGGGTACGCCGGGTATGTGAATTTTGGGAGTGCGGGTTTTTTTGCCATTGGAGTTTATAGTTCTATCGCCTTATTAAAATTATTTAATTTTCCGTTGCCAATACTAATTGTTTCGGGTGCAATTTTTGCTGGGCTCGTAGGACTAGCAACTGGATACTTAACCCTGCGCTTGCGCGGAGTATATTTTGCTATTGCCACGCTTGCATTAGCAATTGTTCTCGAAACGCTTGTCAGCAACTGGAGTTTTGTCGGCGGGGCTGCAGGGACATTTGTTATGCGACCCAAGGATACGTTGTTCTTTGATAGCTATGTAAAATTCTTATTCGTTGTTATGCTGGCAATGGTTGCGGCAGCAATTTTAATTGCTCGGACGATAGAGCGGTCGTCGCTGGGTAGAGGGTTGCGGGCCATCCGAGACGAAGAATTGGCAGCGGAGTGTATGGGGGTTCCAACGTTAAGGTTGAAACTTATAGCTACCACTATAAGTGGCGCGTTAATGGGAGCTGCCGGCGCTCCGTTCTCGTATTATGTTACTTATGTTGATCCGCCGTCCGCTTTCAATCTTTCATTTGCGGTAAATGCTGTGGCGATGCCTTTGATAGGAGGTACGGCTACTTGGATTGGTCCAGTTGTAGGCGCACTCCTGCTTGCCACTATCCAACAAATCGCGACTGTTACAATCTCTTCGGAACTCAATCTTTTAATTGTTGGTATAATGCTGATTGTTTTTGTCGTGTTGGCCCCGGACGGACTCGTTGGATTGGCGCGCCGTGTATTTAGGCGTGGGAGATAGCACTTATGGAATTTCTGCTTGAGGCTGTGTCGGTTACCAAACGCTTTGGGGGCTTTACTGCCCTAGACGAACTTGATATTTCGATATCCGATGGAGAGCGGTTGGGTCTTATCGGTCCCAACGGATCAGGCAAGACTACCTTCATAAACTGCGTTTCCGGTGCATTAAAAAACGATAGTGGTGCCATAAAGTTTCAAGGTGGTGAGATTTCAAAGCTAGCGGCACACAAACGTATTCGTCTCGGTATTGCGCGAAGTTTCCAGATCCCGAAACCCTTTAAGAGTATGACGGTGCGCGAAAATTTGCTTATTCCCTATGAGTTTGGGGTCCAAGCACTCAAATCAAACGCGGCTAAAACGCCCGACGAAGTACTTTCTCTTATGGGTCTAAACGGAAAATCGGACGAAAATGTGGGAAACTTGACACAGGTTGAGCTTCGCAAGCTCGAACTTGCAAGGGCGGTTGCTGCTGATCCAAAACTTCTCATCTCTGATGAGGCCATGGCGGGTCTTTCAGGTGCTGAAGTCGATGATATTCTCGAGATTCTTTTTTTGCTGAATGAAAGAGGCATTACGATAATCATGATTGAACACATCATGCGCGCCGTGATGGAGTTTTCTGACCGAATAGTGGTTTTAGATGCTGGGAAAAAGATAGCAGATGGAAAACCAAAAGCTATCGCGCAGAATGTCCGAGTTCAACAGGCATACCTTGGGGTTTAAGCTAACCATAGAACGTTTGTCAGCCGGATACGGCGCTGCACGGATTCTGCATGGAATTTCGCTTTATCTGAAGCAGGGTGAAACGGTGGTGCTATTAGGGTCCAACGGCAACGGGAAGTCTACTCTAATAAAATCCGTCATGGGTCTAGTTCGACCAACCGCCGGCAAGATCTTTCTCGAGGAAGAAGGTGAACTATATAACCTTTTAGATCACCCAACCGAGGCGATTGTCGACATGGGTATTGCGTTGGTGCCGGAAGGTCGTCGCCTCTTTCCTACCCTGACGGTTCGTGAGAACTTGCTACTGGGTGCATATAGGCGCGCGGCGCGGAAAGAAAGAGTCCAAAATCTTGAGTTTTGTCTACAAGCCTTTCCCGCGTTGGCAGATCGGCAAAGGCAATTGGCTGGCAGCATGAGTGGTGGAGAACAACAGATGGTGGCGCTCGCGAGAGCATTCATGTCTAGACCAAAAATCCTTATCGTTGACGAGCCATCTGTGGGTCTCTCACCAATTATGGTTAAACAAGTGATATCGAAAATAGAGGAGTTGAAGGCTGTCCATGGTTTGACTGTTTTGATGGCCGAACAGAATTTTAACCAAGCAATCGGTATAGCTGATAGAGGCTATCTGATGGTCCAGGGAGAAGTAGCTTTTGAAGGTAAAACTGCTGCCGACCTTCTAAATAACGACTTTATCAAACAGGCTTATCTGGGTGGATAAGAACAGGACGACCGTGACAATGGTCATTGGGTTTGTAAAAAATTGGTTAATTCCTCGTTAAAACGTTTGGATTGTTCCACGTTGAGCATATGCGAGGCATTATCTATTACAATCATCTCCGATTCTTTTATATGTCTGTGTATGATTTGAGATGCGGAGGGTGGTGTGCTCGGATCATCGCTGCCGACGAGAATTAGGGTCGGCGCAGTTACTCTATCTAGAGCGTTAAGTTGGTTCAGGGTTTTAATCGCCTGCCCGCAGCCTGCAAATCCTTTGGCAGGTGTGGTTTGAATCATTTCGATTATGCGTTCGACTTCTCTTTTACTGTTTGTTCGATAAGAACTCGTAAACCAACGGTCGACGGTTACCTCTGCTAGACTAGCCATGCCATCTTTTTGTGCCGCCTCTATCCTCTCATCCCATACTGGAGCCATTTGAGAGGCCATCTGGCAGGCGGTTGCACAGAGAGTTAAGCTCAACAATTTCTCTGAATGGTTCGCCGCGAACAACTGACCGATCATTCCGCCCATGGATAGTCCAATAAAATGCGTTTCAGCGATGTTGAGTTCTGCGAGTAGGGCAACAACATCGTCGACTAATAGTGCAATACTGTACGGGCCTTCCGTGACGTCAGTGGTGCCATGGCCACGGGTATCGTAGCGAAGTACACGATAATTCTCTTTAAGTACATCGATCTGCGGCCACCACATATGTCGATTTGCGGCTAAACTATGACTTAAAGTTACAACTGGGGCATCTTCGGGACCGTCTATATCGTATCCAATCGAAATACTATTTGCTTGAATTTGCATTAAATCCCTCCGATGGAGTTTGCGTCTTACTGGATGTACAGATTTNGACCTGCTTCGGTAACATTTCTATTACTTTGCAGTCCTGTAAAGGAGAAGGCAAGTCATAGTCTGGTCTTTCTATGGCTAGAACTGGTCGGGCCGTAGCGGATTATAGTGACCGGCATCCAACCTCTTGTGTTTCTACGTGAAAGACGTTTTTTGGAAAGAGTAGGTGTGGTATCGCTATAGCAGAAATAGTTTTTGTGGTTTCCACTGAACTTAAATGGGAAAACGTACAGAAGGTATTTATGACGTTGCAAGTTCTCGTGCTGCCCGGTGAAGGGATTGGACCAGAGGTCATAAAGGAGGCTGTAAAGGTCCTGCGTTGGTTTATCTCTTATCGTGAGATTGATGTGGCAATTCGATGCGAACCGTATGGAGTAGAATCCTACAAAANNCATGGTGTGTTAATATCGGACACAGTGTTTCAGTCCCTTCTAAGCGTAGATGCGGTTTTGTTTGGTGCTACCGGTGGCCCTGAATTCGATAGCCTCCCGACAACAGTTCGCCAGTCTCGAAACTTATTGGCGATCCGAAAGCATATGGGTGTTTATGCCAACCTGCGACCAGTGCGGGCGTATGATGAGTTGGCAGANGTAACATCCCTTAAGGAATCAGCNGTAGAGAACACTGACATAGTGGTGGTGCGNGAATTGAACGGCGGGATATATTTTGGAGAACCGCGNGGNCGTGATGTTGNNGAGGGCGGCATTGANCGGGCTAGTAATACCCTGACCTATACTGTTCCTGAGATTGAACGAATCGCACGGGTGGCCTTCAACCTGGCGCGCACCCGCAACGGACACGTGCACTCTGTAGACAAATCAAATGTGCTTGAAACTTACAAACTATGGCGTGAAGTTGTGACTAGGATCGGGAAGACAGAATTCCCNGATATTCCGCTAGAACACATTATTGTGGATAATTGCGCTATGCAGATCATAAGGAANCCTAGGCAATTTGATGTTATTCTTGCTGATAACATGATTGGTGACATTCTTTCGGATTTAGCTGGAGCAATCANNGGAACTCTCGGTATGCTGCCCTCTGTATCCTTGAGCGATNCGAATGAAGATGGGCATCGCTGTGCGCTTTTTGAACCGGTGCACGGCAGTGCCCCCGATATAGCNGGACAGGGAGTTGCCAATCCACTGGCTGCTATTATGTGTGTTGGCCTCCTGTTCGAATACTCTTTAAAGCTGCCACAGGAAGCAGTGTTCCTAAGCGATGCGGTTTCTGAAGTATTGGCTTCTGGTTGCCGGACCGAAGATATCAAGATTAAAAATAGGAATGCCGTCTCCACTGAGGAAATGGGAGATGAAATTCTAAAAGTTCTATTTAGCCTTAATAAAACGTAGGGAATAGGAATGGGAGCAACTGATCCAATAATTTCGGCAGACTGCCACATCGATTTAATTTGGCTGCCGCCCAAACTGTTTACAGAGAACGCGACGCGTTCGCTTAAAGGGCGCATGCCATACGTTACTGATGGTCCAGATGGCCCTGTATGGGTTACACGTAGTGGCGCCTTCTTTGGTTTACAGAATGGGATGGGTTCAGCCGGTCGCAACTATGTTCCTGGAGAAATTTACCGGTCCGACCGTATGGCAGCTCAGGGTTTATACGATGATGGCAAGAACGGAATTCGCCGTCTAACAAATCCACAACTCAGGATTAAAGATCAGGATCTCGACGGTGTGTGTGGTGAAGTGTTGTACGGAATCCTGGGTGCGGCAGAACGACTGGGGGATCCCGAGGCGGCGATAGAAATGATGCGGATATATAATGAATGGTTGGCAAATTTTTGTAGCGAATATCCGGACCGCTTTGCAGGGATAGCGTCGATACCGGGTAACAATATGGTGTCTGCTTTAGAGGAAATAGAACGGGTAGCGAGGCGGGGTGTGGTAAAAGGATTAGAAGTTCCAAGTACCACGGATGCCAAGCCGCTGTATCATGAAGACTGGACGCCTTTGTGGTCAGCAGCTGCTGACGCTAAATTACCGATTCATTTTCATACGGTTGGTGGACCAAAACCGGATTTTGAATCCATGGAACCTTTGGAATCTCGTCGTGCATTTGCGGTTTTTATTACAGGGTTTCAACTAAACATGGCGCAAAAATTGATGGAAGTGATTTATGGGGGGCTACTGGAGGCTCACCCTGAATTGATTGTTGTAATCGGTGAGAGTGGGATCGGTTGGATTCCCTATCTTCTAGAACATATGGATTTGGAATGGGAGGATCAATTTAAAGACCTTACTTTAACAATCAAGCCGTCTGAATACTGGCGACGCCAATGCAGGGCAACGTA
>PAVD01000017.1 GCA_002712985.1 Rhodospirillaceae bacterium
TCGATTCAATGCATTATAATACGGCTGGCTAACCACAGGTTTTGGAATACCCAGTTCCCTACACAGCCACACGACTTCCGAGTGACGCCATGCTCGAAAGTTGCTGAGGCCAAAATAACGTATTTTACCAGCCTGAATTGCATCTCCTACTGCACGAAGAGATTCTTCGAGAACAGTACTATGGTCTTCTCGATGGAAATAATAAATATCTATGTAGTCTGTCCGTAACCGACGTAGAGACTGTTCAAGCTGATGGGTTATCCAGCGCCTACTCAGGCCTCTCTGATTTGGATCGCCCTGATCAAAAGGCCCGCCAACTTTAGTTGCCAAAATCCAATCGTCCCGGTTTTTCTTGATGACTTTACCAACGACCTTCTCGGACTGTCCTTTTACATATACATCAGCGGTATCAATGAAATTGACGCCCGCACTTTCTGCTGCACCAATAATTGAAGCTGCAACTTTCTCTGTTGTTTGAGCACCAAACATCATGGTTCCCAAACAGACAGGCGATACTTTTACACCACTTGAGCCTAGGACGCGTAACTGCATAGAGTGCCTCACCTTTTAAAATTTAAACAAAAGTAACATCCGCTGTCATTGCAATAAATCCTTGANGATCAACNGCCCATGTATGAGCCCCTGAAGCTGAAGGAGAACCTTCGACCTTAAAGTTTTCGCCCGAAAACAGTGGACGGCGCGCACGAACCACCGCAGTTTGAATAGATCGCTCTGGTAGTTCCCGACGCACCAGTTCTAACAGCAAGGTAGCCGTCAATGGTCCATGAACAATGAGTCCAGGGTACCCTTCAACATTAGTCACATATGGCATGTCATAATGAATACGATGACCATTAAAAGTTAATGCGGAATACCGAAAAAGAAAAACCGGCTCCGGATCGATTGCTTGACTCCATTTCGGCCTCGCTGTTGGCGTCTCTCCTGGCGGAGATTTGTTGCCATCTTCAGCAGCCGACCTATAAACAATGTCGTGCTCTTCCTCCAANGCAAGCCCTTCAGAAGCAAAATAACTGTGTTTGACTGTTACAAGCGTCAGTTGCCCCGATCGNCCATCTTTNTCTTTGACCGATAATACCTCGGACTCTCTTCCAATCTCTTCACCAACTTTTATTTCCCCGTGGAATTTAAGGCGATTTCCACCCCACATACGTCTTGGGAGTTCAACCGGCGGCAAAAATCCTCCGCGAGGTGCGTGCCCATCGCGAGATAAAACCGAATGACGCGCTATTTCAGGAAATAACATCCAGTGCCATCCGGGTGGCAACGGGNCTCCGGCCACAGGTTTTGCTTCTAAATCAAACATCGCAGCCATACCAACTGCTTGACGTAACGAGACTTGATCCTGGGTTTGTTCCTTACGGCCGATCCAATCAGTTAACTTGCTCTCTCCAGACACTACACTACCTCCTGAAATTCAAGACGAATTGCTTCACTTTGTTCGCCTAGTGATGGGACGGAACGATAGGCACGCTCTCCATCCGTATATTCAATCGGTGGTGCTATCAGTTTTACGGTCCCGCTCGGGGCTTCATANTCGACTGTCCGCAGTTGCGGATGCTGCCTCAACTCTTCAACCTCATTCAATGCCCCACAGGCTACACCCGCNTCCCTCAACTTTTTCATCAATTGGTCTCGCGGCCATCGACCAAAACATTCAGTTACCACTTTATCTAGTGCCTCCCTGTTTTGTCCCCGTTGCGATGGAGAATGAAAACGGGCGTCTTTCTCTAGATCAGGACGTTGAAAGATTTCCCGGCACAANCGNNCCCATTCNNGCTCATTTTGTATGGAAATCAGTACGATCTTCCCNTCAGCCGCGGGAAACGCNCCATATGGGGCAATCGAGGGGTGATGAAGACCATGCCGACCAAGCGACTGTCCTGTATGCACTTGATACAANTAGGGAACATTCATCCAATCCGCCATCCCGGCGAAAAGAGAAACTTTTATGCCAACTCCTTCTCCACTACTCTCCCGAGCAAGAAGCGCCTCCAGAATTCCGGAATAGGCGTTTAACCCAGCAGCAATATCACAAACGGAGACACCTACACGACCGGGAGCCTCGGGACCACCAGTGATTGAACAAAGACCGGTCTCCGCCTGCACNAACAAGTCGTATGCCTTCATATCNGAGTAAGAACCNGAATCNCCNTACCCCGAAATATCGCAAGTNATTAGGCGTGGNTATCTTTTTCGAAGNTCGNCAGAATCNAACCCCGCNCGNGTNGCCGCNCCTGGCAAAAGATTCTGTATAAATATGTCNGCCTTGCNCAAAATNCGATNNAATANTCGCTGATCTCTNGCNTTTTTAATATCAAGCACGAGAGATTCTTTCCCCCGATTNAGCCANACGAAGTAAGCGCTATCNCCNTTNACTACGTTATCGTAGTTCCTNGCAAAGTCTCCGACCTCCTTTTCTATTTTTATTACCCGCGCGCCTGCATCAGCTAGCCGCGAAGAACATAGAGGGGCGGCCACAGCTTGTTCCAGAGATACCACGAGCAAATTGTTGAATTTCGGCGTCATATATTATCAGCCCCTATTAGTAGGACCGTGGCAGCCCAAGCACATGCTGCCCAATATACGCCAGTATCATATTCGTCGAAATGGGTGCAATTTGGTACAGNCGGCTTTCACGAAATTTCCGTTCTATATCGTACTCCTCAGCAAACCCAAAGCCACCAAATGTCTGCATACACATATCGGCAGCTGCCCAAGCCGCGTCCCCCGCTAGTAATTTAGCCATGTTCGCTTCGGGACCGCAGGGAATCCCGGCATCAAATAGGGCAGCCGCTTTACACACCATTAAATGGGCTGCCTCCATTGAAGCGTGAGAACGGGCGATAGGAAATTGCACTCCTTGGTTCTGCCCGATAGGACGACCAAAGATTTCTCTCTCCTTGGCGTACGCTGTTGCACGATCAATAAAAAATCGCGCATCACCTATCGACTCACTACCGATAAGAATTCTCTCCGCGTTCATACCATCAAGAATATAACTAAAACCCTCCCCTTCCTGACCGATTAAACTACTAGCTGGAATGTGCATATCACTGAAAAAGAGTTCCGTAGTTGCATGATTAATCATCGTCCGGATAGGCCGTATTTCTAGACCATCTACTTTGTTCATCTCCACTAAAAATACAGACAACCCATGGCGTCGGGACTTTACTTCGTCCAGTGGAGTTGTACGAGCGAGCAACAGTAGCAGATCAGAATATTCGGCTCTGCTAGTCCAAATTTTCTGTCCGTTCACGACATATGAGTCATCGCTTCGCACAGCCNTTGTTNTCAATTGCGTTGTATCGGATCCTGTGTTTGGCTCTGTCACACCAAATGCCTGAAGTCGAAGTTCACCTGATGCGATCCCAGGAAGATAGCGTCGTTTTTGTTCTTCAGAACCATGTCGAAGGACCGTTCCCATAATGTACATCTGGGCATGGCAGGCTGCCCCATTACATCCAGAACGATGAATTTCCTCTAGAATGGCGACCGCTGCGCTTATGGGCAGGCCACTACCACCATACTTTTCTGGAATTAGTGCTGCTAGATAGCCTGCCGCTGTAAGAGCAGCGACAAACTCAGCAGGATAGGCCCGTTTTTGATCCTTTTCTCTCCAATACTCTCCGGGAAATTGGGCGCACAGGTTACGAACGCCCTCCCTTATATCAGGGAAACTTTCCTCTAANGGAATAAAAGGAGCCATCTACCCACGGCCCGGAGAGAAATTACTAGCGTCCACCATTGTCTGTTGACCCTGTTTCCAAAGTGTGACGCACTTTATAAGGCGTCGCGCCAACGCTCAAGCGTCGACCATTAAATAAAACGGAGAATTAATTTCAAAAAGTGAGTGGACAGCTCTAAACCCCAGGGTGGGGGGGGAAGAGTGAAGCTGCAATATTCAAATCTCACAATTTTTAGCGCTTGAAATAGCAGGCCAAAACTCAAAAAATCCAGAATAATTAAGGTCCATTGTAATGCATGTAACATTTCGATATATATGCTCGTATATAACCGACCTTTGAAATGCCGAAATAATGATTGACCCGCATGGCCGCCATATTAGTTATCTCCGTGTGTCCGTAACTGATCGTTGCGATTTCCGCTGTGTGTATTGTATGGCGGAGAACATGTCTTTCTTACCAAAGGCAGATGTTCTAACACTAGAAGAGATTGACCGTCTTTGTTCCACCTTTGTAGGTCTCGGGGTACGAAAACTTCGGCTGACTGGTGGAGAACCATTAGTCCGCAAGAATATTATGACCCTAATTAGGCGTTTGTCACGCCACTTAAAGAGCGGGCAACTGGATGAACTGACCCTAACTACTAACGGCACCCAGCTACCGAAGTATGCGGCNGAATTATATGACTGTGGAGTAAAACGCGTCAACGTATCCTGCGATACGCTTGATCCAGAACGTTTCCAAAAAATTACGCGATGGGGTCAATTGCAGCAAGTTTATGATGGCCTCGCCGCTGCAAGCCAGGCCGGATTGAAAGTAAAAATTAACGCTGTTGCATTAAAGGACGTCAACGAGCATGAGTTTGATAAGATGATCGCCTGGTGTGGCGAAAAAGGTTTTGATTTGACACTAATTGAAACCATGCCACTGGGCGAGATCGACGGCAAACGCTCCGAACAGTATTTGCCTTTATCGGTTGTTCGTAGCCGCCTACGTAAAAAGTGGTCACTAACTGATATCGATTATCAAACAGGCGGTCCAGCACGCTANATGAGNGTNGAGGAAACCGGNCAGAAACTGGGATTCATTACCCCGCTCACGCACAATTTCTGTGAATCTTGTAACCGCGTTAGACTAACTTGCACTGGAACACTCTACATGTGCTTAGGACAAGAGGATTCTGCTGACCTTCGAACGGCATTGCGACTAAGTGAAGACGACGAGTTTTTGGTAACAGCGATACACGAGGCAATTAGTCGTAAACCTAAAGGACATGACTTTATAATTGACCGTAACAGTCGGGCTCCAGCCGTGGAGCGGCATATGAGNGTTACTGGCGGCTAACACGACCTAGCTTTTTAACTTGATGACTTCTCTCCCGCTCATATCATATCAAGCGCGGCTGCTTACAGTTGCTTGCCTATGTTGCTAACAACGATTTCCAATGTGGCTATGATATATGAGTAAACAAAGAATTGGGTTTGTAGGTTCAGANACCGCCCCAGCACAAGAAGCGATGAAATCGCTTAAAGACCTTTATGGAGACATTCCGCTCGACGACGCGAATATAATCGTCGCCTTAGGNGGCGATGGTTTNATGATTGAAACGCTACANAANTTNATTCATCGCAGTCTTCCCATTTATGGCATGAATCGCGGGTCGGTTGGATTTTTGATGAACGCGTATGCAGTTAAGGACCTTCCCGGTAGACTGAGGGCAGCCCAACTCGCATCGATACATCCTGTTTTGATGCATGCCGACTGTGCAGATGGTTCATNGGTGCAAGGACTAGCCATAAACGAAGTTTCTTTACTACGGGAAAGTAGGTACGCGGCGAAGGTGCGCATCTCTGTTGATAACAAAGTACGGTTAGATGAGTTAGATTGTGACGGTGTTCTGATCGCTACACCAGCCGGGAGTACGGCCTATAACCTATCGGCGCACGGCCCTATATTGCCGTTGGGCTCAAGGCTAATGGCATTAACCCCTATATGNGCTTTTCGACCTCGGCGTTGGCGCGGCGCTTTAATCCCGGAAGCGGCATCAATAGACATCGAAATTTTAAACTCGGATAAGCGGCCTGTAAGCGCAACGGCGGATTACACAGAGGCACGTCAAGTTACCCGTGTATCAGTCAGGCAGGAGAAAAACCAAACGTTGCACTTGCTGTTTGACCCCGAACATGATCTTGAAGAGCGCATCCTTGCAGAACAATTCCAATCGTGAATCCGGAATTTCTTATATTTTTTCCTAGTCCACAGCTATTTCCCCCTAGATAAAGAAGACATAACGGTTATCTATTGAATACTGTTTCCCNGTGTATAATAAAACCTCTGTTGATCGAGGGAGGAGTAAATGGAATTAAACAACTGTCATGCTATTNTCACCGGTGGTGCATCAGGACTTGGCGCTGCGACTGCAACTGCCGTGGTCAAACATGGTGGGAAAGCAACTATCTTCGACCGAGATGAAAGCCGTGGAGTAGACACTGCTAAAACTCTTGGTAGTGACGCTTTTTTTCGCAAAGTCGACGTCACCAGTGAATCCGACGTGGCGGCAGCGGTTTCCGAAGCNAACGAATCATTNGGACCTTTTTCTCTGGTTGTCAACTGCGCCGGAGTTGCAACACCTGGTAGGATTATAGGTCGCAAAGGCGTACTGCCACTCGCCNCCTATAGCAATGTAATTATGATCAATCTCGTCGGGTCGTTTAACGTATTGAAGGCGGCCGCTGAATCCATGCAGAATAATCAAGGAGATTCTGATGGTTGTCGGGGGTTAATCATAAATACGGCTTCAGTTGCGGGTTATGAGGGCCAAGTTGGTCAGGCCGCTTATGCGTCCTCCAAAGGAGGAATTATCAGTTTGACCCTCCCCGCTGCACGGGATTTAGCACAGTTCGGTATACGGGTGGTGACTATCGCTCCTGGACTTTTTGAAACGCCTATGATGAAAGGACTTCCTGAAGATGTTCAGGATTCGCTAGCCAAGGGCACACCATTTCCGCAACGCTTTGGCACCAGTGAAGAATACGCAGAACTCGTACTAGCAATATACAACAATAATATGATTAATGGGGAAACCATTCGACTAGATGGCGCAGTTCGGCTTGCNCCACGGTAGTGNCACGATCCAATGTGATCCCAAAAATGNGAAAGGAATTGTTCATTGGCTGATACCGTATTATTTAAGGTCGATAGTGGCGTAGCGACTATCACGTTGAATCGACCNGATTCTCTAAACGCNATCGACCACACTCTCGCGCACGATCTNCGCGAAGCAACACTCCAAGCCGAAATGAATCAAGACNTNCGCTGTGTCGNNATATCTGGNTCCGGACCNGCGTTTATGGCCGGTGGAGACATTCGCGCATTCAAAGAACGTCTAGGAAAAGAACTTGATCGTTATATGATCGATGTCACCCATGATTTACATGATGCAATCATGGCCATTCGGCGGATGCCAAAACCCGTTGTTGCAAGTGTTCACGGTGCGGCNGCTGGAGCTGGGTTCTCTCTCGCAATGGCNTGTGACCTGATAATCGCNACAGAAGACGCGGTNTTTACCCTNGCCTATTCCGTAATAGGTGCGAGCCCGGACGGCTCNTCAACATATTCGCTACCGCGCCTAATTGGGTATCACAGAGCGATGGAGCTAATGCTGCTTAGCGATCGGTTCGGTGTAGAACGGGCCCAGGAACTAGGCTTAATAAACTTTGCCGTAGCCAAAGATGAATTGGAAAGCGAAACAAAGAAGCTAACCGAACGCCTAGCTAGTGGCCCTACATTTGCGTATGGAAAAGCGAAGGCACTCCTAGGAAAATCTCTTGAACGCGGTATTGGTGATCAACTAGATGCAGAAGCTCAACATATAATGGAATGCTCCCGCACCGCTGATTTTGCCGAAGGAATAACAGCCTTTCTGGAGAAACGAAAACCAACATTTATCGGCAGTTAAGGTCCGCACAGGTTAGTCCANCGTCTGAGAAACTGTGAAAGCCCCACGAATGTCTCCAATCGTAAAACCACGAGCCTCATCATGTGGATATATTTTACTTAAAGCCACCACCAACTCCGGTTGAATGTTTGTTCCATGGCAGATCAAACAAACCCTACCAGCAGGAATTGCCTTCATATAACGAAAATATCTCTTTCCATTTGTCTCGACAATTTCCGAATGTTGCAGGTTTGCCACGTCTTCCCCCGAATCTTTTCGCTCCTGAAACTTTTGCAATATAGCATATTCCCATTCATCAGGTGCGTTGGCAGGATTGCGTAATTTTAGACTCGTTCGACCAATGCTGAACGGGCGTTCTTGGTTCTCATGGGATGTAGCTTCGGCCGCACCCTCTTTACACATTAGAAGCTTCTCTTCGGCAACAACCTCGGTCTCTAATCCGGCCTTCAAATATTCTTTTAGATTCTCTGAGAGACTCTTAATCGCCTCACGAGCGGAAGTTTCACGTGCTTTGATATCTTCCGCCGCTAACATGGGTCCACTGCAGAATATCGCTATCCCAAGTGCTAAAACACTCGTAATAAACTTTTCTCTAATTGAATTAAGCACCATTAATGCAATCCTTTTTCCTCAACCAAGCCCCAAGCCCGTTCCGCGTACCGCCCAGTCATGGAACCGACTTCTTTGGCATTTGCACTGCTAGCAATACCGCTCGCTGCACGCGCTAAAATTCCTTCCGCAATTGCTGCCATCCGGAATAATGAAAAAACGATATAGAAAGTTAGATCAAACAGTGGCCGACTTGTCCGTTCACAGTATTTACGCACATAGTCATCGGGAGACGGGATACCCATTGAAACCAGATCTAGGCCTTTGAGACCATTAAATTCATCTGGAGCCATATAAAACGGCATTACGTTGTATGCCAGGTCCCCTAAAGGATGCCCAAGTGTAGATAACTCCCAATCAAATATGGCTATTACCTCTGACCGTTCTTCATGGAACATCATATTTCCAAGCCGGAAGTCACCATGGACTACGGTAGTTTCATCGTCGTCCGGCACATGAGCGTTTAGCCAATCAATCAACTTCTCCATCTCTGGAATATCGCCTTGCTTTGAGAGGCGCCATTGCTTTCCCCAGCGTCCTATTTGGCGGGTAAAATAATTTCCAGGTTTTCCAAAATCAGATAGGCCGTGTGCTGCCCAATCGACTCGGTGTATCCGAGCCAAAACGTCGTTCATCACATCCCAAATTTGGGCGCGTTCTTGAGGTGTCACATCAGGAACAGAATTCACATGAAACACACGACCAACCATTCGCTCCATAATATAAAACGGAGTTCCGATTACATCCGGGTCCTCACATAAGTGCAGCATCCGGGCCACCGGCACATCAGTATCAATTAGTGCTGCCTGAACTCTATACTCTCGTTCCACGGCATGGGCGGATGGAAGAAGAACGCCAGGTGGCTTTTTCCTCAACACCCATTCGACTCCTCCACATCGAAGTAAATATGTCGGATTCGACTGGCCAGCACGCATTTGCAACACTTCAATCACGTTGCCCACACCGTCCAGTTTAGTTCGCAAATAATCAGTTAAAATTCCAACATCGATTTGATGTGCGTCGCGAACCTGAATAGTTTCGCTTAAACCCTCGTAACTGAAATTCCTCGCCATCATCGAACTCTTAGATTCCCAATTTACTTTCGAGTGCTCATGACAATCACAAAATCACGCGTCCCGCAAAGCCATATAGCCAAGCTCTGTAAGAGGAGCCAGTGCNACTACTTTTTTTCGAAACTCGAACCAGCTCTCATATACTTTAGCGGTGAACGGATCTTTTGCGGCGGTCTCACGAGCTACATCTTCACCGGCTGATAACATAGCGTCGTACACCGTCTGGGGAAACCGCCTTAATTGCACGTTGTATTTGTTCAATAACACACCTAGAGCCTCGGCATTCCCATTTGTCATTTCACACAACATTCGAAACGCTTCATCACCTGCTGCTCGCTGTACGATTGCCTGAAGATCAGATGGAAGCTGGTCAAATGCCTCAGCATTTATAGTTAAACCCAAACCGGGGCCCGGTTCGTGCACGCCAGGAGCATAATAGAACTTAGCTACCTTATGAAACCCAAAAGCAAGATCATTATAAGGGGCAACCCATTCCGTCGCATCAATTGCCCCTGTCTGGAGTGCAGGCAAAATCTCNGAACCAGGCAAATTAATGGGGATGGCACCGAGACGAGCCATGACCTCACCACCGAGGCCTGGTATCCTCATTCGTAGCCCCTTAAAATCAGCTAAACTGTGTATTTCTTTCTGGTACCATCCGCCTACGTTGGGCCCTCCCGAACCTGCCAAAAATGGCTTGAGACCAAATCCGTTGTAGAGTTCATCCCATAACGCCTGACCACCTCCAAAGTTTATCCAGGCAGCATGCTCNTGCGCCGTCAACCCACCAGGAACTGAACAAAAAAAGGGCATTGCCGAATGCTTTGCAATCCAATANTAGGGGGCATCGTGCCCCATCTCCGCTATACCTTCACGAACTGCGTCGAATACCTCAAACGAGGGAACCAATTCCCCTCCACCATATANCTTTATCTCCAAACGGCCATCAGACATTTCTCGGATTGAATCGGCAATCCTTTGTGTTCCTGTACCTATAGCCGGAAAATTCTTGGGCCAAGCGGTGATCAACTTCCAACGGAAACGTCCTTGAGCAATCGCGGGGGCTGCAAAATTAGCCGCAGCAAACCCAGCACCAACACTGGCTGCCGTCTTAATAAAAGTTCTACGTTTCATTTATCCTCCCCTTTCAGACTCACTACCCCACCATNGGAATTTGAAATACCAGACACTNACTAACCNNNAAGACCNGGCACTAGCCCTCCGCCAGCGTAATATTAAANNTACCCGTCCGTATGCCNTCACTACGGGTANGATCAAACCGNACANTCAATGAGTTTCTCTCTTCTGGACTCAGTGCATTCAACAAATAGTCATTCTTATTATGCTCACTCCCAGCAAAATACATTTGGGTAGTTAAGGAAGAGTTTCTAGACTTAACTTTGAAATGAATGTGGGGAGGACGAATCCAATTAGCACCTGCAGGGTAAGAACCCGGAAAAATCGTGATAAAGCGGTACATTCCATTGTAATCGGTCGAAATGCGCGCATGACCCTGAAAATTCGTATCTAATGGTTGACTATTTCCCGAATCGCTAGGGTGTGCATACCGACCCAACGAATTCGCCTGCCATACTTCAAGGTTACAGTTTCCGACGGGTTGACATTTCCCATCTAGAACCATACCGGAAATTTCAATGACCTCCCCACCCGCCCGGGCCGTACCGCCGCTGACGGTGGTCATGTCCACATCTGTTTCTTGGAACTCTGTCGGATAGAATGGGCCCTCCGCCTGCCCTGCAGTCAACACACATGCAGCACGGACCTGTTTCCCCATCACTAGTGTCAAACCCCCACCTAATATACCTGACACTACGATTCTACGGGAAATATTCGTCGCAACTGCAGGCCTTTTCACTTTCATGACAAGCATGTCTCCGCTAAAACTCTAACATTCAAAAGACTGCCTGGTACGTTACCATATCAAGAAGATCTGATAAGCTTTTTGGTAGAGCGCATTATTCGACGAAACAAGGGGATGAACAAATGAGTACGACAACTAAAGTAGCACTTGTGACGGGCGCTGGCTCAGGGGTTGGCCGTTACGCAGCACTTGCCTTGTTGAACGATGGATACTCAGTCGTGCTTGCTGGCCGGCGAGCCGATGCTCTCGACGAGACTATTCGTATGAGCACCCAGTCCGCCGCATCTAGCCTCGCCGTACCGACAGATGTCACCGACCCCGAAGCCGTGAACAACTTATTCAAAAGTACCAAGGATCGATTCGGGAAACTGGACCTTCTTTTCAACAATGCCGGCATGGGAGCCCCCGCGAAACCACTAGAAGAACTCACCGTTAAGCAGTGGACCGACGTGGTGGATGTCAATCTCACTGGATCTTTCCTATGTACACAGGAAGCTTTTCGGTTAATGAAAAATCAAGAACCTATGGGCGGAAGAATTATCAATAATGGATCGGTGTCAGCACATGCACCGCGCCCGAATTCTGCTCCGTATACATCCACTAAACATGCGATAACAGGACTGACAAAATCCACATCTCTAGACGGACGAAAATACAACATAGCTTGTGGCCAGATTGACATCGGAAACGCAGCGACCGACATGACAAAACGGATGAAGGACGGAGTGCCCCAAGCAGATGGATCAACAATGATTGAACCAACGATGGACGTCGATAACGTCTCACGAGCTATCCTATACATGGCGAANTTNCCTCCANATGCGAATGCTCAATTTTTGACCATTATGGCTACAAANATGCCNTACCTAGGAAGGGGATAATGTGTANGNANTTNNNACNNACTCACAATNNTTNCTTGNCTCNANAAANGATNNNAAANNCTGGNGNNCNAATTNNTCAANGGCCNNACTNTCAANCTGTNCCAGTTTTTATCNGNACANTCNTCTTNGATAGANAAAGATCGGCGCGTGGTGGAATTGGTATACACAACAGACTTAAAATCTGTCCCCATTTATGGGTTGTCGGTTCGAGTCCGACCGCGCCGACCATACTCACCAACAGTTTCATATTTTTGGTCATTATCGAGAAGGACAAGAAATCGGCGGTAAAATAAAAGGTGGAACTTTTACTAACAGACTTATAAATGGCTGTGACTGCATAGAACAGCGTAAGGTCACCAAAAAGCCTTTCTGGCACGACGGTACAACGCGCGAAGCGAGAAAAACAGTCAGGTGCTACTGTTCTAGGGGATGTGTCAGCGTCTTAGGAGAAAATTATGCCAGTGCCACAGGATGTCTCACCGGTAAATAGTGAACTTGTTGATCATCTTTCTCGATCTTCACAGATGCAGTGGATTGAGACACGACCTGGACAAACTTACGTCAAAATTCTTTGGCTAGGAAGTGAGACCGGACGTTGGGCGGTTTTGTTTAAGTGGAGGAAGGGTTACGTCGCGCCGCGTCACAAACATCTCTCTGCTGCGCATACATTTGTATTATCGGGAAGGCTTAGTGTGCGCGATGGGATTCTAGAACCAGGAGATTATGTATATGAACCGAATGGGATGGTGCATGAGGCAACCACTGCACTTGAGGACACCGAATATCTTTTCATCTGCGACGGCCCAGTGCTTTTCTTCGAGGACCAGAAAATTACGGGGTATTTTGGTTGGGAGCAACTCCACCGCCTTCGTGAGTCCATCGACACAGTATCAAGCTAGTTACGTTCAAAAGCTCGTCTTACCAGAGCTAAAGGTTGAAATTGACTCCTTGGCAGTAACGGAAAAATGAGATGTTAAAAGTAACAAGAATCAAGACGAACAGATTCTATGGATACTGGTCGGCAATGGTGTTTTGTTTGTTGTTGACGATGGGAACCGTTGCACGGGGTAATGACATAGAAATGGTTGTTGAATTGATGACGAATGGGAACTTCTATGAGGCGGCCGAGGTTGCAATTACTGTAGGGGGAACGGAAGGGTTTACACTAGCTGCCAGGGCTTTGGCTATTCACGGATACGAAATTGCTCCTGAAAGTGATAAGCAAGAACTTTTTTTACGTGCAATAAATTACGCCGAAAAAGCAGTTGAGCTTGACCCAAGCAGTAGTGCGGCTTCTTTAGAAATTTCTCACGCGATGGGGAGGTACGCGCAAACAATTAGCGTTGCCAAAGCATTTAGCGGTGGTTTTGCAGAGAAAACCAAGGCGGCCATGGACAAAGCGATTCAGTTAGATCCGACAAACTTTAGCGCGTATCTTAGTGTTGGTTCTTGGCATGCAGAAATTGTTGCTGCTGCTGGTTTCATGGCGAAGCTTTTGTATGGGGCTACAGAGGAGCGATCACTGTCGGCTTATCAGCGAGCACGGGAGTTGAACCCAAATTCGAGCTTGGTACATTTTGAGTATGCCGTTGGGCTTATGAGGCTGGATAGTGAAAACTTGGATCTTGCGACAGAGCACCTGGAGAAGGCGATCGGGTTACCAATAACAGATGCTTACGGAAAAATTATCCAGGAAAAAGCAAGGAAAAAGCTGGCACAATTGCTGGAGGAATAACATGTAGCGGACTTACTAGCGGCCTATCTATCTATATTCCATAAATCGACTGTCACCTACGGATTTTCGTTTATAAACAACAGACTTAAAATCTGTCCCCATTTATGGGTTGTCGGTTCGAGTCCGACCGCGCCGACCAATATCGCCAGATATGATTAAGCATCACGATATAAAACACTAAACTGCGCAGTGTCCACCGTCGACATGTAGTTCCGCGCCGGTAATGTAAGAGGCCTCATCTGAACACAAAAAAAGTGTCGCGTAAGCCACTTCCCAGACTTCACCATTTCGACCAAGTGGTACCCGTTTAACCATTTCCGCACGTACTACAGGATCTGCAGTTTTGCCNGACGTTCGCATCGGCGGCATCAAACCAGGGTGAACACTGTTTACACGAATATTGTCTTCTCCAAATCGAGATGCGGCCTGCTTTGTCAACAGNCGNANCGCCCCTTTNGANGCGTTGTATCCNGGATGAATAAAACCTTGCCCAATGATACCNCTAATNGANGAAATGTTGACTATTGCNCCNCCGCCGGCGCGCAACATTGCNGGNGNNCAGTANTTAATNCCAAAAAANGGGCCTGTGGAATTGATTTCCATCAANTNATTCCATANCTCAGTNTCATCNAGNTCATTNGCNGCACTTCCAGAAATACCTGCGTTATTCACCANAGTATCTAATTTTCCGTATTTNNCTTCCGCCNCNTCNACAGNNNCAGCCCANNCANTTTCGCTTNNAACGTNTAGGTAATGGTACATAGCTTCTAAATTCTGGTCTACCAGCTGCTGTGCTAGCGCTTGGCCGGCTTTCTCCTCTATATCCGCTATAATTACTTTTGCCCCCTCACGAGCAAAGATCTCGCATGTTGATTTTCCCATACCGAACGCACCGCCGGTAACTATGGCTACTTTGTTTTCCAAACGCATCTTTTTTCCCTCAAGAGCAATTTCTTTACAACCGTCAGTTCATTTCGTGTCAAATTTCCTAAGCAATGCCATTATGATAGACTCATCAAGACATTTCTAAAAATAGTGCCACAAGGGTAAACAATGGATATTGGTCTCCAAATGGTTTTCACGGGCTATGGCTGGAACGACATCACCGACCAGCAGGTTTGGGATGAAGAACTAAGGATTGCGGAGATTGCCGTGGATGGCGGCTTTGATTGCCTTTGGGCAGTCGAGCACCATTTCCGCGATTACGCGTTCTGCCCGGATAACCTGCAACTAATGGCGTATTTGACGGCAAAATACCCAGGAATAGATGTGGGAACCGCAGCAGTTATTTTACCCTGGCAAGATCCCCTTCGTGTTGCCGAGAAGGCCTCCGTTTTAGATCAGCTTTCAAACGGCCGCCTGCGACTAGGGGTTGGGAGAGGACTCGCGCGACGTGAATTCGAAGGTTTTCGAACCACAATGGCTGAGTCGCGCGAGCGTTTCGATGAGGCCGCCTCCATGATTTTCGAGTCGTTGCGCTGCGGTTGGATGGAGGGTGACGGCCCGCATTATAAACAACCTAAGGTTGAAATTCGACCTCGCCCACGTTTCCCAATAGATGATCGGATCTACGCGGTTGCCTCNAGNGAAGANTCGGTGNTTTCNGCAGCNAAGTTNCGCGCNAGAATGGTCATGTTCGCAGACCGNCCNTGGCCNAANCGTCTCCCACAAATTCAACAACATGCAAAGTTATTTGAAGAAATGCACGGNGTTGTCGGGCCNCCCCCACTGACTGCAGATTTCTGCGTCTGCACCCCTACGATGGATGGNGCACGAGAAATCAGCCGAGAATATATGGGGACCTTCGTTTACAGTAACTTTGAACACTACGAACTTATGGGAGATCACTTCTCAAAAGTGAAAGGATACGATTCCTATGCCGCCAAAATTGAAGTGGCTAAAGAAGTGGGGATTGAAGGTATAATCGATGGGTTTATGCAGGCAGCAGTCTGGGGAACGCCGGATCGTATCCTGCGTGAATTCGAGAAACGCCGGGACATAATCGGAGATTTTGAGTTAGCCACCTCGTTTCGGTTTGGCGGTACACCGTACAAAGTAGCAGAACAATCGATCAAGTTATTTGCAAAAGAAGTTTTACCAGTTTTAAAAAGTTGGAAAGAAGACACGGCCGAACAGGCGGCTGAATGATAGTAGGACCCAAAAAAGTTTTGGGTGTGGGCTTCCGTACCTCACACAATTTTTGGAATTAATTTAACTGCACAGAATGTATTTTGGGTATCAGGTAAGATGTAAGATAATATCAATCTGCAATTATTGTTGGATCCCTTATTTCTCGCCATTTGTAAATATAACGCAACAAACCTGAAATATATCCCCTACAAAGATTTGTCGGTTCGAGTCCGCCCGCTCCGACCACACTCAACAACGGATACAGAGTTTCATAGCATTATTTGTTTGTATCAAACTATCTTGGTCGAATTTTGAACAGGCACTGCTCTGCGCCGTTACCAGCGCATAATGCCTCGTACGAATTTAGGGAGTAACAGTGGCTTGTCGCCTGTCCCACCCATTCTAGGGCTCCAGCAAACCAGCCTGAGTACATGTAACAAAGATTTCGACCGCCGTTGGTCCCACAATGTTCAACAAAGACCGAGTGTTTTAAAGAAATGTCAGCAGCACCGCTGCTCTCATCAAGGGCCATCACAGTGAATTTACCCCCCCCACGCTGAGAAATACTCTGGATATAGTGACGAAATACATCGAGCCCTGTGAAACGATGCGCCTGTGATTCTTTTTCACACCAGACCCATGCTGATTTATGCCCAGCCGCATAAAGATGGTGAGAATAAGTCTCTTCAGTAAGTGCAGTTTCCGCCGAGAGGTGGGCATTCACAAAAAAATGCCTTGGCATGTAGATCATGGGCAAGCCGTTGGTCGACCAAATACCTGTGTCCGGATCGATCGCGATAGGAATATTGGGACTTTCCATGAATTAATTCTCCTAGTTACACTACTAACAATCTAACAGAAGGGGCTGCCTTTTCCTGGTCTATCCAGAAGAATGGAAATTGTTGGTGGCCGGAGAACTAGCATTGAACACCCGACTTCGATGTTATTACAACAAACTTAAAATCTGTAGTCGTTGACGGGCTGTCGATTCAAATTTGATTGCACCAACCACCAGAAAACATTTTAGCCACTAATCTGGCCAGACCATTCGTGCTCGCTTAAGCCACATACGTCTTTATCCCATTGGGCTTTAGTAAAGTCTCGCCTTTTATCTATTTCGCGACAAATTGCTTTCGGAAACAACTCCGCAACTTTATTATAGCATCCCAGTTCAGTAGCATAAATATCAACACACTCAGGTGAGTTAGCAGTTAAAAGACACCACACTATTAGTTGGCACACTAACATATTTTCTCACGACTCCCGAACTCGCTACCACAATAACAGTTTTCAATATTCCTTCAGAGCAAAAACAGCCTCTGCGTAATCGTTTGGAGTTCCGGTGGCACAGACATCTTTCCTGTCTAAGAAGACTTAATTTCCGGTCTTCCCCCAAGTTTTTCGACCAAACTGAATACAGCACCGCAAACTTTCTCTAGTAGTGTCTCGTCAGAACTTCGTAGCACCAAGTTTGTGCCAAACTTGC
>PAVD01000018.1 GCA_002712985.1 Rhodospirillaceae bacterium
TTACAGCTGCTACAATAATTACAGTAGTGGGGTGACGGAGGAGTGCGATGCCCACCGTTAAGCAAGCTCAGGACAAACTCGATAGCATTCTGGAGCACGGTGGCATTGATAATGCCCTACTTGCTCTAGATGAAGTGTCGTCAATGGGAGGAATTTCGAGGCCCGAAGTAGACCGGATGAGGGGTCGAATATTTACACGAGCGGCTCAACGTCCTCATGTGGGAGTGCCCTATACTTTCCCTTAACTTCAGGCCCGGGCCTATGACCTTGGTGTAGTTATCGGTGAACACATTTGAGTTTTGATGCTTACTAGAATCTGCTTTTACGGGAGCAAACGTGTTCAGGATGCCATTCATTAAAATCAGGCCAGAGGGTCATCTATTTATCGTGATTTTCATGGTTATAGCGATTATTCTTTCCACCGTTGCTCAGTGGCTAGGGTTTATTGGCGTTATTCTTGTTGGTTGGTGCATATATTTCTTTCGCGACCCTGATCGCGTAACACCACTTGAAAATGGATTAATTATCAGCCCCGCTGACGGCGTTATTCAAATGGTGGGCGACGCCGTACTACCTCCAGAGCTGGACATGGGCGACGCACCAATGCGCCGGGTCAGTATTTTCATGAATGTTTTTGATTGTCATGTAAACCGTGTCCCTATCGATGGAGAAATAGTAAAAAATTCCTACCGCCCAGGAAAGTTTTTAAATGCTTCTTTGGACAAAGCCAGCGAGGATAATGAACGCCGTTCCCTAGTAATAAAAACAGAAAAAGGTATAGAGCTTACCGTTGTCCAAATTGCGGGCTTGATTGCGCGGCGTATCATCTGCTGGGCAGACGAAGGGCAATCACTTCGGACCGGAGAAAGATATGGCATGATCCGCTTTGGAAGCCGTGTCGACGTTTACCTGCCCAAAGGCACGCGGCTTCTGGCAATCCCCGGCCAGAGGGCTGTCGCGGGAGAAACCCCAATTGCTCAATTGGAAAGCAGCCAAGAGGACCAAAAGGGAGAGTGGCGGTAATGGCCGCAAACCCCAGTGAAAGACACCAACTTAGACGAGATCGCCTGAACCGTCTTTTGCCCAATGCCTTGACCACGCTGGGCCTCTGCTGTGGATTTACTGCCGTTAGGTTTGGTCTCCAGGAAAGATGGGAAATATCAATTCTGTTCATTGGGGCGGCGGCCCTTTTCGACACGCTGGACGGACGCGTGGCGCGACTCATGGGTGGACAAACGAAACTAGGTGGGCAACTTGATTCTCTTTCGGATGCCGTTTCGTTTGGCGTCGCCCCCGTAATGCTAATGTATTTGTGGTCGCTTAATAATGCGGGTGGTATTGGTTGGGCTATCGCCACCTTATTTGTGGTTTGCTCAATTCTAAGATTAGCCCGGTTCAACGTTGCCTCCGTTGCAACTGATATTCCGGTCTGGGCGAGCAATTATTTCAGCGGTGTTGCCACACCAGCAGCAGCTGGTATGGTCTTGTTACCTCTAATACTCGGTATTGAAACCGGGTGGGATTGTTTTCATTCGGTGTGGCTTACGCTTCCCTGGACGATTGTGATTTGCGGATTAATGATTGCCCCAATCCCAACTTACTCCTTTAGACGTATTTATGTTCCAAAAAACCTTGTCACGGTTTCCTTAGCTGGTGTTGCGCTGTTGGCTGCGGCACTCATCACTGAACCTTGGCTTACCTTATCCGCTCTAATAGTAGCTTTTTCAGCATCTATCCCCTTTGCTGTTTTATCTTTCAAAAAAAGACAAAAAGAGGATGAATGTAGTCATTCTTCGGGTGATGTTAGCTCCGAAGATAGTGCCTAAGGTTGACGGCTAATCAATTCTTACCTCAGGTCGCGAATGTTAGAAATGACGGCAGGATCTTAACCACTTTTTACCTTATAAAATGACAAACGTTTTATGGTAGAGGAGTCGAGCCCGTTTCCAACCACTTAAAAGACCCCCCCCGCACACGCACACGCACGGTTGTACTTTCTTTTCACACACTGGGGTCTAGCAACGGTTTAGCTGCATTTTGTGTTGTTTGTCACAGGTGATAACATCACTTGTGATTTGGAATAGATGCTTAGCCGGCCACCGCTGATTGACGCCCTAAATGAGCCAACTGAATTCCCATCAACGCGGTCTGCTAATGACCATTTTCGGTGTTTTGGTCCTGACGCCGGACGCCCTGATGTTGCGCCTTATTGAGGCTGATCTTTGGACAACCCTGTTCTGGCGCAGTTTGTTCATGACCGCCAGCTTATTCGCCATCAATGCCTGGATCGAACAGCGCAACCCACTTTATGCCCTACGTGATCTTTTCAAAGATGGTTTGTTCTGCGCCCTACTGTTCACGGGCAGCAACATATGTTTTGTCATTTCTATCACCCACACAATGGTTGCCAATACCCTTGTTATTCTGGCCGCAATGCCTTTTATGGCGGCAATTATGGCGATCGTTCTGATGCGCCAAATTTTGCCGCTGCGAACTTGGTTGACCATTCTGCTGGCCATTGCAGGTATCGTTATGGTGTTTTGGGGCCGTATCGGCAGTGGCGGCTTTTTTGGCGACGTAATGGCGGTGCTGGTAGCACTATTCATGGCGTCGGCCCTTGTCGCGATCAATCACAACCCCCGGATAAACTCCCTTGCAGCCATCGGATTAGGATCTTTTTTGGCGGGCGCCTTCGCCTTTTTTATGGGGGCCGAGCTAACCACGCCGTCCGGTACTGATTTTGCTATTCTTGCCCTGAATGGTGGTTTGATTTTACCCGTCGCGATGGGCCTAATCACCTATGGCCCGAAACTTATTTCGGCAGCCGAGGTCAGTCTGATCATGCTGCTGGAAACGGTATTGGGGCCCTTATGGGTGTGGTATGTACTGAGCGAACAACCACCAATGCAAACATTAATCGGTGGCAGTCTAGTCCTTGGGGCGATCATGGTGAATGCCTGGCTTGGGTTTCGCTCGGATCGGTAACGGCCTTATTCACCAGGATTTTCGGCATCACTTACTTCTTTAATTTCCTTCCCCAACGGATAATTAAATGCCGCAACTAATTTTCCAGTTAGAGATATATCTCTAATGCTTTTTTCAAGTACAGACGAATCTCCCTGGGGGCACCATATCCCGTTCATGGTTTGTAGAGAGACCCTATACTGGCGCAATAATAGGATGCATGTTTGATTGTTGCTACGGAAGTTCTGTGGTTCCAGTCAGAAAGCGATCGATTTCTCTTGCTGCCTCACGACCTTCATTGATTGCACGGACCACAAGAGACTGGCCACTTCTACAATCTCCTGCCGCAAAAACTTTCGATACCGAGGTTTGGTACTCACCTTTTTCCGCTTTGTAGTTGGAGCGTTTGTCCAGTTCGAGGCCTAGAGGCTCAGAAACATAGTGTTCAGGACCTAAAAAACCCATAGACAAAAATACAAGGTCTGCATCAAAGGTTTTCTCGGTACCGGTTATGGTTTGGAACTTTCCGTTTTCAAACGAAACATCGACAGTTTCAAGGCTTTTAAGATTTCCATCTTCGTCTCCAAGAAACTCAGTGGTAGAAATAGAATAAATACGGGGATCTTTCTTAAATCTTGCAGCCGATTCTTCGTGGCCATAGTCGATTTGAAACGTCAGCGGCCATATGGGCCAGGGATTGTCTTTCGCCCTTTCTGGAGGAGGTGTAGGGAAAAGTTCAAAATTCGTAAGTGTATTGCAAAGATGGCGCAATGAGGTGCCTAAGCAGTCGGTTCCTGTATCGCCTCCACCAATAACAATTACGTCTTTCCCTTTGGCATTTATAAAGTTACCGTTCTGAAGATCCGAGTCCAGTAGGCTTTTTGTGTTTTTCGTGAGAAATTCCATCGCAAAGTGTACCCCGTTTAAGTCCCGACCCGGGATTTGTAGATCGCGGGGCACCGTCGCTCCAGTTGTCAAGAGGAGTGCGTCTACCGACGATAAAATATCTGTTACTGGAAGTGTTGCGTTTTCTCCGTCACCAATGTCGGCGTTCACAACAAATTGTATTCCCTCCCGTCGTAGAAGATCGACGCGCCGCTCCACTACCTTTTTCTTATCTAGTTTCATGTTGGGAATTCCATACATCAGGAGGCCACCAATTCGATCCTCCCGCTCATATACGGTTACTTGGTGTCCTGCCGAGTTGAGTTGTGCCGCTGCGGCGAGACCAGTTGGACCCGAACCAACGACGGCCACCTGTTTCCCTGTCCTTGATTTTGGGACGACAGGTTCAACCCAGCCTTCTGAAAACCCGTGATCAATTATTGCCATTTCTATATTCTTAATTGTGACTGCGGGATCCGTAATTCCCAATACACATGAGCCCTCGCAAGGTGCAGGACAAACCCGGCCCGTAAATTCCGGGAAATTATTTGTTTTGTGTAAGCGGTCCAGGGCATCTTTCCACTGTCCACCGTAAACAAGGTCATTCCATTCTGGAATTAGATTGTGAATTGGGCATCCACTGCGCGCACTGATAGGATTGATATCAGGGGATTGGCAGAATGGGACTCCACAGTCCATGCATCGAGCGGCTTGGTTGGTCAAGCGTGCGATATCGTGATCGGTATAGATTTCTTGAAAGTCAGCAAGGCGTTCCAGCGGATCACGGTAGGGCGCAGCTACACGCCTGTGCTCTTTGAATCCAGTTACTTTACCCACTACTCACTTCCATAAGTTTGGCATTCTTACGTTCTTCTAGTGCACGCTTGTAATCAAGCGGCATCACCTTTACGAATTTTGTCAGTGTGTCGGGCCAATTTTCCAGAAGGCGTTTCGCAAGATCAGACCCTGTACATGTGTGGTGTTTTTCAATTAGCTCTCTTAACTCTGCAATATCATCATTCTCAACGATCTGTTCTAGGGTAACCATCTCAAGGTTACAGCGTTCCTTGAACATTTCTTGTTCGTCAAAGACGTAGGCTATACCCCCACTCATACCCGCTGCAAAATTCCGACCTGTGCTGCCGAGAATAACCACCCTACCACCGGTCATGTATTCACAGCCGTGATCTCCTACTCCTTCTATTACTGCTCGTGCGCCACTATTGCGCACACAAAATCGTTCTGCCGCGATCCCTCTGAAAAAGCTTTCCCCGGATGTTGCGCCATAAAGTGCAACGTTGCCGATCAAAACTTGTTTCTCAGCCGCAAAAGTGCTGGTTTTCGGCGGGTAAATGATGAGATGTCCGCCGGACAGACCTTTGCCTACATAGTCGTTGGCGTCACCTTCAACCTCAAGTGTAACCCCTTTTGCGAGCCATGCTCCAAAACTTTGGCCGGCGCTGCCGTTAAACTTAAAATGGATTGTCCCTTCGGGTAACATCTCTGCACCGACCCGCCGAATAATCCGATTAGACAACATTCCACCCACTACTCGGTCGGTATTTTTAATCGTGAGTTGTTCTTTTACTTTATCTCCATTGGACAAGGCGGGTTCGGCGAGCTCGATTAAGCGGTTATCTAATGCATTCTGAAGACCATGGTCCTGATCATGTATGCGGTAAACTCCCAGGCAATTTTCAGGCTCGACTGCTTTCTCCAGAACCGCCGAAAGATCTATACCTTTCGCTTTCCAATGGTTTACCGCGGTTTCGATATGGAGCGCATCGGTTCGGCCAATCATCTCGTTGATAGTTCGAAACCCCAGTTCCGCCATGATTCCCCTGAGTTCAGCTACCATCATAAAGAAATAATTGATAACGTGTTCCGGTAGGCCACGAAATTTTTTTCGGAGTTCAGGATCTTGGGTTGCAATCCCCACTGGACATGTATTGAGGTGACATTTCCGCATCATTATGCAGCCTAAAACCACTAGAGGAGCCGTTCCGAAGCTATATTCTTCTGCTCCAAGAAGTGCCGCCACTGCGACGTCCCTGCCAGTTTTGAGTTGGCCATCAGTCTGTAACGTCACACGAGATCGCAAATTATTTATTACTAATGTCTGGTGCGTCTCAGCTATCCCAAGTTCCCATGGAACACCGGCATGCTTTATGGAAGTCAGCGGGGATGCGCCGGTTCCACCGGAATCTCCTGCGATTACGAGATGATCAGTTCGTGCTTTCACAACTCCCGCTGCGACAGTACCAACTCCGATTGCTGCTCCAAGTTTTACGCTGATTCTTGCTTCAGGGTTTGCGTTTTTTAAATCGTGTATAAGTTGAGCGATATCTTCGATAGAGTAGATATCGTGATGCGGCGGAGGGCTAATAAGTCCTACTCCGGGAGTTGAATGACGAAGAGATGCGATATAATCATCGACTTTGCTGCCCGGTAGCTCACCACCTTCTCCGGGNTTCGCGCCTTGTACGATCTTNATTTGTAATTCATCGGCATTGGTTAAGTAGTTGATGGTTACGCCAAATCTCCCNCTNGCNACCTGTTTAATGGCGGACCGTTTTGAGTCCCCGTTTGCAAGTGGCTTATATCGATTAGCATCCTCTCCACCTTCACCAGTATTCGATTTCCCCCCAATGCGGTTCATTGCGATNGCAAGTGACTCATGAGCCTCCTGTGAGATCGANCCAAAACTCATTGCGCCGGTAGCGAAGCGTTTGAGAATNTNNTTTGCGGGCTCCACTTCATCCAAGCAAATGGATCCGTTATTTGCTTGAAAATTGAAACGCAAGAGCCCCCTAAGAGTTGCGTTCCGGGTACTTTCGTTGTTCGCGTGATCCGCAAAATCCTTATATGCTTTTTGGTNGTTTTCTCGCGTNGCGACTTGCAAATGTGNAATGGATTCCGGATCCCACATATGAGTATCACCGTGTCGACGCCAATGGAAATCNCCAGGATTTTGTAGGACTGGTATGGCTACGGTATCGCGGGGAGGGAATCCAAGCACATGACGTTTTTCCATTTCCTCCGCTAGGACTTCAAAACCTACACCTTCAACGCGGCTTGCGGTTCCAACAAAACAACGTTCAATGACGTCAGTTGCAAGACCAACAGCTTCAAAAATTTGCGCTCCCTTGTAGGACTGTAAGGTAGAGATGCCCATTTTCGCCATTACCTTGAGCATACCTTTAGCNACTCCCTTCTGATATGCGGTAACGACATCTTCGTCGCTTTCAATATGCGTAGCTCCGTCCAAGTAACCGTTCTGTCGTGCGTCCCATAAGGCCTCAAACGCTAAATAAGGATTAATNGCATCGGCACCAAACCCGATTAGAAGGCAGTGATGATGAACTTCCCTTGCTTCTCCGGTTTCTACTACTATCCCCACACGGGTGCGAAGATGTGACTGAATTAAATGATGGTGTACTGNGCCTATTGCCGCGAGAGCGCTAATAGCAACAGCGTCAGAACTTATATTGCGGTCGCTTAAAATAATTATCTCAACGCCATCGCCNATAGCTGTAGTTGCATCCGCACAAATTCTGTCCAGTGCCNNTAGAAGCCCCGCTTTACCAGAGCTTCTCGGAAAAGTAATGTCGATCGAATGAGACTTCCAGCCCCGGTAATCAAGTTGTTTCAGAGCTGTTAGCGAGTCGTTCGTAAGTATGGGATGTGGTATTCGCAGGCGGTGCGCATTTTTTTCTTTTGGTCGTAGGAGGTTTTGTTCTGGTCCAATGTAGCATTCCAGAGCCATAACCACTTCTTCTCGGATTGAGTCTATGGCTGGATTGGTTACCTGTGCAAAAAGTTGTTTGAANTAGTCGTATAACATGCGCGGNTTTTCTGACATTACTGCTAGCGCACTGTCGTTACCCATGGAGCCAAGCGGATCACGGAGTTCTTTCACCAGTGGGTGCAACATGAATTGCATGGTTTCGGTCGTATAGCCGAATGCCTGCATNCGGGTGAGAAGAGTATCTTTACTGAAATTCTTGGTNGGCGCCTCAAACGGTAAGTCTTCTAAGTCAATGCGCTGGTTTTTNAGCCATGTCTGGTATGGCTGATTTTTCGCCCATTGGGTTTTAATTTCNTCATCCGGAATCATCCGTCCAGCATCGAAATCAATAAGAAAGATTTTTCCAGGCTGCAGGCGGCCCTTTTCTACGACAGTGGCTGGGTCGATATCNACCACTCCTACTTCTGAGGCCATGATGCATTTGTGATCATTAGTTATGTAGTAACGCGAAGGGCGTAGACCATTCCGATCTAAAACGGCTCCAATATAGTTACCGTCCGTAAACGCGATAGAAGCCGGACCGTCCCATGGTTCCATTAAACAGGACTGGTACTCGTAGAATGCCTTTTTGGNGGGATCCATCATCTTGTCTTGNTGCCAAGCTTCGGGGATCATCATCAAGACAGCTTCTTGCAGTGTCCTGCCAGACATCAGTAAAAACTCTAATACATTGTCAAATGTGCCCGAGTCGGAACAGTCAGGTTCTACAATAGGGAACAGCTTTTTTAGCCGATCTCCAAAGAGGTCACTTTCTATAGTTCCTTGACGGGCGTTCATCCAGTTTTTGTTACCCAGCAATGTATTAATCTCGCCGTTGTGACACATAAACCGATTTGGTTGAGCCCGATNCCACGAAGGGAACGTATTTGTCGAGAAGCGAGAGTGCACCATGGCTAGATGGGACTCGTACTCTGCAGCAGTGAGATCCGTAAAAAATGGGAACACCTGCTGAGGGGTCAACATACCTTTATATATGATGATTTTTGTAGAAAGACTGACCACGTAAAATAACTGTCGTTCCGTNAGCNTTTTATCAGTCCGAAGGCGGTGTGTGCTATGTTTTCGGATCAGGTACAGCTCTCTCTCAAATTCGTCACCGTGGATGCCATTGGCCCCGATAAATAACTGTTCCATGTACGGCATGGCTGATAGAGCGGCTTTTCCGATACCAGCATCTATCGGTTTCGTCGGTATTGGGCGCCAACCGAGAAGTTGCTGCCCAGCTGACTTTATTTCATTTGCAATGAGTTCCTTGCAATGCTGCCGTTCCGATGATGATCGAGGTAGAAAAACAATTCCAGCTCCATAGCTTCCTGGATCTGGCAATTCAACTTTTAGTTCATCGCGTGCTATTTTTACAAAAAATTTGTGAGGAAGCCCGGTAAGTATGCCCGCTCCGTCTCCAGTATTTTTTTCGTAGCCCAAACCGCCACGATGGACCATACAACAATTCATATGTTCTGCATGTTCAATGATTTCCCGGCTGGGACGGCCCTTGATGTCGCAAATAAAACCTACTCCGCAGGAGTCTTTCTCCAACGCCGGGTCGTATAGTCCATGCCGTTTGGGCAGGCCTAGCGATAACTGTTTACTCAGCTCTGATTGATCCATTTTCTCTAACATAATGCCTTATACCCACAGAAACTGGCGCATATCAACGGGGTGGGCAACTTAAATTAGTGATGTAGCTCTTTGGAAAAAAGCGCAAATAGCCGCTCCCAATGCCTTTCTCCAGCTGATTTAACGTAGACTGGACGTTGCGGAAACGCGAAACCGTGTTCGGTATCGGGGTATATTTCAATGCGGTGATTCGTNCCTGCTTGCTCCATTANTTCTGGAAGTGAATCAAGTAAAGACTGCGGCACGAAAGGATCGTTGGAAGCGAAAGCCAAGTACAAGGACCCTTTGATCCGATGTGCAGTCAAATGAGGGGAGTCCTCCTTGTCTGTTACTATGCCCACTCCATAAAAAGAGGCGATAGCGGCGAAATCGTCTGGATAGGAAGCTCCTATCGAGACAACGAACTGACCGCTCATGCAGTATCCGATGCAACCAAAAGGACCTTGTGTGGATGCATCATCGTTACGGGCATACGTCAAAAGAGGTTGCGTATCAGACACTATGCTAGCATTGGTGAGTGTGCGCATCACCTGAAACATCTTTTCTCGCTCAGCATCGTCTATTCGAATTTTTGCTAAGTCATACCCATACTCTCCTTCCCGTCCGGTACGGTAGTACAAATTTGGTAACATCACATAGTAGCCTACCGTGCCTAGTCTCCGAGCCATGTCACGTAACTCTTCTCTCATCCCGGGTGCATCCATATATATAATAATAGGTGGGAACGGGCCTCCTTCGTCTGGATGGCAAATAAAGGTGTCCACGACACCATCGTTCGTTTTGATTTGGGCTTCTCGTTCTTGCATAGGGATTCCCCCCCCTGAGTATGGACGATTATTCGGCGAAAAACTGGGCGCCAAATGGCTTTGGTAAAGATGACATGTTATTTTGGTTAAACGAATATAGTTTAAAACACTAGCCTTAACGTAAACGATTGTATTTTTTAGGAGAAGGGCATTGTCAATAGCGGTTGGTTTAGGTCTGTCCGAGTTTCCTTTTTCGGATGGAAGATCTTTTTGGAAATGGGTTGATCTCTGTGAGGCTGGCAATGTTGATTCATTATGGCAAACTGATCGCATCGTTTCGCGCCATCCTATCCTAGAGTGTATTACTACGATGGCAGCCCTCGCTGGAGGGACAAAAAGAATTAAATTCGGCATGAATGTGGTTTCGGTGGGTCTTCGGGATCCGCTATTGTTGGCAAAACAATGCGCGACGATTGACGTATTAAGTGGTGGTCGTTTGCTTCCTGCATTTGGTGTTGGAAACAGTCGTGCTCCAGAATGGAAGGCGACATCGTTAGTAACCAAGGGGCGCGGGAAACGTACTAATGAAGGCCTCGATATTATTTCTAAGTTATGGACCCAAGATAGTGTGGATTATGATGGCGAATATTTTCGTTATCGGTCTGCATCTATACAGCCAAAACCTGTCCAGAAAAATATGCCGCTGTGGATTGGGGGTTCCAGCGATGCGGCAATTCGAAGAACGGCTCGTTTTGGAACCGGATGGCAAGCCGCTTTTGAAACTCCCGAAGAGGTTGGTTCTATAATTGAAACAATAAAAAAAGCACTAGTCAGCGAGGGCCGTACGATTGCGGATGATCATTATGGGGCGGGGTTTTCTTATCGAATCGGAGGTTGGGATGATCCAGCGGTGGTAGCCGCGGCCGAGTCCTACCAGAAGAGGTTGGGACGGGATGCGAAAGCCACGTTCGTGGTTGGCCAAGCGGAAGACATAATAATGCGAATCTCCGATTATGTTGATGCCGGTATATCAAAATTCATTTTACGTCCAATCGGAGCTAGTAATGATGACATTTTTCAACAAACAAGTATGTTGATTGATCGAGTCCTGCCAAATTTAGGTAAGCTTCAACAAAAGAACTAGGACGCTGGGGATACTGTTGTCGGATATGGATGCGGGAGCATTCAAGGGGTTTGTGTGCCAAAAATATCTGTTCTTGAACAATCAATAGCCACCGTTGGACGCCCCAATAAGATAGCGATTTCCAATGCGATAGAACTTGCCAAACATTGTGAAAGGCTTGGCTACGAACGATTTTGGGTATCTGAGCATCATAATTCACCGACAATTGTAGGAACGGCTCCCGAAATTCTTATTGCTGCTATCGCTACTGCTACGAAAAAAATTAGAGTGGGTAGTGCCGGTGTGATGCTCCCGCACTATTCTGCGTTTAAGGTAGCGGAACAGTTTAGGGTACTTGATGCACTGGCCCCTGGTCGCATTGACCTTGGGCTTGGTCGTGCTCCCGGATCTGACGGACGGACCGCTTTTGCTCTCAATCCTCTGGCCAATGAACGTCCTGCTCAATTTCCTTCCGACGTGCGGGACCTTATGGCTTGGGTAGCTGGNCAACCCCTCCCTGANAAGCATCCCTTCGGCAGAGTTCAGGCATTTCCTCANGGTGATACCTCNCCNGAAATTTGGATACTTGGTAGTTCAAACTATGGAGCACAAGTTGCNGCTCACTTNGGCCTCCCATACTGTTTCGCGTGGTTTTTCACAGATGGTCAGGGNGCCGAGCAAGCCCTCGATATTTACCGTGAAACGTTCCAGCCGACGGAACAATACCCCAAGCCACATGCCGCCTTGTGTGTTTGGGCATTGGCTAGTTCCACAAATAAGGAGGCCCAGTTTCATTATAGTTCACGGGTGAAGTGGCGCCTTTTTCGTGAGCGNGGCATATTTCTGCCCATTGAACCGCCAGATNTGGCCGCCGCGCANGAATTTACGGGTGTNGAAAAAGACCGAATAAGAAAAGATCGTGCAGATGCATTTGTTGGAACAGGGGAAAAAGTNGCCANCCAGATCCAATCGCTCGCCATTCNGCACGATATAGAAGAGATTGCAATAGTTACGTGGGCTCATGATGAAAAAATTCGTCGAGAAAGCTACGAGTTGCTGGCTAAAGCCTTTGATCTCTCGTTTGTGGAACAATAATCTAAGCTAAAGGNTAAAGTGGCAGCGTTAGTAGGAAACGGTCAAATTTATTCTTTTCTCTTAGGTGGGCTNGTAGCTTGAAGNACTGGCTTNAGGTATTGGCCCGTATAGCTCTTCTTNGAGGCTGCGACTGACTCTGGNGTCCCCTCAACGATTACCTTGCCTCCGTTCTCACCACCTTCGGGTCCAAGGTCTATAATCCAGTCAGCGGTTTTTATTACGTCAAGGTTATGTTCGATCACCACGACGGTNTTTCCGGCATTTACCAGNGTGTGAAGAACTTCTAGAAGTTTGCGTACGTCCTCGAAGTGTAGGCCAGTTGTTGGCTCATCAAGTATGTAAAGAGTTTTCCCCGTGGCTCGTTTCGAAAGTTCTTTGGCGAGTTTCACTCGCTGTGCCTCACCGCCCGAGAGTGTTGTTGCACGTTGTCCCACCTTGATATAGCCCAAACCTACCCGTTGTAGCATTACAAGCTTGTCTCGAACGGATGGAATCGCTTCAAACAGATTTATGGCCTCGTCGACGGACATATCAAGGACTTTTGCGATAGAATGGTTGCGGTAGGNTATTTCCAGCGTTTCCCTGTTGTAGCGTGCCCCGTGACACTGGTCGCAGGTTACGTATACGTCTGGTAGAAAGTGCATTTCAACTTTCANCACTCCCTCNCCTTGGCATGTTTCACAGCGCCCACCTTTCACGTTGAANGAGAAACGCCCGGGTTTATANCCTCGGCTTGCTGCTTCCGGCATGTTAGAAAACCAATCCCGNATAGGCGTGAAGCAGCCGGTGTACGTGGCAGGGTTAGAACGCGGCGTTCTCCCAATTGGAGACTGATCTATGTCAACAACTTTATCTATGTATTTGAGNCCTTCGATGGCTTCATAAGGACCCGGGTGAGCTCGGGCCCGATTGAGTTGTCGGGCTGCTGCTGGGAAAAGTGTATCTATAACTAAACTNGATTTTCCGCTTCCGGAAACGCCGGTAATGCANATAAATGTGCTAAGCGGAAATGTTACGTTCACCCGCTTTAGATTGTTGGCGGAGGCACCAAGTAGTTTGATCGATGTACGGTCACCTTTTTTTCTTTGGCGTCGCTCTGTCGGGATTGGAATTTGGCGATTTTTAGATAAGTACTGACCAGTCAGGCTTTGTGGANCGGCGATGATNTCGGCGGGGCTTCCACTAGCCACAACATGGCCACCGGTTAGCCCTGCCCCTGGACCCATGTCTACGACGTAATCAGCTGTCATAATCGCTTCTTCGTCATGCTCTACTACGAGCACCGTATTTCCAAGGTCCCGNAAGTTTTGAAGTGTCTGTAGTAGGCGGGCGTTATCGCGTTGATGGAGTCCAATAGATGGTTCATCCAGTACGTAAAGCACGCCAGTCAGACCAGATCCAATCTGCGAAGCTAGCCGAATTCTTTGGCTTTCTCCACCTGATAGGGTGCCTGACTTACGGGATAACGTCAGATAATCAAGGCCTACATCAACCAAAAACCCCAAGCGCAAGTTGATTTCTTTAATAATACGTTCGGCAATTTTCCGGCGTGTAGGTGTTAGCTTCTTTTCAATTTTGGANAACCAACGACTAGCCTCTATAATTGATAAGTTGGCGACCTGACTGATGTGTAGTTTGTCTATCTTTATCGCGAGAGCCTCTGCCTTGAGACGAAAACCCGAACATTCTTCACATTCTAGCTCTGTCTGAAATCGGTGAAGTTCTTCCCGTATCCAGGAATTTTCAGATGTCTTGAGGCGGCGGTCCAGATTTGGAATTACACCTTCAAATGGCTTTTTGGTGGTGTATTTCTTAATGCCGTCGTCGTAGGTGATGGGTACCACTTCTGTGCCTGACCCGTATAAAATGAGTCCGCGCTGTGTCTTACTTAAATCTTTGAATCGCTTGTTAACACTGAAGCCAAAATGACTCGCAATGCCTTCAAGTGCTTGCTGATAATATTGGCTTGACGTATTAGCCCAAGGATGGATTGCGCCATCGCGAAGGCTTTTGTCAGTATTTGGCACCACTAGCTCTGGATCAAACCAGTTTATAGTTCCGATTCCATCGCAGCGGGGACAGGCCCCAAATGGATTGTTAAAGGAGAACAGGCGGGGTTCGATTTCATCGATCGTAAAGCCTGATACGGGGCAAGAAAACCGCGCTGAGTATGTAGTTTGCTCACCAGTAGTCGCGTTTTCGGTCACTAGAATCCCGTCACTCAAGGCTAATGCAGTCTCGACGCTGTCAGCTATTCGGGTTGCAANTTCTTTGCTGANCACAAGACGATCAACNACTACNTCNATATTGTGTTTACGTTTTTTGTCGAGAGNTGGGGNATTTTCNATTTGATAAATTTCGCCATCAACTTTTAGTCGCTGAAANCCTCGTTTCATCAGTATCGCAATTTCTTTCCGGTATTCACCTTTCCTTCCCCGGACCACAGGNGCTAACAGATAGAGACGGGTCCCTTCNGGTGACTTTAAAATTCCATCCACCATTTCACTAACGGACTGGCTTTTAATAGGTAACCCTGTCGCCGGCGAGTAAGGTATGCCAACACGTGCGTATAAGAGGCGCATATAGTCGTAGATTTCAGTAACNGTGCCCACGGTGGATCTGGGGTTTCGCGAAGTAGTCTTTTGGTCGATTGCAATCGCTGGCGAGAGGCCTTCTATAGAATCAACGTCCGGTTTTTCCATTAACTCGAGAAACTGTCGCGCATACGCAGACAAACTCTCGACGTAGCGGCGTTGTCCTTCCGCATATATCGTATCAAATGCAAGAGATGACTTTCCGGAGCCGGAGAGGCCGGTTATGATTGTTAGGCTATCGCGCGGTAGCGTTAGGCTAATATTCTTAAGGTTATGCTCTTTTGCCCCACGGATTTCGATCTGTTTACCCATTGGTCAGAATGACGCTGGTTTGTCTCAATAAAAAGGCTCTGCCGTGTGTTAACAGATGGGNCCACAAGTCTGTTTTATCATAGTTGTGCAGCTTTGACATGATATCCACAGTTACTGCCACGTTTATACGGGTCGCGCTACTCTAAAAGTGCGGGGTGGCGGGATTAGCCTTCATCCGGTTATAATCGGGNCTTAAAGTGTGGCCACATTAACATCGTAATCTGGAACCGAGGCAGGATATGGCAGGAAGTGTAAATAAGGTAATTTTGGTAGGNAATCTGGGTCGAGACCCAGAGTCTCGCGCAATGCAAAGTGGTGACAAGGTAGTAAACCTGTCAGTGGCAACTAGCGAGAGTTGGCGTGATCGCCAAACCGGCGAGCGACGTGAAAAAACTGAGTGGCATCGCGTCGTGATTTTTGACCAAAATTTGGTGGAGATTGCAGAAAAATATTTGCAAAAAGGATCAAAAGTCTACCTTGAGGGACANATTCAGACTCGCAAATGGACGGACCAATCAGGGCAAGAGAAATATACTACAGAAGTGGTGTTGCAGAGGTTTCGTGGNACGCTAACGATGCTCGATTCACGTTCCGATTCGGGCGGTGGTGATTATACAACCCCTTCAGGCAGCGACTTTAAGGAGGCTCCAACTATGGCTAGTAGTGACCTCGACGACGAGATTCCATTTTAGGGGAACAATCAATAAAATAGTATCGTCACCATCGAGNTGGACTTAGGCTCGGTTACGCAAATTTGTTGATCTTTGCTGCCATAATAAAATCATTTTCGTGAAGTCCTTTAATTTTTTTTGTTTGTAAGGAGACAGTCGCATATCCCCACCCGAAAGATAAATCGGGGTGGTGGCCTTCATTCTCGGCAAGTTCACTAACTTGGATCACGAAATCCATGGCGCCTTTAAAATCAACGAACGAGTACTTTCGGGAAATTAATGTACTTTCTTCCAGTAGCTGCCAGCCATCAGTTTGTGCTAAGTAATGGGTTGCCTCTGCCTGCGTCAGTGGTGGGATTCCCCCTTGGCAAGGCGTGCAAGTTTTTGCTGAGAGAGTTTTGCTCATATTTTTGACCTTCAGGTTCACGGGTAAAATTTAGGAGCGGCGCAAATTCAATTNTTAACTGCCGGCTTCTTTTGCGTCATCCAATGCTTCCAAGCATAACCCCAGTTTGTTGCCCAGCCAAATAGCGTTAGCTGTATGATCCTTATGACTAGATCCGGTGTTTGGATGCACCAAAATATCAAGACCGTCCCGGTGGAGCATTAGCCACGGGACGAGCTCTCCAAACTGATTCGACTCAAATGCAACTTGGTACATTGCTTGGGGATGAGGCCCCACTGGTTTGTCGCGCCAACGGCCCATTTTAACCGTGAAGGCGGATTCGATCTGTTTTCGTATGAGCCCTGCCCGGTGCCGTGTCTTCTCGTTATAGTATACGTGAGCGTGATAACTAGTGATAGTCACGGGTTCAGAAATCTTCCTTAAGCTTTGACATTGTCAGATTAAATTGAAAGTTTAGAATGTTAGTATATAGGAAACTTTGACTTTAATGGAATGGGTTCTCTAAATGTTCATTCAAACAGAAATTTTAAGCGATCCCGACATNATAAAGTTTTTACCTGGTGAAAAAGTGCTGGAGGGAGAAGTGGTGAGCTTTCCCGACCTAACCTCTGCGGCGCGCTCACCACTTGCGTCACGTTTGTTTGACGTTGAGGGTGTTTCTGAGGTTGTTTTTGGAGCTGAATTCATCCGCGTCAGAAAGGATTCCAATGGAAACTGGCAGCTGATGAAGCCGGAAATTCTAGGCGCTATTATGGAGCACTATGTTGCTGGTTTGCCAATGATTCTGGATGAAGAGGAAATAGCTGAGGATTTTGATGAAGCAGACGCAGATATCGTACAGGAAATTAAGGAGTTACTTGAGACACGAGTGCGGCCAGCTATCACAGAGGGAGGCGGCGACGTCAAATTTCGTGGCTATCGAGATGGCAAAGTCGTAGTCGAGTTACTTGGGTCTGGCTATAGTTATCGTACGGGTATCGAAAACCTGTTGCGTCACTATGTCGCAGAATTCGTGGAATTGGTGGACTTTCGCGATAGCAAGCCGAAGCCAGGACTTAAAACTCCAGAAGGTATNGCAGTTCAGCAGTTGCTGGATGAACGTATCAACCCATCCGTCGCGACGCATGGAGGGCATATCGCTTTGGTCGATGTTNAAGCCGATACAGCGTACATTCGATTGGAGGGAGGTTGTCAAGGTTGTGGTATGGCGGATGTTACCCTGAAGCAGGGTGTTGAAGTTGAAATCAAAAAAGAAGTGCCATCGATTGCACATGTGCTGGATGTTACGGACCATGACGGNGGTTCAAATCCGTACTACCAGCCTGGAAANTAACACTAAACTTGGGTGNCGGNACTTGTGAATGTAGTNCTTGTTTCTACCTATGATCTAGGACACCAACCTTTTGGCGTAGCATCACCTGCAGCATGGCTGAAGAGGGTTGGTGCGGCAGTNGTTTGCATAGACCTGTCCATTCAAGAACTAAATACAGAAGCAATACGAAGTGCAGATCTGATTGCTTTTCATGTTCCCATGCATACTGCCACGCGTCTTTGTCTCCGTTTGCTGCNTAAAGTTATTTCGCTAAATTCCGAGGCGNTTTTAGTTTGTTATGGTTTGTATGCGCNTGCAAACCATGAAATGTTTTTGGAATTTGGAGTGAAGGCAATAATCGGTGGTGAACCTGAAACGAAACTGGTGCAGATTTATCAGAGCCTCGTGGCTGGGTCGTCACTGATCAATGTGACAACCACGGAGTTAAGAAAACAAAAATTTATTCGTCCTGATCGCAAAATGCTGCCCGCGTTAACGCAGTATGCGCATCTTAAGGGGCCTGACGGAGAGACCGCGACGGCTGGGTACACGGAGGCAAGTAGAGGGTGCAAGCATCTTTGCCGTCACTGTCCCGTCGTGCCTACATATGGTGGCCGTTTTTTTGTGGTCGATGTTGATGTAGTTCTTGCGGATATTACGCAACAAGTCGTTGAAGGGGCGCGCCACATTACTTTTGGCGATCCTGATTTTTTGAACGGCCCGGGTCATGCCATGAGGGTAATTGAGGCGCTGGCAACTCGACATCCAAACATTACCTATGATGTCACTGTTAAGGTGGAGCACATAAGACGGCATCAGGAGTTTATGCCGCGCCTGGCAGAAACCGGCTGCTTATTTGTAACAACAGCTGTAGAATCATTCGATGACAACGTGCTTCAGTGTCTCGACAAAGGGCATTCCCGAACCGATATTTTTGATGCTATCAAAATTTGCAGGCAAGCGGGGCTTAATGTATCGCCGACTTTTGTTCCATTCACACCTTGGACGACACCAAGTTCTTACCTTGATCTCTTGGAACAAATCGTAGAGTTGAATCTGGTCCCTAACGTTGCGCCCATCCAGTTGGCTATACGTCTTCTGGTCCCACATGGTTCGTACCTTTTGAGCCATGAGTCTTTCTCTCACTTTCTGAGAGGCTATGATCCTGAGAGCCTGAGTTACCGGTGGGATTACGCGGACTCAGCTTCTATTGAGTTAGAACAACGAGTTCAGTCTGTCGTTGAAACGGGGACTAAAAGGACAGAACGTCCTTCGGACACGTTTATCAAACTTTGGGAAATTTCACATCAAGCCAGCGGCCGTACGGTCCCCGCGTTGAAAATTGATGATAGTTCCGACCTGTATTCAATGAGCGAGCCGTGGTATTGCTGCGCAGAGCCTACCTCGGAACAGTTCAAGCAAATTTGATCAGTTCTTGAGCGCCCAAGTATGAAACGGCTGCTCCTGCTTTTACCTGCCAACAGTTACCGGGGATCTGCATTTATATCTGCGTCAAATAAGTTGGCTGCTGACGTCATAGTTGGAGTGGATCAAAGTCAAGCGTCAGAATCATTTGGCGATACCGGGGTGGTTCAATTTAATTTTGCTGACCCTATTGTAGGTGCGCAAGAGATAAGGATATTTGCTAAAAACAAACCGATTGATGCAATTGTAGCAGCGGAAGAGGATGCCGTATTGCTTGCGGCTTATGCGGCTAAGGAAAGCAATTTACTCCATAATTCCTTGGAGTCCGTCCAGATTTCCCGGGATAAATATCTTTTGCGGCAGGCGCTTGTGGAAGCTGGGTTTCCACAACCCTTCTTCAGGTTGCTTGTTAAAAGGGATGACGCAACGGACGTCCGCTCGATGAAATTTCCTTGCGTCGTGAAACCAACAAATTTATCAGCAAGTTGCGGGGTCATTAAGGCAGATACAGTATCTCAATTTAAGACTGCGTACTCGCGTGTCTTCGATATTCTGACCAGCTTCAAAATGGATACCTCGCGTATTCTAGTTGAAGGGTACATCCCTGGTGAGGAGATGGCACTTGATGGTATTTTGGAGAATGGAATATTACATACGCTTGCATTATTTGATAAACCCGACCCGTTAACAGGTCCGTTTTTCCCTGAAACAGTCTATCTAACCCCCTCCGGAAGACCTTTCTCGGAACAGTTGCGCATTGAAACTACGATTGCCTCCGCAGCGAAGGCAATAGGGCTTACCCGTGGACCCATACATGCAGAATTCCGGATCTACGATGGAGAAATTTATATTTTGGAACTTGCTGCTCGGTCTATTGGTGGGAGGTGTGGTAAAACGCTCCNTTTCACTGGTGGNTATACCCTNGAGGATTTAATCTTGAACCATGCCCTCGGTGTGCGAGGTTTGTCATACCAAAGAGAACCTGGTGCGGTCGGCGTAATGATGATTCCAGTACCAGAGGCGGGCACGCTTNGTGCGATTGATGGTCTNGCCCCNGCGAGAGANGTCANGTGCATTGANTCCGTTGAAATAACANTCCCAATTGGGCAGAAAGTGATGCCGNTGCCGGAAGGCCGACAGTATCTGGGTTTTATTTTNGCCCAGGCACCTNAGGCNACGACTGTCGAGTCAGCTCTACGCAATGCATTCGACAAGCTGAGAATATTAATAGCACCAAGTTGAAAATACTCCTGATTATCTTGANAAAGGCGAGCTGCCTTCATATTTAAAACCAGACTAATTTAGTATAGATTTTAAAACCAGACTGATTTAGTATGGATTTTGTTGTTAAGTAAATCGGCTGTAAAATACTAGGAAAATTTATGTCATGATTCGCTTAAGCCGTCTCGCCGACTACGCTGTGCTGTTGATGAGTTATATGGCCCGTGAACCCGAGGGTATCCACACGGCTTTGGGTATGTCCAGCAGTACGCGGGTTCCCGTTCCAACAGTTAGTAAAATCTTGGCAACGTTGGCTCGTGCCGGTTTATTGGAATCAATACGCGGCCGCGATGGGGGATATCGGTTGGTACTGTCACCACGAACTATCAGCGTTCAACAAATTATTTCTGCAGTTGATGGTCCGATAGCGCTGACCGTCTGCCTGGAAAATGGTGGCACTCCTTGTGATTTAGAGAATATTTGTCCGTCCCAGCCTAATTGGCGACTCATCAATGATGCACTTCGTAATGCTTTGGACGGAGTTTCTCTATCGGAAATCTCGATGCCAGTCGCCGTAAATCTGGGGCCACTGGCAAGCTTTCAAGCTGATATGTCAGATAGGACTTGATCGCCGTTTTAAAAATCATCTTTTAATCAATGTTAGAACTGAATAGAAATGTCTGCATCCGTTGAAACAGTTAAAAGTGTCGAAGAGGCCACTGGTGGTGAATATAAATATGGCTTCTACACTGATATTGAGGTTGAACTCGCGCCCAAAGGTTTAAACGAGGATATCGTCCGGTTTATATCGGCAAAAAAGGATGAACCAGACTGGTTGCTAGAGTGGCGGTTGAAAGCCTTCAATCTGTGGCTTAAATTGGATGTTGAGGAACCCAGTTGGGCTAACATCCGTCGTGGCCCGATCGATTTTCAGGACGCTTACTATTATGCGGCTCCAAAGCAGGGGGAAGCACCCAAGAGCCTGGATGAGGTGGATCCAGAATTACTAGAAACCTACAAAAAACTTGGGATTCCTCTTAAGGAGCAGGAGGCATTAGCTGGCGTCGCCGTAGATGCTGTGTTCGATAGTGTTTCGGTGGCTACGACCTTTAAAGGGAAGCTCGGTGAACTTGGCATAATATTCTGCCCTATCTCCGAAGCGGTCCATAATCATCCTGATTTAGTGCGTCAGTACCTTGGCAGTGTAGTGCCGGCTGCGGACAATTTTTACGCCACTCTTAACTCTGCCGTATTTAGTGACGGTTCGTTTGTCTACGTTCCTAAGGGCGTTCGATGTCCTATGGAGTTATCCACTTATTTCCGAATCAACGCGGCTGAAACTGGACAGTTTGAGCGCACCTTAATCATTGCAGATGCGGGCTCCCAGGTAAGCTACCTAGAGGGATGTACGGCGCCTATGCGGAGTGAACACCAACTCCATGCTGCAGTCGTTGAATTGGTTGCCTTGGATGATGCTGAGATTAAATACTCGACGGTACAAAATTGGTATCCGGGCGACAAAGAAGGCAGAGGCGGTATCTACAACTTCGTGACGAAGCGTGGCGCGTGTCGTGGTAAGAATGCAAAAATTTCCTGGACTCAGGTCGAGACTGGATCAGCAATCACTTGGAAATACCCAAGTGTTATCCTGCAAGGAGACAATTCGACGGGGGAATTTTACTCGGTAGCGATAACAAACAATCGTCAGCAGGCTGACACCGGAACCAAGATGATCCACATAGGGCGCAACACCTCTAGTACAATAATATCTAAAGGTATTTCAGCTGGGTATGGCCAACAAACATACCGCGGACTGGTTCGCGTCTTGGGGAAGGCGAATGGGGCGCGCAATTACACTCAGTGTGATTCGCTTTTAATTGGAGATCATTGTGGCGGTCACACAGTTCCTTATATTGAGGCCAAAAATCAGAGCGCTACGATTGAGCATGAAGCAACGACATCTAAAATTAGTGATGACCAGCTTTTCTATTGCCGCCAGCGTGGCCTTTCCGACGAGGAGGCTGTAGCACTCATTGTAAATGGGTTTTGCAAGGAGGTACTGCAGAAGCTTCCTATGGAGTTTGCTGTGGAAGCTCAGAAATTGCTAGGCATCAGCTTAGAAGGTGCAATTGGGTAATACGTCGATCATGTTCCGGGAAAAGAAGTAATGCTCCAGATTTGCAATTTACACGCTGTAGTTGCCGGAAAGCCTATCCTGAATGGGGTTGATTTATCAATCGACGCAGGAGAGGTGCATGCTGTTATGGGGCCTAATGGATCTGGGAAGAGTACTCTCGCCTATGTCTTGTCGGGGCGAGATGGGTATCAAGTTAATGAAGGCGAGGTGTTTTACGATGGGAAGAATTTACTAAGCCTTTCCCCAGATGAACGTGCTCGTAGTGGCGTTTTTCTGGCATTCCAATATCCGGTTGAAATACCAGGAGTCAATAATGCCACATTCATGCGGACGGCTGTGAATGCGGTCCGTGTCTCACGAGGAGAGGAAGAGCTGAGCGCTATGGCGTTTCTAAAAGAAGCGCGCACCAAGTTACAGCAACTTAAAATGAATGAAGACGTTTTGAGCCGCCAAGTCAACGTTGGCTTTTCCGGCGGTGAGAAAAAACGGAACGAGATCCTGCAAATGGCGATGTTGGAGCCCCGTTTAGCAGTGCTTGATGAAACTGATTCTGGGCTCGATATAGATGCACTTAAGATTGTAGCGGATGGCATCAATCGTCTTCGCGATGGAGACCGAGCAATGCTAGTAATTACCCATTATCAGAGGCTGTTAGAATATATTGTTCCTGATCACGTCCACGTACTGGCGAATGGTCGAATTGTGCGTTCCGGAGACAAAAATCTGGCTAAAGAACTAGAAAAAAATGGATACGCAGAATTCTCAAAAGATGGCTGAATACGTAGCATGCTATCATTTTAAAAAATAATGAATAAAATAATAGACAGTAATAATATCTTTGTAGAGCAATTTAATCAGTTGAAGGGTAGGCTCCCGGGAGCCACTCTACCCTGGTTGGCGAGTCTTCGCAGCAGCGCAATAGAGCAATTTTCTGATTGCGGGGTTCCTACACGGCGCGTGGAGGAGTGGAAATATTGCAATCTTTCTAGTGGCATCGATCCTGAAATGGTATTAGCAGGGCCGACAGTAAACGGGATCAACAATTCGCTCCTTGAGGCGTATTTTATTGATCCCATGCCGTGTCACCGAATGGTATTCGTTAATGGATACTTTCGGCCAGACCTATCCGAGATGGGGGTGTTACCAGCAGGTTTATCGATATCTTCTGTTGAGGCGTCTCTTGTAAGTCATGGAACGCTTCTGGAAGAGCATTGGATGCAGGGACATAATCTAACGGAAGATCGCCTTTCCGGGGAAAGCGACCCAAGACCCCATGCGATGGTAGCTCTTAATACGGCATTTGCATCGGGAGGTGCGGTGGTTCATATAGATAGGAATGTGTCCCCAGATGGTCCGATACATCTTATATATGTAAGCGTGTCGGAGAGCGGGCAGACAGCCATAAGCCATCCCCGTACTTTGGTAGTAGCAGAATCGGGGGCACAAGCTACAATTTTTGAAACCTTTATTGGGAAAAATGATGGTGTGCACTGGTCGAATGCTCTAACCCAAGTGTCGGTTGGGCCGGGCGCACGTATTTGTCACTACAAGCACCAGGATGAATCAGCAAGTAGTGTACATATAGGGACTAGTCACGTCCGACTCGCTCAAGGTAGTACGTATAACAGTTTTGTCTTCTCCAACGGAGCTCGCGCATCGCGAAATGAGGTCCGTGTGTGGTTAGAAGAAGAAAACGTCAATTGCATTTTGGATGGTGTTTACCTGGCGAGCGGGCAACAACGGATGGACAATTGGACCAAGGTTGATCATATGGCGCCCGGGGGGACGACCCACGAGGTATATAAGGGTGTAATCGGGGATTCTGCCCATGGCAGCTTTCAAGGGAAAATAAGGGTATGGCCAAATGCTATACACAGTGACGCACGTCAATTGAACAAAAATCTGCTTTTGTCGCAGGCATCGGAGGCCGCAAGTAAACCAGAACTCGAAATACTTAATGATGATGTGCAGTGTGCACATGGTTCTACAATTGGTGATTTGGATGAGGAGGCACTATTCTATCTAAAGGCTCGTGGCATGGATGATGCAACGGCAAGGGGTTTGTTAATTAATGCTTTTGTCGGAGAGACAATTGACAATTTGGCTGATGTACCTATCCGAAAATATTTTAAAAATTCGTTCGATGCTTGGCTTTCGAAGGTGATTTAACGACCAATGACTCTTTTAACGGAACAAACCTCTTCGGCTAGATGGGGCTCCTTGCCCAATGGCTTTGATTTGGCCCAAGTGAGGGAAGACTTTCCAGTGTTGAAGCAAAGACCGCACGGACGTAGGTTGGTCTTTCTCGATAGTGCTGCGAGCGCGCAGAAACCGGATCCAGTGATTGATGCGGTCCGAAAGTGTTATCAGGAGGAGTACGCCAATGTCCATCGGGGTGTTTATTGGCTTAGTGCGCGTGCGACGGAAGCGTTCGACCATGCTCGAGAAACCACTCGACATTTTATCAACGCGGCGAAGGCTTCAGAAATAGTTTTTGTACGAGGAGCGACAGAAGCTATTAATTTAGTGGCGGCTAGCTACGGAGGCTCATTTCTGGGTTCTGGTGATGAAATTGTTATTAGCCACATGGAGCATCATTCTAACATAGTGCCGTGGCAGTTTTTGCGTGATCAACGGGGTATTTCGCTAAAGGTGGCTCCGATTGATGACGACGGTGAGCTCATTCTGGAGCAATTTGAGGCAATGTTGGGACCTAGAACTAAGCTTCTAGCGATAACCCATGTNTCCAACGTATTAGGTACCGTTCTTCCAGTTAAGGAGATATGCGGGATGGCTAAGTCCCGTGGTATACGGGTGTTGATAGATGGATGCCAGGCAGTTCCGCATACCTCAGTCGATGTACAGGATTTAGACTGCGATTTTTATGTATTCTCCGGCCATAAGTTATACGGACCAAGTGGGATCGGAGTATTGTATGCACGAGAGGAACTGTTAGAAGCTATGCCTCCGTATCAGGGCGGTGGCGAGATGATTTCTTCCGTAACATTTGCCAAGACAGAATATGCAGCCCCGCCGTATAAATTTGAAGCCGGCACGCCTAACATTGCTGGTGCTATTGGCCTTGGGGCNGCAATTGATTATGTAACATTGGTNGGGCTCGACCAAATTTCGTCACATGAGTCCGCGGTACTTCGCTATGGAATGGAACAACTCGCTCAAATTGATGGTTTACGACTGATAGGTTCGGCACAAGAAAAAGCCAGTGTAATTTCTTTTGTTCTCGGGGACGTTCATGCGCATGATGTTGGAACTATTCTTGATCAGGAGGGGGTGGCGGTGCGTACAGGCCATCACTGTGCGCAGCCGGTGATGGAAAGGTTTGGCATTCCTTCTACAGTGAGAGCGTCTCTTGGAATGTACAATGGAAATGATGANATTGATCTATTGGTTCACAGCCTATCTAAAGTGCAGGAAATCTTTGGTTGATGTCTGACCTACGTGAGCTTTACCAGGAAATAATACTGGATCACAATCGGAGTCCACGCAATTTTGGGGTCTTAGATGACTCAAACCGAACTGCGAAGGGGCACAACCCCCTTTGTGGCGACGTCGTGACAATCTATCTGCTACTCAAAGACGGCATGGTGGAGAAGTTACATTTTGAAGGAAAGGGTTGTGCTATTTCAATAGCTTCGGCATCCATAATGACAGAGTTAATCGTTGGTAAGACCGTGGCTGAGGCCAACGCATTATTTCAGTCATTTCATAACTTTGTTGCTGGGGATGATGCAGTAGAGCTGCACGAAGATCTGGAAGAGCTGAGAGTGTTAGCAGGTGTTCGCGCCTTTCCAATGCGAGTCAAGTGTGCAACTTTAGCTTGGCATAGTATGGTCGCGGCTCTCAACGACGAAAGTAAAACCGTTGTGACGGAATGATTTTTGAGGGGTGACGATGATGAACGAAGATAGGCGTTCTGTTGTAGATTTTATGCCAAGTTCTGAAGGGTCGTCGGAATTTTCCGCACAGGCAGGGACAGCATTGCCGCTTGGTACTCAAATCGCAGATAAATCTAGAATTACGGAGGCTCTTCGCACGGTATATGATCCGGAAATTCCCGTGAATATTTATGATTTGGGGCTAGTTTATAAGAGCCAAATAGAATCTAACGGAAGTGTAGACGTCGAGATGACGCTGACGGCTCCGGGTTGTCCTGTCGCCGGAGAAATGCCCCAATGGGTTGCTGACGCGCTTGCCGCCGTTGAAGGTGTCGGTGAAGTAAATGTCCTTCTTGTCTGGGACCCTCCATGGAATCAGGATATGATGACGGAGGATGCCAAGCTTGAATTAGGTATGTTTTAGCGCCCTTAGGAAGTTACCCAACGCTCTGGGGCACCCTCCTTCGCATAAAGAATGCGACGAATATACAGGCAAAAGCCGCTATACCAACGGGCCAAGGAAGTCCAAAATCCGATGCAAGAGCGCCAATGACAACGCTGCCGAGGGCAACCCCAGCACGAAATACAAGGCCATAAAGACTTAGCACTCTCCCTCGCATTTTGGCGTCAACTGCTTCTTGGATCAGGGACTGAGCTCCGACCGCGCAAACTACCATTGAGAATCCTGCAACGGCCACAGAAGGAACTGCTAACCAAAACCAATTTGTTGCAACCAGTGCTATCAAAGCAAGTCCAAATAGCCCTGTGTTCAATATGATCAGTTGTCTTAATCCATTTGTGTTGCGTCGTTGACTAAGATAAANCCCCGCCAGTATTGCGCCAAAACCTGTGGACGACGTCAGCCAAGCTAACCCGACTGCACCACGCTGAAAAATGCCGCCGGAGAATCCTGGCAAGAGTTCTGCAAAAGGTCGCCCGAGGGTTGCTGTGAATGCAAATAGAATCAGAATCGTTCTTATCCCGGGATGGTGAAGCGCATAAATAATTCCTTCGTAGATTCCTTCTAAAATACCATTCAGTTGTTCATTTTCAGCAGGTCGTTGCTCCAAGTGAAGTAATGAAGCAGCATATAATAAAGCAATGTACGTCAACATGTTAATGGCAAATGCCGGTGTCGTTCCCCAGTTCACTATGACTACACCAGCCAAAATCGGACCAATAAATCTAGCAATATTGAATAGTAAAGAATTGCAAGCTATTGCTGCATGCATGTCCGAACGGCGAACAAGACTTGGAATGAGAGAGAGCCGAACAGGTTGTGCAAATCCGTAGATGGCTCCAAGGTAAAAAGTAAGTATCAACAGCAATTCTATGGAAATTAGATTGGTGGCTGTTAGCAGACACAAAAGCGCCGATTGGCTCATCGCTAGAAGCTGAGAAATCTTGAAGAGCCGCAGCCGGTTGAAACGGTCCGCAATCACACCTGCAAATGGACCAATTACTACNGTTGGCAAAAGTTCTGCGAAAGCAATTAGCCCAAGCCACATCGTCGAATGTGTTAAATCCCAAGCTAACCATCCGACTGCGACCCGCTGGACCCACGTGCCGATCATGGAAATGACGTTACCTTCCGCATATATACGGTAGTTTCGGTTCGCCAAAGCGCGTAATATCCCAACACGGACGACCAGACGTGGAAAAGGCCGGCGTTTTGGCAATCGTGTTTTTCCGTCGGCCCTCGCGACGGGTAGTTCGGACGATCGTGACATCACCCAATCGTCCTGTGGTCTATGGACTCCAAAAAAGTTACCGGCTAATCAGATTTTTCAGGCAAGGCTGTAGGATTAGACCATGCGGGCATTTTGAAGCGTTTGCCATACCGCTTGGGGAGTTGCTGGCATATCAATATGGTCAACTCCCTCCTCTGAAAGGGCGTCAACTATCGCATTTATTATGGCCGCCGGGGACGCGACAGAACCGGCCTCGCCACACCCTTTGATGCCTCGAGGATTNTTCTTGCAAGGGATAACGATATTCGAGAAATCAAATGACGGAAGATCATCGGCTCGGGGCATGCAATAGTCCATGAATGAACCAGATAATAGTTGTCCATCGTCAGAATATACAACTTTTTCAAGCATTGCCTGTCCAACACCTTGGGCAACACCGCCATGTACTTGACCCTCGACGAGTAGAGGATTCACTAAAGTGCCAAAATCATCCACTATCGTGTAGCGCTCCAGCGAAGTAACCCCGGTTGCCGGATCAACTTCAACCTCGGCCACATGGCATCCGTTTGGAAATGTCCAGGCGGGTAACGTAATTGCACCCCGTGCATTGAGGCCACCATCAAAATCCTTATCTGGTATTTCCATTTCGTTTGCCTGAAGCGCTAAATCGAGAATGGTGATAGAGCGGTCGGTTCCAGCAATTTTAAAGTTGCCTTCGGAAAACTCTATGTCGGCAGCCGAAGCCTCAAAAGATTGCGCTGCATAATGTTTTCCACGTTCTATAACTGCATCGGCCGCAGCATCAATTGCCGTTGCCTGGGCGGTAAGAGAGCGCGATCCTCCGGTGCCGCCGCCAGTAGCAATGATATCTGTATCACCTTGTACAATACGAACGCTTTCTAACGGGATTCCGAGTCGATCGGAAGTCACTTGTGCGTATGCCGTGTCGTGCCCTTGACCATTCGATTGAGTTCCGACCAGCACGCTCACCGTTCCATCTTTTTCAAATCTGACCTCTGCAGCCTCACCCGGATCTCCCATCGTCGATTCAATATAGTAACACAGCCCTATGCCACGTTTTTTCCCGTCCGCTTCAGTTTTACNGCGGCGTTCTTCAAATTTATTCCAGTCAGCTTTTTTGGTGACGATATTGATAACCTGTTCGAAATCACCGGAATCATATATTTCATCGGCGGTTGTAGTAAAAGGCATCGCCTTAGAAGAGATGAAATTCTTTCGCCGCAGTTCAACCCTATCGATACGGAGNTCCTTCGCTGCCTTGTCCATAAGACGCTCAATCATATAAATAGATTCGGGTCGCCCTGCACCTCGGTAGGCATCTACTGGTACTGTATGCGTGAAAACGCCACGAACGCGGGCATAAAGAGTTTTTATATCATATACGCCAGGCATTACTTTGATAGCAGCTAGTGTCGGGATGAATGGAGCAAAATTTGACAGATAGGCTCCCATATTTGCCACGGTGTCTACCCGCATACCTGCAATCCGGTACTCCGCGTCAAAAGCAAGTTCGACATTGGTAACATGATCTCGGCCCATGGTGTCCGACAGAAATGATTCGCTCCGTTCNCCAACCCATTTTATTGGCCTCCCAAATTTGCGGGCTGACCATAGACATAACGCTTGTTCTGGGTAGTAGAATGTCTTCATTCCGAAGCCTCCGCCTACATCAGGCGTCAGAATTCGTACCAGCTCCGGATCAATTTTAAGAGTATGGTTGGCAATTTGGTCTTTTAAAAGCCAACCACCCTGAGTGCAGGTGTGAAGTGTCGCTTTCCCGGTGATTGGGTCAAAATCACCNATCGCGGCACGCGTTTCCATTGAATTGACAGATCAAGCGATTGTTAATTAATTTTAAACTCACNACGTGTTTTGNAGCNTTAAACGCNGATGTTACCACCTCATCGTCGCCGTGTGCCCAGTCAAANGCCACGTTTCCNANCGCTTCNGCATGCACTTGAGGGCTCGCCTCTGACAAAGCATTTTCCGTCTCGACNGCGGCNTCCTGNGCTTCGTAGTCGACTTCTATTAGCTCAGCNGCTTCTTTGGCNTGCAGAAACGTTTCAGCAACAACAAAAGCAATGTTATCGCCAACGTGTCTGGCGCGGTCNNTGCACAGCACAGGNCGAACCGGAAGTGGGGCTTTTGTTCCATCACGGTTATCCAAAGGGACGAGACANGGGATGCTATTAGCGCCTGTTTCCTCCAAATCNGAACCGGTCAGGACACCTAGTACGCCTGGTGCTNTCANTGCAACGGNAGTGTCCACANGCTTTATCACAGCGTGCGCCATAGGNGATCTCAGAACATACCCATAGANCTGGTTAGGTANGTTTAAGTCGTCTGTATATTGGCCCTNTCCGGTGGTAAGTCGGGCGTCTTCGACTCGGCGAACAGGTTGACCGGTGCTAAACTGAACCATGATTTTCCCCAATCTCGACGGTAGAGGTGGTGGGTAGTTTACTCACTTTTTGTGGGTGAGCAACTCTTGCCAGAATGTCCGGCGAAAACTGCTTCGGTACGGTAGAATTGGAAACAACAACCGTTAATATTTTTTGTGTTAAGCTTACGAGTTGTTGAAGTTGGGTCGTAGGGTCTTGCGTGTTTTTGATGAAATTTTCTGGTTTCGCTAGCGTCTCCGATCTATGACGAAAGTGTGTCCGACGGATATGGATAGTAATAGTAATGGTAAAGCTTGATAAAATTTATACGCGCGGTGGGGATTTAGGAATTACCTCCATCGGTGATGGTGCTCGGGTGAATAAATATGATTTGCGGGTCATAGCTTGCGGTGCCGTCGACGAAGCCAATGCGGCAATTGGCTTGGCGCGGTTACACACTGGTGGTGAATTGGATGCAATCCTTGAGCGGATTCAAAATGATTTGTTTGATTTAGGTGCTGATTTATGTGTGCCAGCGACGGCTCACAAAAAATCGAGACTCCGCGTCAGTGAGGGCCAAGTCACGCGCCTTGAAAAGGAGATCGATCATTTGAATGGACGTCTGCAACCTTTGTCTTCTTTTGTGCTTCCGGGAGGTTCCGCGGCGGCAGCTTATTTACANATGGCACGAACTATAGTTCGTCGTGCAGAAAGAGTNNTNTGTGAGCTTTTGGACAAAGAAGGTCTGGACAACCAGGCTTTAGCCTATATTAATAGACTTTCAGATCTTATGTTTGTGGCTGCTCGTTATCTGAACAATCTTGGTAACGAGGATGTATTATGGAAGCCAGGCGAAAACCAATGAGGTTTCCGAAATTTAAATCTCTGTTTCAAAGGTGACTTGCCGCTGGTTGTAAGGTTATGATACGGAAAAGGATGCTTGACCGCCTTTCAGCCATTTTTCACAGTAAGAACAAAACCGACTTGGAGAATCGAGACAAGTTGGATATGCAAGTTGCTGCGACGGCCCTGTTGGTTGAGGCAGCGTGTATGGATGATAAATTTGATGACTCTGAACGCTTTGTGATCTCAAACTTAGTGCGGCGGCGGTTTAATCTCTGTGAACCTGATTGCAAAATCCTAATAGCAGAGGCTGAATCGGCTGTTGCGGATTCTACACAGCTTTATGGGTTNACGCGGGAGGTAAACGACCGCTTTACTCTCGAACAGCGAGTAGAACTCATGGAAATGCTTTGGGAGGTCGTGTATGCCGACGGGGAAGCCCATGATTTTGAAGTTGCTTTGNTGCGGCGCATCGGAGGTTTGATGTATGTTTCTGACCATGATCGCGCCTCGGCACGGCAAAGGGTAGTCAGTCGGCTGATCTAAATTTTGTAGAGGCAGTAATTACCTTATCGAGTTTTTATAAGAGATTAAGGAGACAGGTTTGCAATGACATACGTTGTTACAGAACAGTGCATCAAGTGTAAATACATGGATTGTGTTGAGGTGTGTCCGGTTGATTGTTTTTATGAAGGTGAAAACATGCTTGTTATTCACCCTGACGAATGTATTGATTGCGGCGTCTGCGAACCTGAATGCCCCGTTGAGGCTATTTTGCCTGATTCAGAGGGAGACCTTGAGAAATGGGTCACTCTTAATGCTGACTATTCGGAGAAATGGCCCAATATTACCCGAAAGGGTGTCTCTCCAAGTGACGCCGACGACTTTCAGGAGGAAACTGGGAAGTTTGACAAATACTTCACTCACAACCCTGGAACTGGCGCTAACTAAACTAAAAACACCATTTTTCATTGAATGCCAGGCACTTTCTATGAAGTTCCACCGTTGTGTCATTATGCGGCGAATTGTGATATACTTTAGCGACCGTTGAAAATTCGTTGGGTCGCTGCCGGCAGCTCATCTAATAATACTCGGGTCGGGATCAGGGAAAGACTAGGGCCTGGCGTCGAATACACAAAATTTTTGAATGTTTATTCAACTGAAAATCAGTTTTTGGTGTGCATGGTNCGTAATGCTGATGCGAGAAAGAGATTGCTCTAATGGTACAAGCCAAGATGAAAAAGAAAATTAAAAGACTTTATAAAACCCGAGAATTAGTAGTCTATCCATCACACGGTGTAGGAAAAGTTATTGGTATTGAAGAGCAGGAAATAGGGGGGGACGTCCTTCAAGTTTACGTTGTTTCTTTTGAAAAGGACAAAATGACACTCCGGGTGCCATTAGGTAAGGCGGAGGTTGCCGGCATGCGGCGGCTTAGCACTAGAGATGAAATGGGGTCTGTTGTAACGACCTTGAAAAGCCGAGCTAAAGTCAAACGCACAATGTGGAGTAGGCGNGCTCAAGATTACCAAGAGAAACTCAATTCAGGAAATCCCGTAAGAATTGCTGAAGTGCTGCGGGATCTCCATAGGGCAGAGGATCAGCCTGAACAGTCATACAGTGAGCGGCAGCTGTATGAGGCTGCTCTAGATCGTTTAGCAAGAGAATTTGCGGCCGTAGAAAAAATTGATCAAGANGCTGCTGAAAAACAAATTGAGAATTTTCTTCTCAGAGCAGCTTAAACATGTGATTAATGAGTCTTTGCTGACGTAGGCGTGAGCATTAAAATGTTTTTCGGAATGGTTGTGGGGTTAGCTACGTTTTCACGAAGGCGCGAGATGGACTTAGTGGGTTCAAGTTCTTGCGATATGGCCATTGGCTGATCAGAAAGAGTCTGTAATCGGTGTGCTACGGGGGGTGCAGCGAGTTTGGGCCGTTTCGGCTATACACGGTGAATTGGANCGCCTTAAAGCCCTGCACNATCAATTAGAAACCCATTTTATTCCCGGTGACAGGTTGGTATACCTCGGTAACTATGTTGGCTNCGGAAAAAAAATTCTTGAAACCTTAGACGAACTTTTGCTTTTCCGTCGTTCGCTTATGGCGCGNTTCAACCTGTTTGGAGGNGATATAATCTATCTGCGTGGTCGCCAGGAAGAAATGTGGCAAAANCTCCTACAACTACAACTTGCTCAAGATCCTTCGCTCGTATTGGAATGGATGTTGGCTCAAGGANTTGCACCTACACTTATNGCGTACGGCAGTAATCCTGAGAAAGGTAGGATGTGGTGCCGTGATGGAGCGCAGTCGCTAGCTCGGTGGACCAGCGGCTTGAGAGATTGTGTNCGNCAAAAAGACGGCCATTCCCAGCTGTTCTCNGNGTTGCGACGCGCAGCAGTTACAGAGAATAATGAATTGCTNCTGGTTCANGCAGGCATCGACGCAACACGGCCCCTATGGGCTCAGACAGATAGTTTTTGGTGGGGNTCCAGCGGNTNCNACACTTTAGAGCCTACTTACGAAGGGTTCTCGCGGATTGTACGTGGGTTTGATCCAGACGAGGCAGGTTCATCATTAAACAATTATGCAGTCACTCTTGACAATGGATGTGGCAGTGGAGGTTCACTTCATGCCGCCTGCTTTGGTCTCGGGGGGGAAGTTGTCTGCGAGGTTAATGGTTGACGGAACAGGCGGCGCTGGCTTTATTGTGCTGGTTTCCAGAGGCTACTTTTGATTTTTCAGCCCTTCTTCCGGCTAATCGGATATGTGCCTTTAGGCCGGGTGGTAGTGGAATGTCTAAGAAGGTCAGGTCATATACTCATCGGTTCTACAGTACGCGGTAGATGCGATAATATGAAATTGTCAGATTACCGTTTATGTAGATATATATAGTATTGCTGTGTCGTTAGACGGTCAGAAAAATCTTTTTCCTCCTATTGAACCATTCTCAACAGGTGAGCTGCGTCTGGAATCTCCCCATACCCTGTATTGGGAGCAGTCTGGTAATCCAGAAGGGCTGCCAGTCTTATTTCTGCATGGTGGGCCTGGTGCGGGGGTAAACAATCAGAATCGCCGTTTCTTCAATCCTAGATTTTATCGAATCATTTTATACGATCAGCGAGGCGCAGGACGATCTAAACCGCTCGGTGAACTTACAAACAATACGACTACGCATTTGATTGGCGATATAGAATTCTTGCGCTGCACCCTGAAGGTGGAAAAATGGGTTCTATTTGGAGGTTCGTGGGGTTCTACTTTAGCATTGGCATATGCAGAAATATACCCGGAGCGATGTATCGCGTTAATTTTGCGTGGTATATTCCTTTGCCGTAAAAGTGAAATTGAATGGTTTATGTACGGTATTCGGACGGTGTTTCCTGAGGCCTGGGGCTTATTCGAAGGATATTTGCCTGCTGACGAACGTCATGACTTGTTAACCAACTATTATCGAAGGCTTGTTGATCCGGATCCGGATGTGCATATGCCGGCGGCTCTGGCGTGGGCCCAATATGAGGGAAGCTGTTCGACCTTTCGTGCCGACAACGAAAGTCTCGCACAGTTTCAGAAACCAGAATTGGCTCTGAGTCTGGCGCGACTTGAAGCGCATTACTTTGTTCACAACATCTTTCTGTCGGAAGGTGCTTTGTTGAGAGGAATAGACCGAATACGCTCTATTCCTGGAAGAATAGTNCAAGGGCGTTATGATATGATTTGTCCAGTTGTCAGTGCGATTGACCTCCACNTGGCATGGCCCGAAGCCAAGTTAACTATAGTTGCNGATGCAGGGCATTCGTCGTTAGAACCTGGAATTTGCTCGGCACTTGTCCATGCAACTGAACAAATATGGGCTTTGTCAAATCATGGTGGATAGGAAATTGGGACAACGATGCTTTCTTTCAGCANTGGTTNTTGCAACTGTTATTTCGATTGGCATTTTACCGGTACTCAATATGGCAATGGCCGATTCAGATAAAATATATAAAAATACTGATCCCGATTATATAACATGGGGCGCGGGCGGCTTTGATATAAATGATGATGAAACCGCCGGGCAATTCGAAGTTCAAGCTAGACTCAATACCTCTCTTTGGATTTTTAAACCTCAGGTTGGTATGTTTGTTACAAGTAAATATGCCGCTTACGCATATGTGGGACTTTTAGTGGATGCATTCATTCGAGATAGNTTCGTGGTTTCACCAAGTTTTTCGATTGGTGCAAGTCACGAGGGTGAGGGGAAACANCTCGGGGGCACGTTGCAGTTTCGCTCGGCAGTTGAATTTNCGTTTTGTTTCGATGATCNGTCTCGTTTAGGTTTGCAAATTGGCCACTTGTCAAATGCTGGAATCTACTCGGAAAATCCTGGGACAGAGTTTNTTGTTTTAAACTTTTCTGTACCGACGATAGTTTTTTCACGGTAGNTTGTGCCACATTATGGTGATTCGGCCGAAAANAATGCAAATGGGCTTGCCGCTATATCTTAGTCAAGATCGGAGNACAACGGNTTGTTCCTGCCTGGTCTATGCCCGAGAAAATCGCCTTGNCATCCTTGAGCTTTTCAATTTATGCGTAGGGTGTCAGGCAAGACAGNAATAANCGAATCTTCCGCGANTCCACCGCACATCAGNAGTAACTTTAATTTTCCTTTGTTTCAGGTCTTGCTGATACNAAAGTAACTCCGTCCTCTCCTATAAATTCCNAATGTTCAATTCCAGCTCCTAACTGAAATTCATNACCCGAAGTTANGTTATACTCCTTNTCGNCNACTACTATTTTGATGCTNCCAGAAACAATGACTATATCTNCNTCAAACGGATGCTCGTGTGTNTCCATCACGTGTCCTTTTGGNAATGTAACAGTCACAANGTTNCTATGGNCACGGTCCGATAAAATTTTCTNTGCGTNTGGCTCAGTAATATTTTTCAATTTTCTTCCTTTCCAATACAGTCTTTAAAGAATCTTGATAATTACCTATTTCAGCNTCTCCTTNTCAGNANTANCATACANTGGNCATTAGGCNGGNCTGCAAAAATATTCTTTGGCACTGNNATANATACTTTTTTATATAAATATACCGTACGGTGTNNAATATTATTNGTCAGNACTACACTGTCGGAANAAGTGGCTGNGTGAGCACNTACGTTAAGAGTAGNTTTCCATANTCGAAAATAATTTNNGAGGGACTTCNCNAGANAATTGAGNTAAANTTTTTGGTCTNANAAAGTCGTTTNACTGGAGTAATCACATANNAATAAAACNGTTATTCGTTTGAATTCTCNCTATTAAAANTAAANNTACTNTTGCTGCGNTGGACAATTGTGAAACTTTGATGAAACANTGTCTGTCTNAGNNNAATTANGGAGGATCANCAGTGTTCATAANAAAAATANTATTGNCNGGGNTTGNCTTGTTGTTCGGTGTTGTCGTTGCGGAGGCCAATGACTGCACCGGTACTTATGGGTGGTTGTCCGTCGGTCAGAACGTGAATCTTGAGGAAGGTCATTCGGTATTTACCGGCCATTTTAGTGGTACCTTCGTTGCCAATGATACTACTAGTTCAATGCATTTGAATGCAGTTATGTGTCCAGCAATATATCAGGTAAATCAAGGCCAGACAAAATCACTTGGCTTTTGCTGGCAGCAAGATGGAGATGGAGATCGCATCTACTACTCGTGGAGTTGTGAAGGTGAGTATCCCCATTGTGACGGTAATTTTTCCGCATATTCTGGTACTGGAAAATACAAAGGGGTGAAAAGTCAGGGAACGTTCAAAGCCTTTACTACGGCCTTTGGTGACCTCGGTAACGGACATGGTTACTCCGTATGGGATACCTGTGAATATCAACTACCCTAGAAACAATTTTACTGCAAAAGGCTTAGGGTTAGATGCTAAAGGTGCACCGG
>PAVD01000019.1 GCA_002712985.1 Rhodospirillaceae bacterium
CCGCACACCGGCGGCACCGCCTATTCCTCCAGTCATATCCCGGTTGGAAAGGCTATCCGCATAGGGTACAACTCGCACTCCGGACGATATCAGGGGTTCTGCGTATGCATCAACGACATGAGTCGTAACCCCTGCAATTACTGGTCTGTTTAGTTTATCAAAACATGGGACCCTAAGCCCCGCGATGCCTGCCCTGCTTCTTATTGTATTCATCGACCTTCTAGGTTTTGGAATAATTATCCCAATATTACCCTTCTACGCGGAGCACTATGGTGCATCCCCGGGTATCGTCACATTGCTAATGGCGGCCTATTCCCTCATGCAGTTTATTGCCGCGCCATTCATTGGATCAATTAGCGACCGGTACGGTAGACGAAGAGTTATACTGATAAGTCTAGTAGGGACTTGTGTGGCTTACGTCTTTATGGCCTATGCGAGTAGTTTAGTGATGCTCTTCGCGGCACGAGCGCTGGCAGGACTGTTTGCTGGCAATATTGCCGCTGCGCAGGCTTATATTGATGATATTACGACACCTGAAAATAGGGCACGTGGCATGGGATTGTTTGGTGCTGCGTTCGGCCTTGGGTTTATTTTTGGGCCGATGATAGGTGGGATTCTGAGCGGTTCTGCGTCAGGAAGCATTAATTTTCAGGCAGCCCCACTCTTTGCAGCCAGCCTTTCTAGTATAGCAGCATTTCTAGTTGTTATTCTGCTGCAAGAGTCACGGAAAGTGGGTTCCGTAAACAGTGGGGGCAGAGGTTGGTTTGCGCCTATTTATCTCGCTGTACGCCGAGCAGATATGAAGCATTTAATTTGTCTCTTCCTACTTGTGATGTTTGTATTCGCGGGCCTGGAGGCAACGATTGCTTTGTGGGCCGAACGTCAGTTTCTCTGGGGCCCTAGGGAAGTGGGTTACTTATTTGCGTACGTCGGAGTAGTCGCCGCTGTGGTGCAAGGGGGAGTCATTGGGCCTGCCACCCGACGTTGGGGGGAGGGGCGCGTGATCATTATGGGTTTGTGTGGACTAGTAGCCGGTTTCGCTTTAATGCCGGTTGCAAGTGGCATGTCACTGTTATTGGTGGCAACAGCACTCCTTGCGGGTGGGTTTGGATTGTGCAATCCCGCCCTCAATAGTTTGATTTCTCGTCGTGCCTCTTCAGACTCACAAGGCGCCGTTCTTGGAGTAGCCCAGTCCGGTGCGAGTCTTGCACGAATACTTGGGCCAGCGTTTGCAGGGGTGGTCTTTAGTTTGCTTGGTAGGCATGCACCATACATTATTGGGGCTTTGCTGCTGTTGTTTGCGTTGGGCATTGCTTGGAGAATGATACAGAATTCGGACGTTGACGCCGCGGAGCAGTGAGATCGCTAAAAATCCATTACTCTGTAAAAAATGACTTCCAATCCGTAGAGAGATTGGATGGCAAAGTCATGTTGGGGTCCATGATCCAGGCGGATATATCTGCCAGAACCACCGAGCCACCCAGATCCCTAAGTAACATGTGATAACCATCCGGATAAATAATGATGCGAGGAGAATTTGTGAGGCTAGAAAGCATTCTGCCTGTCGCAGATTTAGGTATTATTTCGTCTTTTGCTCCGTAGAGTACAAGGGCTGGGATCTGTATTCTTGGTGCAGCAGCTAACGCAGCATCCATAAGATTCACAAGCCCATACAAGGAATCAATTCTAGTTTTCTTTATCACAAATTGGTCCTTCCCCAATGCTACGAGCATTTCGTAATTGTCTGAGGGTTGAATTCCGAGTCCCTGGCCAGAGAGTTTAATCCAGGGCAGAGTGTGCGCGGCGAGAGAGAGGAAGAAGGAATAGAGGGGACTCATGGTTGGCCCTCCCCACACTGCGGGTGCCACCAGAATTACTCCTTCGATCATTGGGGTCTCCTGGGAAAGTGCAGTCAAGATGATTGCACCGCCCATGCTTTCTCCCAGTACATAAAAAGGCAAAGAGGGGTGGGCACCCCTGATAGCTTCAATGGCTTCTACCATATCTCGAACTAAATGATTAACTCCAGGCCACATTCCTGCATTCTCATTTGTACCAAAGCCCCGTTGGTCGTACGCATAAACTATAATTTTTTGATCCGCAAAATACGCTCCGGGTATACTGAATGCGTTGCTGTAATCGTTGAAGCCGTGTAGCGCTAGGATTACTGCATCAGCTTCGCCATCTGGTCTCCAGACGCGAAGGGGTAAGCTGCTTCCATCGGTGGTNTTTAGTGCTTGTTGGTTTATTGAGGGTTCGCCTATACGTTGACCTACTTCAATAAGTTTTGGCGCACATGCGCACTGTAGGCATACCGTGATGACGAGAATTGCATGTCCGCATTGCCATTTCATTGGTCTATATATTTGTTTCCCCGGGCTCGTAAGACATTTCGGAAATAATCTGGTTAGAGGATACAAAAAAGAATGAGTTTTCTCGACCACCTTGCCGACTGTAATCGTCATAATATAAAAAATTTTCTGCCGTTGACACATAGAGATCGGCGGGTTGGTTGGGTAAAAAGGAATTTGGTTGGCTATTTTTCATCTTTCCCGAATGCCGTTAGATGCTATTCAACTACGATCGAAACGAATCCGGCGTTGAATACCCNAGACCTCTTGACTGGAAGTATGGCGGAAGTTGGGGTNACCTTAACAGCTGCCGGCCTCACGAACCCGTGGCGTAACGAGCCCTACGCGGTGGGAACCCGGTTTGGAGAATGTTTATTTGAACTTGAGCGCGCCGTAATTCCGGCATTTGGCGTGCGCGGTTATGGGCTGCATTTAACTGGATTTGTGCGTAAAGGAGGACAGATCTCCATCTGGGTTCCCCGAAGAACGGCAGATCGGCCGACATATCCTGGGCAGCTCGACAATACCGTAGCGGGGGGACAACCGGCCGGCCTTAGTTTAGCTGAGAACCTGGAAAAGGAATGTGCTGAGGAGGCAGGCCTTCCGGCTGACATAGTGCAACAGGCGAGACCAACCGGCACTATCCAATACCGCCAGGAGATAGAACATGGCCTCAAGGATGATCTCATTTTTTCGTATGATCTTGAACTACCAGCCGGTTTTGAGCCTTGTAATTCAGACGGTGAAGTAGAAAGTTTTGAACTTTGGCCCGTTGACGAAGTTATGGACGTGGTTGAGTCTTCGGATAGTTTTAAATTCAATTGCAATCTAGTGCTAATCCAGTTTTTTGTTCGACACGGTTTGATTACGCCATCACACCCAGACTACTCACGTCTGTTGTCTGGCCTACGCGGTGACTTGGTCTGAGCGTGACAAAATCTGATTTCTCCTTTTGGGCTAAAGGCCGCCGTCTTGTGTCGTCAGGCTACGGCACGATGGAGGGCTAATATTTCGGGCTCCGCCATTCGTTCGCTCGCAATGGCTGCAGTTGGTGAGAGGAAGGTAAGTTCAATATCTTCATGTGCTGGGCTCTTTGGGTTTCCGTTTCCCGCAACGTGATAATAAAGCGGCGTATAAAGAGAATGTGTCCACGGGCTGAGTAAAGTGCCGGGCGTATTCAATAATCTAAGTGGTTTAATCAGAATTTGACATTCTTCCTNGAACTCTCGCACTAAGGCCTTCTCTGGGGTCTCTCCGGATTCAACTCCACCGCCTGGAAATTTGAGAATATCCCTTCCTGCTACTGTTTCTGCTGAGATCAGCACTTTTCCGTTCCGAAATAGCAGGCCATAAACTCTTAAATTTTCCGGACCAATCACCGGTTTGGATAACCAACGCCCGAGAGCGCTATTGAAATTTCTTTTAGTATATCAGGGTCATCAATGGTCGCCGGGATCTTGTATTCGTGGCCATCAGCGATTTTCTGCATGGTGCCACGCAGAATTTTTCCTGAGCGAGTTTTAGGGAGACGTTGTACAACGACTGCTGTCTTAAACGATGCAACGGGCCCTATTTTGTCTCGAACCAGTTGAATCGCTTCCGCAACAATTTCATTGTGAGGACGGTTTATTCCGGCCGTCAGCACCAGCAGACCAAGAGGCAGTTGGCCCTTGAGTTCGTCGTATACCCCCATCACGGCGCACTCAGCTACATCTGGGTGCGACGCCAGCACTTCTTCCATGCCCCCGGTTGAAAGTCGATGACCTGCTACGTTAATGATATCGTCGGTTCGCGTCATCACCCAAACGTATCCTTCGTCATCGATATAACCGGCATCACCAGTTTTGTAGTAGCCTGGATAGTCCTCCAGATAGGACGATATATATCCCTTATCATTTTCCCATAACGTTGGTAGACAACCCGGAGGCATGGGCAACTTTAGGGAGAGTGCCCCAATTGTCCCTGTTTCAACCACGTTTGTTTGCTCATCAAGCACTCGAAGATCGAATCCGGGAGCAGGCTTCGTAGAAGAGCCATATTTGATCGGTAGGGCTCCAAGGCCAAGAAAATTTCCGGTAATTGACCAACCCGTCTCAGTTTGCCACCAGTGATCAATAACGGGGACTTTGAGGTGGTTCGCTGCCCATTCCATGGTATCTGGATCTGCACGTTCCCCGGCTAAAAATAAGGCCTTAAATTTAGTAAGATCGTGTCCCATGAGCAGTTTAGTGTCTGGATCTTCTCTTTTGATTGCGCGTAAGGCGGTCGGAGCAGTGAACATGGTTTTTACCCCGTGGTCTGCGATCACACGCCAAAATGCTCCGGCATCTGGAGTGCCAACTGGCTTGCCTTCATAGATTATGGAGGAGCANCCCTGTAGAAGCGGTCCGTAAACGATATAAGAGTGACCAACTACCCAACCTACATCCGAAGCAGCCCAGTATACTTCTCCGGGTGCCGTGTCGTATGTATGGGTCATTGTCCATTTGAGTGCGACCATGTGTCCAGCGCTGTCTCGTACAATTCCTTTTGGCACTCCTGTCGTGCCAGACGTATACAAAATATAGAGTGGATCTGTAGACGCAACGGGCACACATTCATGCGGTTTAGCGGAGGCTATCGCGTCACCCCAGTCGATATCTCGGTCTTGGGTCAGATCTGCAGAGCACTCCTCGCGTTGCAGAATGAGACATTTTTCGGGCTTATGACTGGCTTGGTCGATGGCTGCGTCAAGCAACGGTTTGTATTCTATAATCCTATTTGGTTCGATTCCACAGCTACCGGCNACGATCACTTTCGGTTTGGCATCATCTATTCGGGTTGCTAGTTCCGGAGCTGCAAAACCGCCAAAGACAACTGAGTGAACCGCTCCAATTCGCGCGCTTGCAAGCATTGCGATTACAGTTTCGGGAACCATCGGCATATAAATCAATACCCGATCCCCTTTTTGTACNCCAAGATCGCTCAAAGCGCCTGCGCAGAGGGCAACTTCGCGTTTCAATTCCAGATATGTAAAACGTCGTATTCTGCCTGTTACTGGACTATCATAGATCAACGCCACACGGTTACCATGACCGTTTTCATCAACATGTCGGTCTAGCGCGTCGTAGCAGGTATTGACAGTGCCACCTGGAAACCAACGGTAAAACGGTGCATTAGATCGATCCAGGATTTGATCCCACTTGGTATACCAGTGGATTGCTTGTGCCGCTTCTTCCCAAAACGTTTCGGGATCTTTTTGGGCTCGGTTGTATACGTCTTCGTACCGACTCATGGCAGTCTGCCTGTTAGTAAGCACCTAATCATTAAACATAATAACTATGGCCATGAAACCGACTTGTTTTTGGCCTTCTTGAGTGAGAGTTCCTTAGAATACTCAAGTAGCTTCACCTATCCCACCTCTGCCTACTAGTACGGTGGAAAAGATGAAGAAATGAATATTCCCGTCCAACCCCAGTAAAAACGAAACCGCCCGGTTGATCAACCGGGCGGTAGATTTTTCTGAAACTGCTTAGTTGATATTTACCTTTGTTGGCCCATCAGATGCATCAGCATGATGAATAGATTAATAAAATCTAGGTATAGACGTAGTGCTCCCATAATAGCTTTTTTTTCAGCCACTACTGCGCCGTCTCCGGCATGATACTGTTGTTTTATTTTTTGCGTGTCGTATGCGGTTAAGCCAGTGAATATCAGGACGCCGATCACCGAAATAGCAAACTGTAGCGCGCTTGATGCCAAGAATATGTTAACGACCATGGCAATAATAATGCCCAATAGCCCCATAAAGAGAAATGAGCCCCAAGAAGCAAGGGATTTTTTAGTGGTGTAGCCATATAAACTCATGGCCCCNAATAAGGCGGCCGTAATGAAAAATACGCGCGCGACGCTGGTTCCGGTATACATNATAAAAATTGAGGACAGCGAAAGACCCATTACTGCTGCGAATGCCCAGAAAAGAGCTTGTGCTGTCGCCGGCCGCAATTTTTGTATGCCAAAACTAAGGACTAGAATAAATGCAAGGGGAGACAGCATCACCAGCCAGCTTAAGCCGGTGCCATGGATTGCTTGCATCATACCAGGGGAACTCGCAGTAAAAAACGCGACCGCACCCGTTAACGCCAGGCCGAGCCCCATGTAGTTATAAACCTTAAGCATGAAGGCACGAAGGCCTTCATCGATTTCGACCGAGCTAGCTGCTCGGCCTTGGGCAAAAGTGTCAAAGCGTTGTTGAGCCATTAGACGTATCCTCGCTTTACCAAGCCTAACTTAATACATTGTATCATAATTTATATGGCCACAAATAGGTTTGGTTCAAGCAGTTCTTTGCGGCTCCCGAATAATGTAAGCAGTTTCGTTTGGTGGCCAGTCGACGATTTTGGCCTTCTAATATCGNGGGTTTAGCGTCTTGACGCGTCTGTAGGTAGCGGTCAGGGTGNNTATTAAGGATGTGATCTAGTAATTTAGTCCATAGAAAAAGAAAGTTGGTTACATGACGACCCTGGAAGCACATATGGATAGGANAAATCTAGANCCAAACCTGGCGGCTACCTATTTTATCGATAGTGATAATGTTTTGGTAAAAGAGTTCGCAGAGAGTGCTGTAGCTGGCACTACGGATGAAGTAGCCCGGGCCGTGGAACTCTATTACGCGGTACGTGATTCGATACGGTACGACCCTTATGACATAAACTGTACTCCACAAGGATTTAAAGCCAGCACGTGTCTAGAGCGTGGCCGTGGGTTTTGTATCACTAAGGCAGCGTTGCTGGCAGCTTGCGCCCGTGTCGCAAATATCCCCAGCCGTGTCGGCTTTGGCGATGTAAAAAATCACCTGGCGACACCGAGGCTGATCGAACTCATGGGGACAGATGAATTTGTTTTTCACGGTTATACAGAACTGTTTCTCGGCGGTATCTGGGTCAAGGCAACTCCAGCGTTTAATTTAACCTTGTGTGAACGGTTTGGGGTTTTGCCATTGGAGTTTGATGGGCGCAGGGACTCACTATTCCATCCTTTCGATGCGGCAGGACGACGGCACATGGAATATATACGTCAGCGCGGTTCTTTCGATGACGTGCCCTTTGATGAAATAGTGTCCGTGTTCAAAAAATCATATCCGGAGGCGATGGAACGGGGGTTCAAAGTATCAGGTGCCGACTTTGAGGCCGATGCAGGAAACACCTAAGATTGGTTGGCCGCTTATGGTGATGACAACTACCAAAGAAAAAATGGAGGCCGGATCGGCTCTGCAGTCCTTGCAGTTTTAGTGCTTAGGCGGCAAAGTCCACTCTGTTCTAAATAAAATTCTGGGGATTTGTGAGGCCCATTTATGGCCGCTGTTCAAAGTTTAAGAGATATAATTCTTTCGCCTGGCTGCGCAGTGGCTCCAGGGGCATTTGATGCTTGGAGTGCGCGTCTTATTGAGAAAGCGGGGTTTCCGTTATGTTATCTAACAGGCTTCGGTGCATCAGCCTCACATCTTGGCGCACCCGATATTGGCCTGATGACCGGCACCGATATGGCCGAATTAGCGGCTCGGATAGTTGCATCGGTCTCTATTCCGGTTGTCGCTGACGCCGATACCGGGTATGGCAATGCTCTGAATGTTCGGCACACGGTTCGAGCGTATAGGCGTGCCGGGGTGGCGGGTATACAGCTCGAGGATCAAGAGTTTCCAAAACGTTGCGGGCATCTAGAGGGAAAGCAGGTGGTATCCGCTACTGAAATGGTTGCCAAGATAAAAGCGGCTAAAGATGAGGCTGGAGATGACTTGCTAATTGTAGCCCGAACCGACTCACGAGCAGTTCTCGGTCTTCAAGAGGCGCTTGAGCGAGGTCATGCATACTGGAATGCAGGCGCAGACATTTTATTTATTGAAGCTCCTCGAGACCTCAACGAGTTAAGAGTGATCGCACGAGAATTTCCGGAGATACCTTTGCTTGCAAATATTGTGGAGGGAGGGAAAACACCTTATTTGTCTGCTCAGGTTCTCGGCGAAATAGGCTTCGCGCTGGCGATATACCCNGTAACAGCNTTGTTAGCTGCAACTGGTGCTATGCAAGAGTNNTTTGGCNCAATTAANTGGNNTNGGNCATGTCAACCTTGAGAAACTTCCGACTTTNTCGGATCTGCACGAAGTNAGCGGNCTCAGCAACTACCTCGATGATGCACTTGAGNCCGNCACAGAGGANTCATAATGAAANNTTTTAGTTTCTTGTCACTTCTGGCGATGGGGTTGTTAGCATTTGGNCAATCCGCNGCGGCCGTTACGAAGATTCGGATTACCATGCAATTACCGATTACGTCTCCTTTGAGCCAGAATTTGGTGCGTTTCAAGGAGAAAATAGAAGTAGAATCCAATGGAGATCTAGTTGTTGAGATTTACCCGGCCGCCCAGTTATTTACAGATAAAGAGGTGCCAGCCGCTGTTGCATCTGGGCAAATTGAAATGGGTTCCTCGAGCTTGTTGCGGTTTGCCGGGACAATCCCAGCCGTTGATGTTTTCTCGGTCCCATTTCTTTTCAATTCGCTTGAGTTGGTGCAAGCGGCTACAGATCCCGATTCGAAAATTCGACGACTGATTGATAAGGCAATGGCTGACAAGGGTGCTCGCCCTCTATGGTGGCAACCTTATGGTCTCACAGTGCTCTTGACGAGAGATAAACCCGTTACTCATCCGGATCATATGAAGGGGTTAAAAATTCGCACCTTCGGTAAATCACTTGAATTGTTTGTAAACACAGTAGGAGGTGCTGCCACAAATATTGCTGGATCGCGGCAATATCTTGCATATGAACGTGGCACAGTGGACGGTGGGATGACCGGCATGCTCAGCGTCGAAGAACGGAAGCTTTATGATGTAATGGATCATCTTTCGATGACGCACCATTCCGATATTGAGTTCGTCGTTGTGATCAATGAGAGTTTCTGGCAGCAATTGAGTGAGGCACACCGAACCATAATGATGGAGGCGGCGCGTCAAGTGGAGAAAGAGTTACGGGTCGAGTTTGAAAAAATTGAAGAGGCAGCAACACAAAGTGCCATTCAAAATGGACTTACGATTCACTATTTAAACACAGAGGAACAAGCTGCCTGGNAGGATGTGAGCGCTCCCTTGCGTGAGTTTTATATTGAGAACGCCGGTGATATTGGGAAGCGGCTAGTGACCGCTGCTGATGAATTGCGTGATAACCTACGTGACTAGATGAAGAGACGCAGTTGACGAATATTCTTCGTGCGATCAATTATTGTTCCACCTTTGCTGCAAGATTGGCTTCTGCTCTACTCTTTATCATAGGGCTAATCATTACTTATGAAGTAGTAATGCGTTACGTATTTCTGAATCCAACCCGTTGGGTTGAGGAAAGTGCAAGGGTCCTTCAAGTTTATGCGGTATTTTTGGCTTGTGCGTGGCTCGTTGGNANACGANAGCACATACGGATTACTGTGGTTACAGGATTATTGGGCCCACGAATACAGTTGTGGCTAGGTCGGATTTCTTTGCTATTTGTGGCGATGGTTTCAGCAACGTGCGCTTGGTATTCTGGAAAGTTAATGCAGTTTTCGGTATCGATCCAACAGCGTACCGACTCCACCTTGGAACTTCCGATGTGGTTGCTGCAAGCCCCACTCGTNATCGGTCTTANNTTATCTGCACTTCAGGCTNTGGCTGTCATAATAGATAGTTTTGACCATCCGGAAAGTNTGACCGACGGTCGCCAGACGTCGGATTTATAATTAAGTGACGACGGCACTAATTTTTATAGGTTTATTACTGTTGTTGCTAGCCGGAGTTGATATAGCGTTTGCCCTCGCCGGTCTCGGGGCAGTGCTTTTGCTAGCTGCGGATCTCTCTCCTCTTCTGATCCCGCAGGCAATGATGTCTAGTATGGACAATTTCATTCTTCTGGCGGTTCCTCTGTTTGTTCTTATGGCCAACGTATTACTCCGGGGCGGAGCCGGCGATGACTTGTTCAACGCGGTGCAGACGTGGGTCGGTCATTGGCCTGGTGGTTTAGCGGTCGCCACTATTCTCTCTTGCGCTCTCTTCTCTTCTATTTCCGGTTCTTCAGTGGCTACGGCGGCCACGATAGGCACCGTCGCAATTCCTGCTATGATTTCTCGAGGGTATGAGCGCCGTTTTGTGTATGGTCTTCTAGCAGCAGGGGGAACCATAGGAATTCTAATTCCTCCTTCTATACCGATGATAGTGTTCGGCTTCGTTATGTCAGAGTCCATCGTTGACCTATTTTTGGCTGGCATCGGGCCGGGACTCCTACTGACGGCAGTGTTTGTGATCTACGCCGTTGTCAGGTCTCATTTTTGGGGGGGGCAAAGCCGCACAGAGCGTTGTTCGTGGGATCAACGTCGCCGTGCCACTATCAAAGCACTGCCAATTTTAGTTTTAGCCTTACTGATACTATCGGGGATATATTTTGGGGTCTTTACCCCAACTGAAGCTGCTGGCGTTGGGTTTGTAGCGTCACTAGTAATTACTCTCGGGCTACAACGTTCCTTAGCTATCGGACAGTTGGGCGATATTGCGCTCGAGTCGGCACGTACTTCGGTGATGGTGCTGTTTATTATTGCCGGTGCAAAGGTGTTCGGTCAGGCCCTTGCTCTTTATCAGATTCCTCAAGAGGTGACCGCGGCTGTAGTTATGAACTTAGTTCTCCCAATAGCTTTTATAGTCGCAATTTGTCTTCTCTTGCTGGTAATGGGGTGTGTACTGGAAACATTATCTATGATGTTGTTGATGTTGCCGATTATTGAGCCGTCGCTCCGTGATCTCAATATAGATCCAATTTGGTTTGGAATTATCTTTACGATGATGATGGAGTGTGCGTTGATTACGCCACCTGTGGGCCTTAATTTATTTGTAATTCAGGCGGTAGCTAATGACGGCCATGGTGAGAGATCGGTTTCAACGGGGGAAGTGGCTCGCGGCGTCTTCCCATTTGTATTGTTGATTATGTTATGTGTTGCGATAGTCATTATGATTCCTGAAATCGCGCTCTATATACCGTTTCATCTATAGTGTTTGTAGGTTTCTGTGTTCTTCCATGTTGGACGCGAGTGTTTGATAAAGAACACAAAACATCCAAAGAACCATATGACCAAAGAATCCAATAGGTTCCATATGGAATTCCATTTTGACTTCTCCTAAAAGAAGGTTGAATCAACCCTGTTTTACCAGCCTTTAGATAAAACTTACCGTGATCTCACCCAGACCACTAAAGGACGCAACAACAGTGTCTCCCGGCTCTGCGGGTATAGCCTTTTTCGCAATGTTCCCTGTTGTCACGAGGTCGCCGGCAGAAATACTGTGCCCTCTGGATGTGCACGAATTGACCAACCACACCAAACAATTCATGGGGTCATCAAGAGCGTTAGCGCCGACACCATCGGTTACAAACGCTCCATTAACTGCGGCTGAAACGGCAATAGCAGGACGATCAACGGCTAGCCAATCTTTCAATTCCTCACCCATAATAAACGCCGCATGCACTCCGTTATCAGCAATGGTAGGAAAAAGTGTGATCGGCCATCCGTGGGCATACCTGCAATCAACAATTTCAAAAGCCGGGCAAATAGAATCAACAGCATCACTAACATCCTCTACACTGAAGGGTCCGCTACCAGGTGTTAACTCTTTTCCAAATCGGAATGCTATCTCTGGTTCCACGATAGGCGCAAATACATTCTCAAAACTAATTTCCCCAGGACTCTCATGTGTTGTTTCAGCAAACATCCGCCCATAAAACGGTTGATCCGTATTTGTACTTTCTTGCGCCATCTTACTAGTACAACCTATTTTCCATCCTACTAGTTTTCCTCCAAGCTGGTTCACAAGTGTATCTTGAACCCTGTATGCATCCTCCACAGATGCGGGCGTTGATCCTGCCGGAAAAGACTCAAGTGCGCGATGCTGGGAACGCACCTCGGCTAGACTGCGTGCTGCGGTTTCAAANGAATTNTCTNCCATGAAACTTCCTTTCTTTTAGCCNAGAGCGAAAAAGGCCAACGTAGCAAAATGGTAAGGGGTTTAGATGTTGAATGCTTTGCTGGCGGTCCGTGCGGGTCTTTTTGCCAGTTCAAAAACATTTCACAGGGGTGTTGTGCGATCCAAAAACCCACGTAGAGATTCTGCACATTGTTGTGCATGCGAAAAAACTACACCATGTCGTGNATTTGGAATTACTTCCATTTCGGCACCGGGAATGCCGTCGCAGATTTCGAGCGTAACAGCGAGTGGTAAAAAGGGACTGTTATCTGCTGCTATCAGGTGTGTAGGTGTAGCAATGGAAGCCAGGTGGGGGCTAAGGTCAACCTCTAGAAGCATTTCACCGTGTCCAAGCACCGATTGCGGTGCGCTGGTTGCTTGAGTAGCTGCAAACCAGTTCTCTTGCTTCTCAAGCAGGCCTCCCGGATAGAACCGACGCCCCATCATCCGGTCTGACCAACCAGCAATACCATGGTTGTCTATATATTCTCTCCATTCGACAAGCCACTGGACTGCCCCCCCTTTATGGGGGCACGTACAAGGTGTGATAGTCAAAAGTCTTTCGGGATGATGGATNGCGAGATAGAGGCCCATAGCTCCGCCCATTGANTCGCCAACGAAGTGAAATTTATTAACACCATTGGCATCGGCAACAGACATAACGTCTTTCGCCATCAACTCGAACGACCATTTAAAATTCTCTTCCGGAATGTTGGAACGCCCATATCCCCGCACGTCAAAGGTCAAGATACGATAACGGTCAGCCAGTACTGGCAACCATCCCCCCCATATTCCACTATCAATTGCAACCCCGTGATGGAATAGGATCGTTTCGGGCGCCTCGAGCCAGCGTGGTGTTGCGTCTATAAGTTCGTAGTGTAATGTTCCGTTATCAGTATCAATATTTGGCATACGCTGTCCTAAGATATAGTTCGACTAACCCAGCTAAAAACATCTGAAACAACAGAATCTAGTTTGACAAGTCATATGAATGGTCGCAAGACATTACCTAACTGTCTATTGTCCCGCAAAACTCTTAGAATTTCACAGTTTGAGTTATGAGCGAACTGCTACGACCAAAAGATGCCGCCAGTCTAGTTCTACTTAGGCATTCCGGCGACCGAACTGAAGTACTACTTGGGCAACGCCATGGGGGTCACGCGTTTATGCCTAATAGTTATGTTTTCCCTGGGGGTAGTGTGGACCCAAGCGACAGCCGGGTTCGCCCGGCGACACCACTCGATCGGCAAGTCGTCACCAGATTAGAGAAAAATTGCCTGCCGGCGCGAGCGCGAGCATTGTCAGTCGCTGCCGTTCGTGAGACTTACGAGGAAACTGGCTTAATGTTGGCTCGGCCAATGCCGGCAGGCTATGAAACGAGCAGGGGAAAAGCCTGGGCCGACTTTGTTTCCCTGGGTCTAGGCCCGGCCCTGGATCGCCTTGACTATGTATGTCGAGCAATTACACCCCCGGGTCGGACAAGACGATTTCATGCNCGGTTTTTTGTGGCCAAGGAAAGCCATTTACTGGGAGACATTGAAAGCGATGGAGAATTACTCGATATACGGTGGGTCCCGATTAAAGAGGCTATTACTATGCCAATCCCATCGATTACGGGTCATGTGATAAAAGAAGTCATGAGCCTGATAGAAAATCCGCCTGCCCCAAATGCCCCAAGAACAACCCCTGTGTACCGACGTGTCTATGGGCANGATACCTACGAGAGAGAGTAAAAGTCCTAGACATTTACGATTTTAGTGAATGGTAGATCCCATCTATGTGGGGCACGCCGTCACATTTTGCTCTGCCAGATTCGACCATATGTATCAAGTGGGCTAGGACGGAACGAGCAGCGGCACGGTGCAACCGCGAGTCGACGCCTGCGTATAGGTCTTTGACAATATCAGTAATGTTGGTGCGTCCTGCCGCTAGGCATTCACTGATTTGGTTTTCTCTTTTTTCCCGGTGGCTAATGAACGCGTGTACGAAGGGCCTTGGATTTTCAATTGCGGGGCCATGAGTGGGCCAGTATCGCACCTCTTCCCGCGTAGTCAGTTTTTCAAGTGATGCCAGATAATCTCCCATGTTTCCGTCAGGTGGTGAAATTACCGAGGTTGACCATCCCATAACGTGGTCTCCTGAAAACATGACATTCTCTTCCTGTAGCGCAAGACAAAGATGATTGGAAGTGTGGCCCGGGGTGTGGATGGCCTCTAGCGTCCAGCCCTTCCCCGCAACGATATTGCCGTCTCCCAGTTCTTGATCAGGGACAAATTCACGGTCCGCACCTTCTTCTACCTCGGGTCCATTGCTAGAGGTGCCGTGCGGTCCAAAACCCCAAGTTTTAGCCCCGGTTGCTGCTTTTACCGCACGTGCCGCAGGCGAATGGTCAATATGTGTATGAGTGATAACTATATCGGTTACGGTTTCATTCTGCACCGCTGACAGGAGAGCACTTACGTGTTCTGGGAGGTCAGGTCCAGGATCAATAATTGCGACTTTGTCTCTCCCAATAATATAAGTGCCAGTTCCGTGAAGCGTAAACATGCTTGGATTCTTTGCAACAACACGACGGATTAAGGGAGATATATCCGCTGGTTTTCCATATTCGAAACTCAATTCCCGTTTGAACGGAATGTTGCTCATTTAACAATCCAATTGTTGGGCCAGATCTAGGAGATCTTCGGCAACAAAATCAAATAGGTGTTCTGGTGCGTTGTCAACGGTTTGGCCGGGACCATACTCCATTGGGCGATATACAAATGCAGTGCGTAAGCCCACGTCTGCCGCGGCGATCAAATCTCCATTGTGAGCCGCAACCATGAGAGCCTCTTCTGGCTCAATACCGAGAAGTTCAACACTCTTCCTGTAGGCTTCGGTTTGGGGTTTGTAATAGCCTGCGATTTCGGCTCCGAGGATCATATCCCAAGGTATGCGGGCACGTTTTGCCATGTCTAGAATNAGTGAGACATTCCCNTTGGANAGAGANGCTAGGANAAACTTCTTCCTNAGACGNTTCATGCCNGCCACNGAATCTGGCCANGGGTCCANCCGATGCCAGACTTTATTGAGGTGAGNAAGATGTNCCTCTTTCAATATGCACGTTTAGGCCAAATTTATCCTTCAGCTGGTCAAGATTCATCCGGTGAAGTGTATCCAGATTGGCCCAAGCAGCTTTGCTTTGGCGCACCTTTTCCATGGCGGGCTGGTATAATCCGCGCCAGGCATCCGCAAAGGAAAACCCATCTATTCCTAAGTCTTTCACGGGTTCCCAGACGGCAATTTCTCGAGCGATAGAACCGCGCCAGTCCACGACAGTACCAAACACGTCAAAAGTAAGTGCCTTGATTTCAGATTTAGGCATATGTTGGGCTCAAGCTTCCATTAAAAATTGCGATACGGCTTCTTCGTTCCATTCTATTCCGGTACCGGGTCGATCAGGCACCAAAATGTGACCATCTTTTAGTGGGAACGGTTCGGTGAGAATCGGGTTGCACCAGTCTTGCCANTCAAGCCAGTGNGCTGTTTCCGTTACNCGCATTAAGTGTGCTGANACTTCCGGGTATAGNTGNGTNGACATTGGTGTACCAAAGCCACCAGCGATCGCTGCGGAACGCAACCAGCCNGTGACGCCACCAATTCGCATNAGATCTGGCATAACGTAGTCACTNGCTTTTACCATAAGTGCTTCGTGTAGNGCCCTTGGACCATAAAAATTCTCACCTAGTTGAATGGGGGTCGTCAGCTCTTGTGCCAGTTGACTGTAACCGACCATTTGATCGTACGGGATNGGCTCCTCAAACCAATAGAGCCCCTGGTCATCAAGTGCATGGCAACGCAACAGCGCCNCNTCNAGTGTNTGNCCCTGATTNAAATCACACATTAAGTTGATAGAATCACCNCCAGCACGTCGGACTGCATCAATTGCNGCAANATCTTCGGAAAGACTGTTTCTGCCCAATCGTAATTTTAACGAAGAAAAATTTCCTTCCCCTATCAGATCTGCCGCTTCCTCCTCCAGTGTTTCCACTGGCGTTAACCAAAGCCCATTNCTATTATATGCCGGAACTCTGCCTATGCTTCCACCCAGCATTTGNGCAAGTGGCAGATTTGATGCTTTCGCAAGTGCATCCCAACAAGCCATATCGAGACCTGATATAGCTATCATCGCAACACCCTGAAGACCNACTAGGCTAAGTGATTTNCGATTTACTTGGAAGTTNTCGANNGGAGAAATNGTTGTGCCTTCTAGTGCAGCNGCAAGGTNGTGAATNNCCGGCATAATGTACNGCACCGACTGGGATAAATAGGGTTCCAGATAGGANCGNCCCACCACNCCCTCGGTTGTTTCAAGNTCTATNAGAATTAGNGGCCATTCTTTAAAGAGTCCTACCCGGGATACNACGGGGCGTTTCAANGGTATCAGTACNGCNCGNGTCTTNACGTTCTTGTAGGTGAGTTTCTCGGATTTCATTCGGGACTCTTTTGGGTAGTAGCGGTGTTTATCATNCGCCAAACATGTTCCGATGTAAGTGGCATATCAACATGGGTAATACCATATCCTCTAAGTGCATCCACAAGGGCATTGGTAACTGCTGGTGGCGGGCCTGCCGCTCCAGCTTCGCCACANCCTTTAAAGCCCAGCGGATTTGCGGGACATGGTGTNGGATTNCTCACAAATTCTATNTNCGGAATTTCGTCNGCACGNGGAATGGCATAATCNAAAAAGGAGCTAGTNTACANTTGTCCTTTGTCATCNTAGTACGTTCGTTCAAGAACCGCTTGACCTATTCCCTGTGCGACNCCNCCATGAACTTGGCCCTCTAGAAGTAGAGGATTAAGGATGACGCCAAANTCGTGTACCACGACGTAGCGGATGATTTGNATCGCACCTGTGTCNGGNTCCACTTCCACTTCGCATAAATGGCAACCGTTAGGAAAGGTATGGTTGGNAGGCACNAATTCTCCTGCNCCTTCGAGACCNGGAGAAAGGCCTTCAGGNAACTGCTTGGGGTCGTGTGCAGACGNAGNCANNNNGTCCCATGTCANNGNGTGATCGGTNCCGACGACAGTGAAGCTTCCATCTATAAAGTCTACGTCTGAGATTGATGCTTCCAGGAGGTGGGAAGCAATTTCTTTCCCTTTTTCTATGAGCGCCTTCGATGCAGTAGCAATGGCGGCGCCACCAACTGGTATGGACCATGAGCCGCCAGTTCCCCCTCCGTCNGCGATTAGGTCGGTATCTCCCTGGACCACGGTTATTTTCTCTAAGCTTACCCCTAAAAATTCTGATACAACTTGGGCATATGCTGTTTCGTGGCCTTGCCCATTGGACATCGTGCTAATAAAAATAGTGACTGCACCGTCTGGCGCGGCTTTGAGTCGCGCGTTCTGGGTTACGCCATGCCCACAACGCTCAACATAGTTAGCTAGACCAATCCCTCTCAGGCATCCACGTGTGATGGCCTCCTGTTTTCTGGTGTCCGCATTTTCCCAGTCCATTCGTTGCAGTCCGTCGTCGAGGTTTCTCTCGAAAAGACCACTGTCATATTTTAGTCCGAGTGGCGTTTGATAGGGAAAGCTATCAGGATTGATAATATTGCGACGACGTAAATCTATGCGGTCGATGTTGAGTTCGAGTGCGGCTTTGTCAATTAGCCGCTCAAGGAGGTATATGGCCTCGGGGCGGCCTGCTCCGCGGTAGACGTCCGTCGGAACAGTATTCGTAAACATACCGCGAACGCGGACATGGATTGCGGGAGTTTTGTAGGTTCCACTCAGTGCAGGTTGGTTTAGAACAGGTGGTATAGCGCCTCGGCCCGAAATATATGCTCCGAGGTTTGCCATTTCATCAACCAACAAACCGAGAAAATTGCCATCTTGATCAAGCGCTAGTTCAGCGTGAGTAAAATTGTCGCGACCATGAAAATCGGTGATGAAGGCGTCGCTGCGGTCTCCTACCCACTTGACGGGACATTCAAGCATTCTTGAGGCCCAAACCACTAGAGCTTGCTCGCAGTACATTGAGTTTTTGGCACCAAAACCGCCACCAACGTCGCCGATGACAACTCGGAAATTATCTTCCGGTTCCTTGAAAATTTTNGCCAGATCGGCGCGTAAGGGGTGCGGCATCTGCGAAGCAGTGTAGAGTGTGCTACGGCCGCTTATTTTGTCNTGCACGCCGATTGCCGCTCTACACTCCATCGCGGCGATCGAAACTCGGTTATTGATCACGTCAATTTNAACGAGGTGNTCTGCTTCTCTCAGTGCAGTAACCACGGNTTCCATCTCGCCGCCTTGCCAGAGAAAGCCAACATTGAATGGAGCTTTACCNGGCCAGACTTCGGGAGCGCCATCCTTGGCAGCTTCTTCTAAGCCGATAGATGCTGGTAGAGCCTCATATTCCACCTCTATGAGGTCTGTTGCATTGGCGGCCTCTTCGAGGGATTTTGCTATAACCATAGCGATAGATTCCCCCACATAACGCACGGTGTCACGAGCAAGCAGTTCGAATTTTGGTTGGTATCCCGGGGGTGCATTTTCCGGCATGAAAGAAACTGGGAGTCCCTCCAAATGATACTNTTCTAGGTCGGCTCCTAAGTAGATNGCAATGATGCCCGGCGCCGACTTTGCATTTTCTGTATTTATTTTGACGATACGTGCGTGTGCATGTGAGGAGCGAAGAAACGTGCTGTAGGTTTGGTTTGGGAAGTTTAAATCAGCTACATATTGTCCTTTCCCAGTGAGTAATCGANGATCTTCCTTCCTTCTTATAGGCTGACCAATACCGAAGTTAGACATTTGATTCCCCGTCAGGAGTTAAATGACGANTAAAGAAAAAAGGGNGGTGATAACTGTGTCTTAACCATTAATAGCTATGTTATGGATTTCCGCGGGCGTCAATCCGTATGATTTCNACNAGACNATCACCTCGTACACAATGATAGTGGTCGTAGAGATTCACGGTTGGATCACAATGTGGAATTATGCATGACACGGCGTCGCCCACNTTTAGACGTTCATTGGTCCCAGAGGGATACACAACTGCGCCATGTTCGTCACCCATGAATTTGTATTTGCTGCCGCTCGGCGCTCCATCAAATAGTTTTGGTTCAGGCCCATCAGTTGCGAAGCTTTTCAATCCTGCATCCGTGACTGCATGAGTGTCGTGGGCAGTACTCACGACGGTTGCTTGCACGGTTAGCGAAGTTTGAAATGGGCTCTTTAATCCTTTCTTTAGAGCAACTTCGTCATACTGGACATCGGTAAAAACATAGGANCCTGCTTGTAGTTCAGTGAACAGGTCAAATCGATGGTCGATATCATACGTGCCTGTGCCGCCCCCGGAGACTATCTCGGGGTGTAGACCTTCGGCACCGAGTCTTGTTACTAGATTTTTCAACCTCTCTGCTTGAACACTCATTTTTTTTAACCGAATATCAAAATCTTCGATATGCTGGAGATGTCCAGCGTATGCTTGCACTCCNCTAAAGGCGAGNCCATCCTTCCTCGCAATTGAATGTGCAACTTCAAGAGCAGAATCAACATCCGACGCACCGGTGCGATGCAGCCCGATATCAAAATCGACTAATAGTCGCAAAAGTTTTGTGCTTTTCTGATTGGCTTTAACGCTCGCAATAGTTNCCACGGTTTCTGGATTATCGACTACGACCATCAACTCGTCGGCATTTTGATTGGCTGCGATCAACCTTGCTATTTTTGCATGGCTCGTTACAGGAGATGTTATCAAGACCCCATTTATTCCATTTTCCACCATTACTTCCGCTTCACGGATNGTGGCACAACAAATTCCAACTGCACCAGTGTTGATTTGCCACCGTGCGATTTCACTTGATTTGTGGCTTTTACCATGAGGTCGTAATTCTTGGTTGGTCCCTCGGCAATGTTCTGACATAGCCTGAATATTGCGTTCGGCCGCGTCTAGATCCAGTACCAGGGCAGGAGTGCTGAGATTGGTGCGCCCCCCGTCTATCTCTATAAGTGGCGCATTTGGTCCTAGTTGATTCGTCATTGGGGCTGTCCAAAAAAAATGATTCAAATACGGTTGATTGCGTTTATCGCTTCACCCAGTGGCAAGCTTCTGATAATACAGTTTATGTTAGATAGGCAAAGCAGCTAACAATTTGTATATCCTGAAGTGGGTGTGACGAGAATGGAATGGACTGAAAAGGCTACTGAAACATTGCGTAGGCTATGGTTGAAGGGTATCCCCGCACGCGAGATTGGGCACCGCCTAGGTGGGATAAGTCGTAATGCTGTCATCGGGAAGGCGCACCGGTTGGGGCTGTCCAAACAAAATAGTGCTGCCGATTCTCAACCTTCTCAGACCATTATTACGACTGCAAACCTTACTGATCGTATGTGCCGCTGGCCGATCGGACATCCAGGAGAACCCGGTTTTAGGTTTTGTGGAGTCCCCAGAATAGGAAGCCGTCCATATTGCAGAGAACATTGTTCAATGGCCTATCGGGGGAAGTCAGACGAAGCCGCTTAATACCAATTACTGCTGGGATCGTTTGTTTTGTGCAGCCGTTATCGCGGCAGCGGTTGCTTGTACTTGCATGTCACTGGCATAGGAGAAGGCGGCTTCATTGCTTGTGCCTTCTCCCACCATCGTGCGGATAACGTTATTTTTTTCGGCTATACAGGATTCAGAGGCGGTCCATGCAAGACGCCCTATGTGGCGACGCCCTTTGTCAAGGATAAGTACGGCTCGGATGGAACACTCAACGTACCGAAGAACAGCTGTTTGTACGCGAGTTTGTGACACTTGTGTGAGAGAGTCATAGGACTCTATTTTCGGTTTTTCCCGTGCACAGCCGAATAAAAGTTGAGAGACTAGTAGAAAAATGATGGCCTTGGCCGCTCTTTGATGCCGAGAGGCATAATCGCTGTAGGGGGGNTGCGNACAAAANTTNCCCCCCATACGTGCAGGAGCCATCGTCGCGGCACTTGAATAGGTTAAGATACGATCAAAAAATAACACGGTATCTACCATAGAGGGGTTCGCCGTTGTTTTCACTATCCATTTCCCATTTGTAATGGCATATCATGTGGATAACAAAGAGATAGATAAAATGTATCGGTGAAGGAAAATAAGATATTTGGTGGAGCCGAGGGGAATCGAACCCCTGACCTCGACGTTGCGAACGTCGCGCTCTCCCAACTGAGCTACGGCCCCTTACGGTGGATTGTAGTCCANCGGGTATTCNCAAAAGCTTTTTGGACTGGTTTCTCCTTCTTAGTGTATGATTTANATAAGGGTATAAAGCGAGCGTAAATCCCTGTCATTTAAACCTANCNGGTTTTAAACAAGAAAATGCCTGAGCTAATTTTTTTCATCGCGTATTGTATAAAACTCTATATGTGGATTTTCATCATTGATGTACTGCTTAATTGGCTGGTTTCCCTCAATATTGTCAACACGAGGAATCAGTTTGTTTACACGATTGGCACTGCGTTGAGAAGGTTAACTAGTCCTGTTTTGCAACCCATTCGGAGGAGAATGCCAGATTTAGGTGGGGTCGATATCTCGCCTGTAGTCGCAATTTTGGGCCTAGTTTTTCTTCGGGATGTCGTTGTATTGGGCTGGTTAACGAGATTCGTAGCAGGTTAAATACTCCGCGCCTGAAAAGATACTAGTTGTATGAAAAATCGACCTTTTACCCCCATAAGAGATGGGATTCTGCTTGATGTCCGTGCAACAGCAAACTCCAGCCGTGTGGGGCTGTTCGGAATTTATGTAGACGATCATAGCAACCGTTCCCTGCGTATTGCCGTTCAGGCTCCAGCTACAAAGGGCGATGCAAATAAAGCGATAATAAAACAACTTTCAAAAATTTGTGGTGTCCCGCCAAGCCGGATCACACTTATTGTTGGAGGGACTAGTAGGAATAAGCATTTCCAGGTGGTTGGCGATCCAATCGCCCTCACTCAGGCGTTCAACCTTGCCGTTTCTTCAGAGTTCGCAATCGCAGAGCGTGTAGCCGAATAAACCCCTCTGCGTCCGCTTGATTATATGTCTGATCCGATTCAAACGTCGCGATATTCTTGTCATAAAGACTGTTGGCGGATCTCCGACCCTCTACAACGACATTCCCTTTATACAGCTTGAGGCGGACTGTCCCGGTCACCGATTTTTGCGTTTCATCTATGGCAGCTTGCAACATCTCGCGTTCGGGGGACCACCAAAACCCGTTGTAAATTAGCTCCGCATAGCGTGGCATCAGCTCGTCTTTTAAGTGCAGTTCTTTCCCATCAAGCGTAATACTTTCCATGGCCCTATGCGCCGGTAATAAGACGCTTCCACCTGGGGTCTCGTACACGCCTCTCGATTTCATTCCTACAAATCGACTCTCGACGATGTCCGCTCTTCCAATGCCGTTGGCGCCTGCAATATAGTTGAGCTTTTCCAACAGGGCGGCAGGCGATAGTGTTTCATCGTCAACGGAAACTGGGTCCCCTTTTTGGAATCCGATTTCAATCCACGTCGGCTGATCAGGGGCTGATTCGGGGCTGACACTGCGAGTGAATATTTCTTCGCTCGGCGTTGTCCAAGGGTCCTCCAGAGCTTTTCCTTCATAAGATATATGTAGCAGGTTGGAATCAGTTGAGTACGGAGGTTCTCCGCGTTTGTCCATCGGAATTGGAATCTGGTTTTTTTCTGCGTAGTCAATCAACGCAGTCCGAGAGTTTAATGACCATTCCCTCCACGGAGCGATAACCTTTATATCTGCATTTAAAGCGTAGTAGCCAAGCTCGAACCGAACCTGATCGTTGCCTTTTCCCGTAGCACCGTGCGCTACTGTGTCCGCTCCAACATCTTGAGCTATCTCAATTTGTCTCTTGGCTATTAAGGGCCTAGCAATAGCGGTTCCTAGCAAATAAGTGCCTTCATACAGCGCGTTAGCACGAAACATCGGGAAGACGTAATCTTGCACAAAAGATTCTCGTAGGTCCTCAACGAAAATTTGCTTTACGCCCATGGTTTGTGCCTTGGCTTTGGCGGCGGATAATTCTTCGCCTTGGCCGAGGTCTGCGGTAAAAGTAATTACCTCGCACCCATAAGTTTCTTGAAGCCAGCGTAATATTACGGAGGTATCGAGACCACCTGAATAAGCCAGCACAACTTTTGATAATTTGGGCATCTATTGCCATCCTAACCTAAAAAGCTCGTAACCTATTTTAAATTAGTCCTACTTCTTTTACTTGCGGATTTTAACTGCCCACATGCGGCCAGGATGTCCCGGCCACGT
>PAVD01000020.1 GCA_002712985.1 Rhodospirillaceae bacterium
TTTTCAAAAAGTTGAGTTGATCTAGGAGATGGTGTCTAAAGTATTGTATAAATGGTGCCCAGGAGAAGACTCGAACTTCCACGGCCATTAAAGGCCACCGGCACCTGAAGCCGGCGCGTCTACCAATTCCGCCACCTGGGCCTAGGAGAATATGTCCGTACTCTGCCATATTCTATATGTCAACGAAGTTTCTATAAAAGCAGAACTAGCAATATNATGCGTGGCTGTTGCAGTTTGCAGTCAACAGGACACGTGACTGAGGTATTCTNAGGACGATAGAGCAATGACCCCATCACCGATTACTGTATTTGGCGGCGCAGGGTTTGTAGGCCGTTATGTGGTGAGGCGCCTCGTGGCTGAAGGTGCCGCCGTACGCGTTGCCGTAAGACATCCTGAACGTAGTTTATTTTTGAAGACCATGGGGGACATAGGACAAGTATCGCTGGTGTATGCCAATGTTTTGGATGAGAAAAGTGTAGCCNTGGCAGTAAGAAGTAGCAAAGCGGTAGTCAATACGGTTGGAATTCTGTTTCAACGAGGACGACAAAATTTTAAGAATATTCATGTTGATGGAGCCCGCAAGATAGCCTCGGCTGCACGTGCCAGTAGCGTGGAGACTCTGGTGCATATTTCCGCGATCGGTGCAGCTACGGAATCTCCGGCGCACTATGCGCGCACTAAAGCACTTGGGGAAATAGGGGTACGAGAAGATTTCCCGGGTGCAATAATTATTCGTCCGAGCATTGTGTTCGGTGCAGAAGATGATTTTTTCAATCGGTTCGCCACATTAGCTCGCTTATTTCCTATCATTCCTCTGATAGAAGGTGGCACTAAATTTCAACCCGTTTATGTAGATGATTTGGCAAAAGCGGTAACAGCATCGTTATCTAACACCGATGCAGTTGGTCGAACTTTCGAGATTGGTGGTCCGCGTGTTTATCAGTTCCGTGAGNTTATGGAGTTGATATTTAGGCAAATAGATAGGCGAAGATTCTTGGCCCCTATCCCAAGTATTTTGCTACGACCGTTAGCCGCTATTCTTGGGTGTTTTCCTAATCCACCTATAACTTTGGATCAACTACGGCTTTTGCGGTTTGACAATGTGGTTGGAGAGACAGCTAGTACACTATCAGATCTTGGTGTCGCTGCTACGCCAGCTGAGGTAGTGCTACCAGGCTATTTAGCCCGATTTAAGCCTAGCGGGGGTAGCAGTTTGCCTAGCGTATAACGGTAGGCAGTGACTCTGAGGGGCAAGGACGATTTGCCAGAACTTGTACCAGTTAAATAGAGGCGCTTCCTGAATATATCCACCACAACAACAGCAAACCGAGTCCTAAACGGTATATNATGAAAGGAGTGTAACTGGCTCTTCGGAGCCAANTCATCATAACCGAAATTGTGACGTAACTCGTTAAGAAGGCCAGAAACACCGTCACTACTGCTGATTTAGTTAAAGCAACTTCTCCTTCATTAATGATCTGGACAGCGTTGAATCCGGCAGCAGCGAGGATAACGGGTATCGAAAGAAGCATGGAAAAACGCGCTGCTTCATTCCGTGTGTATCCACATAACAGAGAGCCGGTAATTGTAACGCCTGCTCGACTTGCTCCTGGGATCAAAGCTAGAATTTGTATGCAACCAATAAGTAATGCATGCTTAAAAGTCATGTCATTGATATTGCGAAGTTGGAGGGTGAAGTTGTCTGCCAACAGCAAGGCAATTGCTCCTATCAAGGTAGCCCACGCAATAACCTCAATGCTCCTAAAAAGATTTGCATCCATTTGGACCAACAAGGCTCCGGCAGCAATTGCCGGCGCAGAAGCAACAAGCAGTATGAGTAAAAGCTTGCTGTCTTGGTTCGCCTCCATGGTAAATGCCTTGGAAGCCCCCTTCACTAGACGAACCAGATCTTGGCGCAGATACAGAATTACCGCTCCGAGGCTTCCAATATGCGCTGCTATATCAATATTTAGTCCTTGGTCGACCCAGCCAGTCGCGGAGGGAATCAAAGCAAGGTGTGCAGATGAGCTTACCGGAAGGAACTCGGTGATACCCTGTATTACTGAGACAAGTAGCAGATGAGCTAAGGTCACGGTTAGTAAAGGAAAAAAGATTTGGCAGGGAACAGCAAGTTACTCACACTTAGACGATTTNCTAGAATAGGGAAGTGTGTATATGGACGGTGTAACACAACAATGACTTCGGTTATTAATTTTTCCGGAGCCTATCATACTCTAAAACGAGGATATGTTTTAGAAATTAATATGGACATCGGAAAGTGTTGTACCATCCTGGTGTTTTTAGAGCGCAATTTCGTCTAATCTGATAGGCTATTCTGACGAATAATTCGAATATTTATACGTGTGGATTTCGTTTGTTCAATTAATTCGATACATTGTGGTGATGAGGTTAGTTTATCATCTTCCGTTATCCCCGTTTAGTCGTAAAGTGCGACTGTTTTTGGCGGAAAAAAAATTGCTGTTTGATTTACGTGCCGAAAATGTGTGGCAAAGGCGCGAGCAATTTCTAGCAATTAATCCTGCAGGGCAGGTGCCAGTACTTGTTGATGAGGGAGAGGTGATAGCGGATTCCACAGCGATTGGCGAATATCTTGAGGAAAAGTATCCTACACCGACCTTGATCGGAAATTCGGTCTTAGCGCGGGCTGAGGCAAGGAGGCTTTCGCTCTGGTTTGACTTAAAATTTTTTCAAGAGGTTACAGTTAATATAGCCCACGAAAAAATGATGAAACGGTTGATGGGGCAGGGGCAGCCGGATTCCGAGAGAATTAGAGTGGGAAAAGAAAATATTCATTACCATCTGGAATATATTGGGTTCTTAACGGCGCGTCGAAGTTGGTTGGCGGGAAGTGATCTTACATGTGCTGATCTGTCGGCTGGATCACAGTTGTCGGTAATTGATTACCTCGGAGATGTGCCGTGGACCGACCACACCGACGCAAAAAATTGGTATGCACGTCTAAAATCTCGTCAAAGTTTTCAACCGTTGCTAACAGATCATATGCCGGGTGTTATTCCATCAAAGACATATGCGGATTTGGACTTTTAAAAGTTTTGGAGCTAGCCATGACTGATCTGGTTTCAACTATAAATCAATTAATGGACATTACTATATTCCGCACAATAACAGGGATGGTGGTATTGCTGTTTTGTGCAGCGATTAGTTTCCTTTTGGCGAGAAAAATCGGCCTAAAAATGATCAGGGGTGCGGCTGCGCGCACTAGAAGTGCGTGGGACGACGCGCTTGTAAGGAGAGGTGTATTTAGCCAGGTAACTTTTCTGGTCCCTGCAGTTGTTCTCTATTTTGGGATATCTTTCTTTTCGTTTTCGACAGATATACTTGGGCGTGTAATTCTGTCCTACGTGGTGATCAATCTTGTGATCATGATCAATCGACTACTGTCGGCAGGAGTTGATATTTATGAGACATATCCTGTTTCGGTTACGCGGCCCATTAAAGGCTATGTCCAGCTACTAAACATGGTGGTACACGTTCTTGGAGGAGTGTCGGCAATCTGTGTCCTTCTGGCAATCTCTCCGTGGGGCGTTCTTAGCGGTCTGGGTGCCGTGACCGCATTATTAATTCTGGTATTCCGTGACACGATCCTTTCGCTTATCGCATCGGTGCAAATTGCGGCGTATGATTTGGTGCGACGGGGGGACTGGATCGAAATGCCACAGTTGGGCGTCGACGGAGATGTGATCGACGTAGCCCTCCATACGATCCGCGTGCAGAACTGGGATAAAACAATAATAACAGTTCCAACGCATAGGCTAGTCCAAGATTCCTTTAAGAATTGGCGCGGCATGGCTGAATCTGGTGGGAGAAGAATAAAACGTAGTGTTCTTATTGATCAGGGAAGCATAAAATTCCTAAATGACAAAGACGTTGAAGCGTTTTCACGAATTGACCATCTAAAATCGTATTTGACTAACAAAACGACTGAACTAAGGGACAGTGCTCCAGTGTCAGACACTCAAAGCCATTTACTGAATGGTCGCACTCTTACTAATATCGGGACGTTTCGTGCCTACGTAGAGGCCTACCTTCGAGAAAACTCCAAGATTCATAAAAAAATGACTTTTTTGGTGCGGCAATTGCCTCCATCCTCAAATGGCTTGCCATTAGAAATTTATGTGTTCACCAATGACACAGATTGGGGTCGTTACGAGTCCATACAGGCAGATATCTTTGATCATTTACTTGCTGCTTTGTCGATTTTTGAGTTGCGTGTATTCCAACACCCCACAGGTTTTGATATGAAAAATATCATGGGTATTACCGAAATCGGCGTAGATACCAATGGTTCTTGATTAGCTGGAAAAATTGAAATGGCGCGCTGTGCAATATGAATAATTTCTTTATGCTCGTCTTCTTAGATCTTGTTGTAAGGGTTGTATGCAAAATAAAGGGCGAGGTGCAAAATCAATAAGATTCCGCCTGTCTCTGACGAAGCTGATCCAAACAAGTTGCAAGGCGAGATACGGGAACATGCTATGTCGTTGGGGTTTGATCAGCTTGGCTTTGGCCATCCGTCTGATCTTGGGAAGGCAGGGAGTAAACTTCGTGAATTTGTCGAGCTAGGCAGGCACGGTGAGATGCAATGGATGGTTAACAAAGTAGAGCGACGGGCCGAGCCAAAGAAATTATGGCCGAAAGTGAGCGGTATAATTGTAGTAGCTATCAATTATGGCCCTGAAGTAGATCCGTTGGTTAACTTGAACAATAAACGTGCCGGAACGATATCTGTCTACGCCCGGGGTCAAGATTATCATAAAGTAGTTAAGCCACGTCTCAAACGACTAGGCCGTTGGATAGCGAGTTCCTACGGCGCGGATGTTAAAGTGTTTGTTGACACGGCTCCGGTTATGGAGAAACCATTAGCTGCAGCCGCAGGTCTTGGTTGGCAAGGGAAGCATACAAATCTGGTTTCACAAAAGTTTGGATCGTGGCTTTTCCTGGGTGTGCTTTATACGACACTTCAGTTTGCTTCCCAAAAAAATGTACAAACCAACTGTGGTTCGTGTCGTCGTTGCCTAGATATATGTCCAACCGACGCATTCCCCGCCCCTTATGAACTGGATGCGAGACGGTGCATTTCTTATTTGACCATTGAACATAAAGGTCAGATCGGACGGGAATTTCGCTCTGCAATTGGAAACCGAATATACGGTTGTGACGACTGTTTGGCTGTATGTCCATGGAATAAATTTGCACGCAGGGCGAGAGAGGTCAAATTATGTGCCCGACCGGATCTACTTGCGCCCGAACTGTCTGTGTTGGTGGCATTAAACGACAAAGAATTTCGCTCCACCTTTGCAGGTTCTCCAATTAAGCGCCTAGGTCGAGACCGTTTTGTTCGTAACGTTTTGATTGCGATTGGTAATAGTGGCGATAGGGCTTTGGCAGAGTCCACTGCTGCACTGTTCTTGGACTCTTCTCCGTTGGTGCGGGGTATGGCTGTATGGGCCTGGCAAAGATTGGTTTCCTCCAGCGAAATTGCAACGCGGCGGAGATGGCATTTGTCACAAGAATTGGACCCTTTGGTCGCAGCAGAATGGCAAACAGATACCGTTACAAATAATACAAGGTTTTCTTCATAGCATCTTCAGAAGGCGTGTTCGTCCTGATTAATGCTNTAACTTGCGGTATGTGCCTCTCGTTACCGAGCGGGCATAAATAACACTATAATGCCCAAGTTCTATCAGAGCTTAGCGGATGGAATAATAAATNGGATTGGTAAAGAGATTGAAGCAACAAAATTCAAAGAAAGTTTTTATTTTTGGACTGGGTTATGTGTCTGCTTCCTTGGCTATAGTTCTCCGACAGAAAGGTTGGCATGTAGCTGGCACCTGCCGAAGCGAAACTCGTCAAAAGACAATGCGGAAAAGGGGGATAGAGGCATATATATTTGATGGAGTGCATTCCATGGACGTACCCCAAGACGCAATTACTGCTGCGAATTATATTTTGTGTTCAATCCCGCCAAGTGAAGATGGGGATCCGGGTTTGTTGGTTTATCGCAGTGAGATTACTGCGGCTAGGAACCTTTGTTGGATTGGGTACTTATCTACAACTGGAGTTTACGGCAATCGCAACGGTGCGGAGGTGGATGAGCATTCAACTGTGCAACCGACTAGTGAGCGTGGGCGGCGACGTGTCGACGCGGAAACATCGTGGCTTGAGTTTGGCGAAGCTATAGGCCAAAACGTCCAGGTGTTTCGTTTAGCGGGCATTTATGGACCTAATCGCAATGTTATCATCCGTGTTCGGGCCGGATTTGCCAATCGTATTCAAAAAAAAGGACACGTTTTTTCAAGAATTCATGTGGACGACGTTGTTGCAACGCTGTGTTCGTCCATGTCGACCCCGCGTCGAGGAGCTATCTATAATGTTTGTGACGATGAACCAGCATCCCAGTCAGACGTGGTCGAATTTGCCTGTAAATTACTGGGCACTCCAGTTCCTAGAGTGGTGCCATTTGAAGAAGCTTGCAAGGANATGTCGGAAATGTCTAAAACATTCTGGGTTGACGATAGGCGAGTTAGCAATAATAAAATCAAGACGGAACTGGGTGTTACATTGTCGTATCCGACGTACCGCGAAGGTTTGGCATCTTTATTTACAGGTTAAGTGGTAGGGTAGAATGTTGCCCTTAGACTGAATCTAGTTATTGAATTTCCCCCAAATTATTAACGCCGACGTAGCAGTTATGAATATGTAGCAATATACTTAAAGAGCAATTAGCTCCCCGAGAGCTCTATTAGTTTCTTAACAGTTTCTTGCAGCCGAAGAATATCTTGAGTCGTACTTAGGCGATGATCTCCATTTTTTATCAACAAAACTTCTACATTCTTGCTACACAATACTGTAGATAAGCGTTCCGAGGTTTGCCAGGGGACGGACTCATCTTTTACTCCGTGTAGCAAGCGAACGGGGCAGTGGAGATTGATCGGCTGGTCCAGAAGGGTATGCTGTGCTCCGTCTTCTAACAACGCGCGGGTGAATTTATATGGCGCATCTTCGTACGGTGATTTGATTTGTATAAACCCATTCCGTTTCATAGTCCCCAGCTGCTCTTCGGTTAATTCTTCATCTAGCATGCTTTTAGTAAAATCGACTGCTGGCGCAATTCCAACTAGTCCGTGCACGCGCTCTTGGCGAGCTAGTGCGATCAATAGCATAATCCAACCTCCCATGCTTGATCCCACAAGCACTTGCGGTCCAGCGGTCACTTGGTCGAAGATTGCCAACGCATCAGAGGTCCACGTACTTATTGTTCCATTTTCAAAAAGTCCATCAGATGCACCGTGACCACTGTAATCAAACCGGACATAGCTATGGCCAATTTCGCTTCCCAGTACCTCAAGCGCTATGGCTTTGGTGCCTGACATGTCTGACATATAGCCGCCGAAAAAGATTACACCTGGCGTTTTGCCATCCGTCTTAACATAAGCTATTTGATTCCCAGTTGGGCTCGTGATGCTACCGCGGTGATGTTTTTGCATCTTAAGACTATTCGCTCCAGAAAAGGTTTGTAAGGAATTCTGAATGGAAATGATAGTATTAGAAGATTGATGGTTGACAGCAAGCAAACTTCACGTGTTGTGCTCCAGGTCTTGCCGCATATGAGCGCGGGAGGGCTAGTGCGTGGTGCAATTGACACTGCAGCAGCTCAAGTAAAGGCCGGGTGGACAGCGTTGGTGGCTTCTGAAGGTGGGTACGGAACCCACGAATTGGAACGTCTGGGCGGACGACATTTTGCTCTGCCATTAGCTAGTAAGAATCCAATCGTGATCGTCCAAAATATATCGCGTTTGCGGCGTCTAATCACTCAGCAATATGTTGATATAGTTCATGCTCGGAGTAGAGCTCCTGCTTGGAGTGCTTTTATAGCAGCAAAACAGCTAAAGCGTCCGTTTATCACAACTTTCCACGGAACCTATGGCCACAAGTCCCGTGTGAAAAGAAGCTACAATAAGGTTATGACCTTGGGAGATGGAGTGATCGCTATTTCTCGACATATCGCTGATCATATCGAAGAAGTCTATGGCGTCGGAGATGAGAGGGTGCGGGTTATCCATCGTGGGATTGATACAAGTTTGTTTGANNCCAGCCAGGTGAGTCCGGAGCGGNTCGTAAATTTGGCGACTAATTGGCGTTTGGTTGAACCAATACCAGTGATCATGATGCCGGGTCGGTTGTCGAGATGGAAAGGGCANAAAGTGTTGATCGAGGCACTTTCTGTACTTGGGCGCNGAGATATCAGGTGTCTTATTGTGGGAGATGAACAAGGTCGGAGTCGTTATCGCCAAGAATTAGAAACATTAATTAAGCGGCGTAGTTTGGAAGAAATTGTCCACTTCCCAGGCCACTGTCGAGATATGCCAGCCGCCTACATGCTCTCTGACGTGGTTGTCTCGGCATCGACGGACCCGGAGGCATTTGGTCGCGTTATTGTTGAGGCGCAGGCTATGGGTCGACCTGTTGTGGCAAGTGATCATGGGGCCTCACGAGAGACAGTCNTGCACGGGAAGACGGGNTGGGTATTCCCGTCAGCGGATCCGGAAGGCTTAGCTCGTGCGTTACGACGCGGTCTGGAATTGACTGCGGACGAAAGGGAAAAAATGTCTAACGNGGCAATTGCCCATGTCCGCAGGTCCTTTACTGTAGAAAGTATGCGCCGGGCAACTATGCAGACGTACCNAGAGGTATTAGAAAAGGCCGCTTTGAGGAATGGGGATGGTTCCTAAAATTCTCGTTATTAAGCTTGGAGCATTAGGTGATTTTATTCAGGCGACTGGTCCTTTTAAAGCAATCCGGCAACATCATAGTGGTGCACATATTACGCTTCTTACGACACCGGCTTTTGTATCGTTGGCGAGTGACAGTAGTTGGTTTGATGAGGTCTGGGTAGATGAAAGGCCATCGTGGTATCAGGCGAAAAGTTGGTTGCTTCTGCGTCGACGCATGATTAAGGGCAGTTTCACCCGAATTTATGATTTGCAAACCTCTGATCGTTCCGGTTGGTATTTCCGCCAATTACCTCGAAACAAACGCCCAGAATGGTCGGGTGTGGTTCGAGGTTGCTCCCACCCCCATGTAAATTTAAGGCGCAATACTATGCATACAATAGACCGGCAGGCCGAGCAGCTCTGTGTAGCCGGCATCAAAAAATCATCAGAGATAGATGTTAATTGGTTGCGAGGAGACATCGGCAACATGGGGCTATCAAAGAAAATTGCGTTGCTTGTTCCTGGTGGCGCAGGAAAACGGAGAGAGAAACGTTGGCCTCAGTGCTATTATGCCATGCTAGCTAGTAAGCTCATGGACGTAGGTCTGCAGGTATGCCTGATCGGTGATGAGTCCGAACGTGACCTTCAACGCGATATAGCGGCCGCGGCATCCGGTGTAGTCGAGCTCGCCGGAGAAACAACTCTTGGCCAAGTTGCAACACTTGGCCGATCTAGTCATATTGTGGTTGGGAATGACACAGGGCCAATGCATATTCTAGCAGCTAGTGGTGCGCCGACGGTTGTCCTTTTTGGGAAGGCATCCAATCCTGTGTTGTGTGCTCCCCGGGGTCGCAACGTAACCGTCGTTGAAGCGCAACCTCATGCCCTAATGAAAAGCCTTTCTGTGCAATCTGTTTGGAAGGCTNTAGAACATAGTTGGTCTAATGTTTGACGTAATTTTAAAAGTTTTTCGTTGGTCTGTGCTTCAAAAAAACAAGGTTTATAGTGGCTGAGAGATCCGACCAAAAAGAAATTTCTGTTTCGCTACCAGATGGAACCATTCGGAATTATGAAATCGGTATTACGGCCGGTGAAGTAGCCGCGGATATCGGAGTGGGTTTAGCAAAAGCTGCGCTCGCCGCGCGTATTAATAATAGCCTGGTGGATCTTTCCACAAGAATTGAAGACGATTCCATCTTGAGGGTAATCACCGGTAAGAGCGANGAGGCGCTTGACCTGTTGCGGCATGACGCCGCGCATGTCTTGGCTGAGGCCGCAAAAGAGCTTTGGCCCAGTATTCAAGTCACAATCGGTCCGGTCATCGAAAATGGCTTTTACTACGACTTCTCACGCGAGAAACCATTTACACCTGATGAGTTGGGACGTCTAGAAGAACGGATGCATGAAATTGTTTCTAGAGATGAGAAAATAACGAGGGAGGTCTGGGAGAGACAGCAAGCGACAGAGTTCTTTCTGTCAATTGGTGAGAAGTACAAAGCAGAAATAATTAGGGATCTCCCGGAGCAGGAAGAAATTACAATATATAAACAGGGCAAGTTTGTTGATTTGTGCAGAGGTCCGCACTTACCATCGACTGGAAAACTGGGTTCAAACTTTAAACTCATGAAAGTTTCAGGGGCATATTGGCGTGGCGATAGTGGCAACGAAATGTTGCAGCGGATATATGGGACAGCTTGGACTACCGGAAAGGACCTCAAACAATATTTACACCGTCTGGAGGAGGCGGAGCGCCGAGATCATCGGCGCCTAGGACGTGAGATGGACTTGTTCCATATTCAAGAGGAAGCAACTGGAAGTATCTTCTGGCATGCGAAAGGTTGGTGCCTTTATAGAGTGGTAGAACGGTATATGCGTCGACGCCTTGAACATGCAAACTATCTTGAGGTGCGGACTCCTCAGTTATTCGATCGCGTTTTGTGGGAAAAATCAGGGCATTGGGAAAAATTCCGAGAGCATATGTTTACGGCAGAGGCAGAAAACCGGATCCTGGCACTGAAGCCCATGAACTGTCCAGGACACGTCCAAATTTTCCGACAGGGTCTGAAAAGTTATCGTGACTTACCTCTTCGAATGGCGGAGTTTGGCTCTTGCCATCGCAATGAGCCTTCAGGTGCTCTACATGGCCTCTTACGGGTACGTGCGTTTGTTCAGGATGATGCGCACATTTTCTGTACGGAAGATCAAGTGAATGATGAGACAGCAAAGTTTTGTAAATTGTTGCTCAGCATATACGAAGATTTCGGATTCAGTGAAGTTCTCGTCAAATTCTCAGATCGACCTTCCAAACGTGCCGGTGACGACGCTACGTGGGATCGTGCTGAGAATTCTTTGAAGGAAGCGCTTGATGCAACCGGGCTTGACTACAGCCTTAATCCTGGCGAGGGNGCCTTCTACGGGCCGAAGCTCGAATTCGTGTTGCGAGATGCTATCGGCCGTGACTGGCAATGCGGAACGTTGCAGGTCGATTTTGTTCTCCCGGAACGGCTAAATGCCCAGTATGTGCGAGNAGATGGAATGAAAAGTCCGCCAGTGATATTACACCGTGCCATTTTAGGATCTTTTGAACGTTTTATAGGTATACTGATTGAACATTATGCAGGCCATCTCCCGTTGTGGTTGGCCCCTGTTCAGGCTATCGTAACAACCATAACTAATGATGCGGATAAGCATGCTTTTGTGGTCAACGAAGCCCTAAGAAGTGCTGGTCTTCGAGCAGAGATCGATGTTCGAAATGAGACTATAAATTATAAGGTGAGGGAGCATACCGCTGCAAAGATACCAGCGATTCTGGTTGTTGGCGCCAGAGAAGTGGAGCAAGGTACTGTCTCTCTTCGCTGGTTGGGTGGCAAAAAGCAGGAAGTACTTGCACTAGACCAGGCTGTTGCTAAACTTTCAGATACGGCAAAAGCTCCCGGATAAGGGAGAAGAGTTCTATATACAAAACAGCTAATAANAGTTTTGGAGAGAAGTNTTTTACTTTTTGGAATTGAGGGGGGGTCGGGTATAGACCGCTGGATGAAGGATAAAATAGAGGAGATTGATAGATAGCTAAATTTGAACAACCTGCGCCTCCGGTTCGGGAAGGACCCAGGGTCAATGATCAGATCGGCGTATCAGCTGTCCGTCTGGTTGACGAAAAAGGAGAAATGTTGGGAGTCTTACCAGTCCAAGATGCGCTCGAACGGGCAAAAGAATCAGGTCTCGATTTGGTAGAAGTATCGCCTAATGCTGCGCCCCCTGTTTGTAAAATTCTTGATTATGGAAAATTTAAATATCAGGCACAAAAACGGGACANCCAGGCGCGTAAAAANCAAAAGACGTTTAGTGTCAAGGAAATAAAAATGAGACCGGGAATTGATGCGCATGACTACGACGTCAAGATGCGTGCGATCACGAAGTTTCTTGGTGCTGGTGATAAGGTAAAAGTGACCATGCGATTTAGGGGCCGAGAGATGGCACATCAAGAAATCGGTATGGATGTCCTTATGAAAGTCAAGGTTGACCTTGATGATGTGGCAAAAGTTGAGCAAATGCCGAGACTCGAGGGTCGCCAAATGACTATGGTNGTAGCTCCACGNTAGGGATCACGAAGAAGAAACGTTTCAACGGCCACTTGCCAANCTTTCNCGGGCCCGGTATAAACCGGCGCCTTCCTGGTAAGTGCTGGCCAATGGTATCAGGTGACTTGACGAGTGGAAAATGCCTAAAATTAAAACGAAATCCAGTGCCAAGAAGCGATTTACGCTGACTGCCACTGGCAAAGTTCGNATGAAGCCCGCTGGCAAGCAGCACGGAATGATCAAGCGAACAAAGAAATTTCTTCGAAACGCACGTCATTCCACTACTATGGCAGGTCCAGATGCTCAGATCGTGAAACGGAACTTTCTCCGGAATGGTTAGGAGTTCGTAATGTCGAGGGTTAAGCGAGGTGTAACCAAGCATGCTCGGCACAAAAAGGTGCTTAAGGCAGCCAAGGGTTACTATGGCCGGAGAAAGAATACAATTCGAGCTGCGAATCAGGCCGTAGAGAAGGCCCGTCAGTATGCTTATCGTGACAGACGAACGCGCAAGAGGGTATTCAGGGCACTTTGGATTCAACGGATCAACGCGGGTGCCCGTCAACACGGACTGACCTACGGTCAGTTTATTGAAGGTCTCAACAAGGCGGGTGTGGAGCTAGACCGTAAGGTTTTGGCGGATCTTGCAGTAAGTGCTCCAGCGTCTTTTGAGGACCTGGTGGGCCAGGCCAGGACTGCTCTAGCCCACTCTTGAGTCAGCGAGTTGGTAGCGGGAGAGGCAATTTTTATACACCGCCCGCTAGCTATTTGTTTCTTCCGCATTTAATACTTATGTGAACCTCTAAGTTGTTACTATCCTCATGCATGGGATAGCACTTACCCTGAAGTGCGAATATGAAAGCAAAGCAACTAAGCGATAAAGTGAGAGAAGAGTTCCTCGGCGCCATCGAAGCGGCTGATGAACTTACGTCGCTTGAATCCGTCCGGATTTCAGTATTTGGAAAGAAAGGTCGTCTCAGTGAGTTGATGCAAGGGCTAGGCGCTATGCAGCCGAGTGAGCGCCAGTCAGCCGGCAAGGTGTATAATGTGTTAAAGTCCGAGTTAGCAACGGCTATTGAGGACCGTCGTGAGGAGCTTGAATCTCAAACCCTTATTGCAGAACTGTCAGATCAGGCTGTTGATGTGACTGCGCCTGTTCGACCAGAACGTAGTGGTACGATTCATCCAGTGAGCCAGGTGTTGGACGAGTTAACCGAAATATTTGCTGGATCTGGATTTACCGTTGCGGAGGGCCCAGATATTGAAACGGAGTTTTTTAACTTTACGGGNCTGAATATACCGCCAGAGCACCCTGCTCGGCAGATGCACGATACCTTTTATTTTCGAGAGAAAAGTAATGGAGAACGGTTGGTCCTGAGGACACATACGTCTCCAGTCCAAATTCGGACCATGATGGCGAAACCACCGCCTCATCGAATAATAATTCCAGGTCGGACATTTCGACACGACTACGATATCACTCATACCCCAATGTTCCATCAACTTGAGGGTCTCGTCATAGATCGCAATATTCATATGGGCCACTTGAANGGATGTTTAATAGATTTTGCTCGCGCATTCTTTGAAATTGAAGATTTGCCTTTGCGNTTTCGTCCTAGTTATTTCCCGTTCACTGAACCATCTGCCGAAGTTGATATTGGGTGTTCGATAAAAGACGGCGCACGCCATATTGGCGCCGGGGGCGAGTGGATGGAAATTCTCGGTTGCGGTATGGTCAATCCACGTGTTCTGGAAAACTGCGGACTTGATCCTGCCGAATGGCAAGGATTTGCGTTTGGCGTCGGTATTGATCGGATTGCCATGCTCAAATATGGGATTCGGGATTTACGAAGCTTCTTTGACTGTGACTTACGTTGGTTAAAGAATTATGGTTTCGCGGCCCTTGATTTACCCACTTTAGGGCAAGGTTTGAGCCGATGAAATTTACACTTGGCTGGCTAAAAGAACATCTGGAGACTGAGGCAACCCTCGAAGAGTTAGTCAATAGACTGACTATGATCGGACTTGAAGTCGAGGAGGTCATAGATCGTTCTGAACACCTAGAACCTTTTATTGTTGGCCACGTCATCGATGTGGTACCCCATCCTAATGCGGACCGGCTCAAATTATGCGTTGTTGATACAGGTTCTGAAAAATTTGAGGTGGTGTGTGGGGCCCCCAATGCCCGTGCGGGGATTAAAGGGGTGTTTGCGCCCATTGGGACTTATNTGCCCGGTGCCGGGTTCACTCTGGAGAAACGCGCTATAAGAGGTGTTACGGGACACGGTATGTTGTGCTCTGAGCGCGAATTAGGCCTTAGTGAAAATCATGATNAGATCATAGAACTAGGTGAAACCGCCNAGGCGGGTGATTCATTGGTGCAANTTTTGGGGCTTGATGATGCAATCATCGACATCGCGGTAACGCCCAACCGCGGAGACTGTTTGGGGGTTCTCGGCATAGCTCGTGATCTAGCTGCTGCTGATATGGGACGCCAANTAACACAGGATATTGAGACAGCGGCGGGAAAATTTCGGTGCCCAACAGATGTTTATTTGAACTTCGACGAAGAATCTGCAGACGCGTGCCCTTTTTTTGTTGGACGAAGTATTAAGGGCGTAGTCAATGGAGAAAGCCCGTCGTGGCTGCAGCAACGGCTTCTTGCGATAGGTTTACGTCCCATTTCGGCATTGGTCGATATCACTAATTTTATTNCCGTGGATCGAGCGCGGCCTTTGCATGTTTTTGATGCGGATAAACTGAAGGGTAACGTGCATGTGCGCCTTGCAAAATCAGGTGAAACCTTGGATGCGCTTAACGACAGGAAGTACGCCCTTGATGGGGGTATGACAGTAGTTTGCGATGACTCTGGTCCAGTCGCTTTGGGGGGGGTTATCGGTGGGGTGACAACAGCTTGTGGTAACGAAACTACAAATGTTTTTATTGAATCCGCTTTATTCGATCCTATACGCACTGCTACCACAGGTAGGAAATTAAACATCGAATCAGATGCACGTTATCGGTTTGAGCGTGGCATCGACAGGGCCGGTGCCTCATATGGCATGGAGTTTGCTACTAAGCTGATCCAAGATATATGTGGTGGGGAGGCCAGTGACATCATCTCCGTGGGAAGAGAACCCCTCGATCAAAGCGAAATCAGGTTTCGGCCGGAACGCGTTAAGGAACTTGGAGGATTGGATGTCTCACCGAGCGACTGCGGGCAGATTCTTGATGGTCTTGGTTTCGAGAGTGATTGGGCAAATAGTGTCTGGAAGGTTCAAAGACCGTCATGGAGGAACGATATTGATGGGGAAGCCGACCTGGTAGAGGAAATACTACGTATCAAGGGTTACGACGCGATCCCGGCCGCTTCAATGTTGCAATCGGGTTCCAGCACGCCGGCGTTGAATACTTTACAAAGATGGGTCAGACAGACACGACGTATGCTGGCGTCGCGTGGCCTCAACGAGTGCGTGACGTGGTCCTTTATCAGCGAAGATCACGCAAAAATGTTTGGAGGCGGCTCTGCGGCGTTAAAGTTGGATAACCCTATCACTGAGGAGTTGTCTGACATGCGCCCGTCTTTACTACCCAATTTACTTGATGCAGGAATAAGGAACGCGCAAAGGGGCTTCTCTGACCTCGGTTTTTATGAGGTGGGTCCGCAATATCAAACTGATGCAGCGGACGGACAACAGACTGTTGCTACAGGGCTTCGTACCGGACAGTTCACTCCGCGCGACTGGATAGCGAAGGCACGGGCTGTGGATGTTTTTGATGCAAAGGCTGATGCAATCTCTGTCCTCTCGGGTCTACGCGTTCCTGCAGGACGGATATGTGTGACCTCAGATGCGCCTGACTGGTACCATCCCGGGCGTTCAGGTACGCTTAGGTTAGGCCCTAAGAACGTGCTAGGGTATTTTGGGGAAATCCATCCATTAGTACTTTCCAAGTTCAGTTTAGCTGGGCC
>PAVD01000021.1 GCA_002712985.1 Rhodospirillaceae bacterium
GTTTCCCTTTTACGTGAATTTTAAGCACGTCTGCGCTGGCGTGGGTTGGGCCTATGCCGTAGTGAAGCGTATTAAGATCTCGTGTCCCTATATGTAGACCAAAAATTGCCGCTGGAAGTGGATTTTGAAGAACACCTTCCGCGACCATAAGGACTGCGCCCCCGTCCTCCCCGTCTGGCGGACCTTCTTCTGCTGGCTGAAAAATAAACTTAACAGAGCCAGGTATATGGTCTCGCATTGACGATAGTATTTCAGCAACGCCCATCAGAATTGCCACGTGTGCATCATGCCCACAGGCATGCATAACACCAACGTCCTGGCCGTTATACGTTGTCCGTACCGTAGAAGCATACGGCAAACCTGTTTCCTCAGTTACTGGCAGCGCATCCATGTCCGCTCGCAGCGCAACAACCGCTCCAGGAAGGCGACCATGCAAAATCCCAACTACACCAGTGTGCGCTACCTGTGTCTGTACANCATCGAAATTGAGAGCCTGTAGATGTTGGGCAACAAGTGCCGCGGTTTCAAATTCACGGTTTCCAAGCTCAGGATTTTGGTGGATCTGCCTCCTCCAACCGATTACTTTTTCTTCTATCTCTAGCGCCTTCAGTTCAACTTCATCGATATACCAAGACTCTGCGGCTGCTATGATATTTATAGTTGATACTAAAATCAGGATTACGATAAAAANGGTAGCCACAGGTCGCATCGGGGGTTTCCACTTATGATAATATGTCTTTACAACGTTTAGCTACGTTCAACCTGACGACTATCGTTGGAAACGATAAACTAGCCTCATCGAAAAGTTAGCGTAAGGATTACAGTCGAACATTCACATTTGGTAGAACGTTTATGAAAACTTCTCTAGGCACTATAATTTTCACTCGCCTTTTCGGTAAATTTNTCGGCAAGGACCAGTTTGACAACCGATATTATCGCCGACAAGGAAATAAAGTTAACAGACAGGAACGACGTTGGGTNATCTATAATGGAGATGCTGAAGGCTCTGCAGTACCTTCTCGATGGCAAGCTTGGCTTACCCACACTATAACAGATCCGCCTNTAGGTGAGTCGTCGGCCAGAAAAACATGGATGATCGAACATAGATCGAACCCAACTGGTACCGGCNACGCGTATTCCCCGCCAGGCGCCCTTGAGAAGGGAAATTCAAGACCATCGGCCATCGGAGATTATGAACCCTGGCTACCCGATCGACCGGGCGAAGACTCAACACCATAGCGTGCCAAAAAAACTGCGCCTAAAATCAGTGTGATACCAACAAGTTGTAGAAATCTAGGCTCCTCACGTAAAACTATTATTGCAACTATTATGGCTATGACAGGTTCAAGATTGGCAGTCAAAGCGGCTCGTACGGCACCCACGAGAGGAAGAGCCAAATAATAAGCTACTAGGGCAAATGCAAATGCAAACATAGAGATTAAGAAGCCTATCCATCCTAGTCTGTCGTTTGGAAGCTGGACGCCAACGGAGAGAGACATCACCAACCAACTTACTGCACTAGCCGCTATCATGGCCCAAAACACAAGAGTAATACTATTTCCTTCCTGCGCCATTCTAGCAAATAAGACTGAACTCATCGCCACACCCGTACCTGCGCCAATGGCCAAGACAACCCCTCGCCAGTCTGCCTCGTAGGTTCCAAATCCGACCGAAAGTAAAACTCCAGCAAAAGCAACAAAAAGTGCTAAAACTCTTCTTTTCGTCAGGGAATCTAGGCCACACACTGCCGAAATGACTCCGACTTGCACGGGAAAGGTGTAGAATAAAGCAGCAGCCAGGCTGACTGGCACATACTTTACAGCGGACAGATAACCAGAAGCATTCCAAGCAAGCAGACAACCCATTAATAAGGCCTTAAGGACCAATCTTTTCTCAGTGAATAGAGGGACATTTTGTAAATGGGATATCGCTGTAATTCCCAATAAACAAATCGTAAATCGCGCAAATACTAAAGTTAACGGCTCAGCACCAGCGCTATATGCGAGTTTTGCACATGATGGCGATATACCAAACCCAACGGCCGCCGCGATTAACATTGCAAAACCGACACGCTCACGCCGGCTGAGCGCCTTCTTGATTCGCATCGTAAGTCACTCGAACTATGTTGGACTGTGGAACTGAACTGCTTAAACGATAAATTTAGTTGAGGAAATCATTGTTTTATTGTTTGACCTCCACCTGAATTTGGTGCCGCCAAAGTGGGTATCCCTGTGTGGCCTCTTAGCAGCACTGATCGGACTAGAGATAACATGTCCCGCAACGCCCTGAAAACATTGATCAACACCCTTGTTCTGGCGGTAACACTTTGTTCTGTAATTTTTGCCTATCCCAATTGCGATGTACAAAGAGTAGCCGGCTACACGATCACGGCAACGTTTTCAAGCGTCGGGTCACTGACGNAAGGAGCGGATGTAAAATTGAGTGGCATCAAAGTAGGAAGGGGTCTTGGGCTGAATATAGATCCCACGACATTTCTTGCCGAAGTAAGAATGGCGATAGACGGCTGAATTTAAGCTGCCTCAGGGCACCATGGCAATAATATCCAGCCGAAGGNCTACTGGGCGGTCAATATATGCGCCTTGAACCAGGAGGAGAGAAAGAAATGTTGCCCCAGGAGGAAGCATCACATACACCCAGGACACAGCTGATATAATTGGTTTGATCAGTCAAATGATTTATAACCCGAAAGAAAATAACTAGGTTANAATCGAGACATGGTTATCAAGCGAGAGAAATCGGACAAGGATGCAGAACTTCCAACTTGGTTGGATGCGGACGGAATACCCCTCGGGTGCCTGGAAAAGATAAAGGTACTTAATGAAAATATCCTGGAAATTCGCGATATGTGCCAAGATGCCCTTGAAGATGCCGTGTTGATGGGATGTGACGAGCGGCAGATCCGAAATGTTCTATCTCAAATTATCAAAACCCTTCAAGAACCATTTGAGAACGAGTCCTGAAACGACAAAACAACGTGAACACTAAAGTAATAACGGGCTTACTTGTTCTTTTCTTGTGGGCCACACCTGCAATTGCTGGATATAAAGATCTAGTTTTGATAGAAGCACTGGACAAAATTACAGGTCGGGTTTTCAAATTAGAAGTCTCAATAGGTTCTGAAGTTCAGTTCGGACGCTTGCGAATTAAGCCACGCAAGTGCTTTCAATCTCCTCCNGAAGAACCCCCAGAGAGTATTGCTTTTCTTGAAATAAGTGAAACTCGAGAGAATGAAGAAGCGATTAAACTATTTTCTGGATGGATGTTTTCATCGTCCCCGGGCCTCTCAACGCTTGAACATTCAGTATACGACCTTATCGTACTAGAATGCTATTCTCCGAGTTCAACAGATCCTGTACCATCTGTAACAATTGAATCCTTACCTCCGGCTCTACTAACAGAATGAAAATTAGCGTCCTTAGACAATGCATCTTCCAGTTGATGCAAGTACGTTGATCGATCTACCTCAATCGCCCCAAACTGGCGGAGGTGCNCCGTTAGAAACTGAACATCAAGTAAACAAAAACCACCGAATCGAAGTATTGCAACTAGATGGACCAATGCAACTTTGCTCGCATCGGTTTTTGAACTAAACATGCTTTCTCCAAAAAATGCGCCCCCAAGTGCCACGCCGTACAATCCACCAACCAACACTCCATCGGACCAACACTCCACTGAATGGGCATGGCCCGATTCAAATAATTCGACATATAATTCTCTTATCTCCTGATTTATCCAAGTTTCCCGCCTTTGCCGCGTCTTCCTTGCGCAAGCCTCTAGGACCTCACGAAAATTCCTGTCGACACTAATTCCATAAGCCCCTCTGCGGCACGTCCGCAACAAAGATCGAGACGTGTGGAAATTTGACAAAGGAATGATCCCCCGCTTTTCTGGGTCGACCCAATATATCGTTGAATCATCTCGGCTCTCGCTCATAGGGAAAAGCCCTGAGCGATAAGCTTGAAGGAGTATTTCCGAAGAGACTTTATTGCCGAAGAAATCAGTCATAACAAGCCCGGAAGTAGGCTTACTGTGAATCGTCCATTAAACGTTCAAGCCAGTGAATATCATAGTTCGCATTTATAAAGTCTGGTTCGTTAACCAATCGTTGATGAAGTGGAAGGGTAGTTTCTATGCCTCCAACCACAAATTCCTCTAGACTTCGTCGCAGTCGCATTAAACATTCATTCCGATTTGAGCCGTGTACTATCAATTTTCCGATCATGCTATCATAAAACGGTGGAACTTTATATCCGGCGTAAAGTGCAGAGTCGATCCGGACACCACCACCTCCAGGAGGATGATATTCTGTCACCTGACCTGGCCCAGGACGAAAATCGATCGGAGATTCAGCGTTGATACGACATTCTATTGCATGACCTTTAAAGTGAATATCGTCTTGACCGTACGATAAAGGTTCCCCTGCAGCGACCCTAATTTGTTCGTACACCAAGTCTATACCAGTTATCATTTCTGTAACAGGGTGCTCCACCTGAATGCGTGTATTCATTTCGATAAAATAAAACTCTCCGTCTTGAAACAAGAATTCCAACGTTCCAGCTCCAAGATATCCTAACTTTTTTATTGCGCTAACGGCGCGCAAGCAAATTTCATCACGAATAGTGTTATTCAAAATTGGTGAAGGCGCTTCTTCCAAAACTTTTTGATGACGCCGCTGAATAGAACAATCGCGCTCACCTAAGTGGACAACATTTCCGTGCATGTCTGCCACAATTTGTAGCTCTATGTGCCTCGGACTAGGTAAGTATTTCTCGATATACACCTGTTCATTTCCAAAAGATTCCAATGCTTCACGCTTTGCCATTAACAACTGTGTCTCTANCTGGCTAGCATCAAGTGCAACCTTCATNCCTCTCCCACCACCGCCAGCCACCGCCTTCACCAAGATTGGGTATCCAATTTCTCTTGCTAGTCCTTCTGCAACTTCGAGAGTATCAACCGTTCCTGCACTCCCAGGCACTAACGGCACACCGAGTTGAGCCAGCGACCGCCTAGCCATCACTTTGTCCCCCATCATTTCAATATGTCGGCTTGTAGGACCAATGAAAGTCAGTCGGTGAGCCTCTATGATCCGGGCAAATTCNGCATTTTCTGACAAAAATCCATATCCAGGATGGATTGCATCCGCTCCTGTCAATTGTGCAGCTGCAATGATTGACGGTATGTTCAAGTAACTTTCACGAGCGGGTGGAGGGCCTATACAGACAGACTCGTCAGCCAAACGGACATGCATAGCTTCGGAGTCAGCTGTTGAGTGCACCGCAACAGTGGATATCCCCATCTCACGACATGCTCGTTGAATTCGAAGGGCAATTTCACCCCGATTTGCAATCAGGACTTTTTTAAACATTAGCAGTTATTCGAGAAGAGCAAGAACTTCGCCATATTCCACAGGACTGCCATTCCCCACCAGCACTTCCTCAACCCTCCCATCTTTCGGGGCTTCCACTGGGTTCATCGTCTTCATAGCTTCGATAATGAACATTGTGTCCCCGGCGTGTATTTCATCCCCAACACTAACAAACGGCTTTGCTCCTGGTTCAGGCGCAAGATAAACCGTACCCACCATAGGCGAGACAACTGCACCAGGGTGATCAACATTCAAACTGGCTTGTTGACTCCCGGTAGCAACGGGATCCACCACTCCTCTAGATACGGCTGCCGGCGCAAGCGCAGCATTGGTGTCACCTAACATTGCACCACGCACCACTCTGATTCGGTCCCTGCCACTGCCCAATTCAATCTCTGTTAAACCTGTCTCTTCAAGTAATTCGGCTAAATGGCGAATTAATGCATCTTCTACACGAATCTTTATCACGGCTTCCTTCCAACAACTTAGTTATGCTGTATTTAAGATACGATGGATGGCACGCAAGCCCAGAACGTAACCATAACTGCCAAGGCCACAAATCATTCCAGAGGCCACAAGAGACACAAACGAGTGATGACGAAATTGTTCCCGGGAATGGATATTCGACATATGTATTTCAATCGTAGGCAGTTGTGCTGCAGAGAGGGAATCGAGAAGAGCAAGAGAAGTGTGGGTATACGCACCGGCGTTAATCAAAAGGCCATCCATATCATTGATTGCGTTTTGGACCCACGTTACTAGCTTACCTTCTTCGTTGCTTTGTTTGCATATAACTGACATCGACAAGGCCTTGGCTTCTTGTTCGCAAGCGAATTCAACATCCGATAAGCTGCCAGATCCATATATGTCGGGCTCGCGAATTCCTAACATATTGAGATTAGGCCCATTCAGGATTAGAACTTTGTGCTTCATTTTCGAAACTTCATGCGGGATCTTGCTAACCCCACGTTAAAGCAAAACTCCCTTCGTTCAACCTATTCGTGCTTCCCAATTCAAAAGTGGTTATACTAAAATAATAGCGAGAAAGTAACGGCCACTGAGCGATAAAGGCTTCTTTTTGCTAACCAAGCCTAGGGGAAGCAATTGCATCAATCTTGCTGGATATAAACTCCTTTGGTAGTAACAGCATGTTTCGTCAGCTATTTGCACCTTAAAAAATGGGAAAACTTATTGAGATTGATTCCTGTATCATGTAACGAACCGGTTGTATCATGCGTATAACACTCAATGGCGAAGACCGAGATTTTGAATGCCCCCTTACCCTGAGTGATCTGCTTGCTAAATTGGGGCTTGATCAGAATAAAATCGCGGTTGAACGAAACCTTGAAATCGTGCCCCGTACAACATTTCAAAACACGGATGTGCTTGATGGTGATTCTATCGAAGTTGTTCACTTCATAGGCGGTGGCAACCATCAAAACCCAGCAAATTCAAGAAGAACTATTGAAGCTCTTGGTGCGGATGAAGACACCTGGACTGTTGGTGACAATCAATTGACATCGCGACTAATAGTGGGAACCGGAAAATATCGAGACTTTGAAGAAACAGCTTCCGCAATTGAAGCGTCTGGCGCCGAAATTGTGACCGTCGCCGTTCGAAGGGTTAATGTTACGGATCCAAATGCACCCATGTTGATGGATTTTATCGACCCAAGTAAATATATTTATTTGCCCAATACTGCAGGCTGTTACACGGCTAACGAAGCACTACGGACGCTGCGATTGGCGCGTGAAGCAGGCGGTTGGAATTTGGTTAAATTAGAGGTGTTGGGAGACGAGAAAACTCTTTATCCGAACATGACGGAAACGTTTCAAGCAGTGGAGGCACTGGTGACAGACGGGTTTAATGTAATGGTGTATTGCAACGACGATCCCATCGGAGCAAAACGCCTTGAAGAAATGGGTTGCTGTGCAGTTATGCCCGCTGCAGCCCCGATTGGATCCGGATTAGGGATACAAAATCCTGTCAATATCCGTTTGATAGTTGAGGCTGCCCAGGTACCAATAATAGTTGATGCCGGTGTTGGCACCTCCTCTGACGCGACAGAAGCTATGGAATTAGGGTGCGATGGTGTATTGATGAATACGGCTATTGCTCAGGCCGATAACCCACTTCTAATGGCCAAAGCTATGCGATTAGCTGTACAGTCTGGTCGCATGGCTTATCTCGCGGGGCGTATAAATAAAAAGCTTTATGCAGATCCNTCTTCACCTCTTGGAGGATTAATCTAGGTTTGCCGGAGACTTCCTAACAAATAGCGTGAATTGGATAAACTGTAAGTTCTCATTGATCTTGTCCGGTCAATCCTTGATCATTTTTTCCACCCTGNAATCAGATCTAAAATGGAACTATTCGGTAACTAATGGTTTACCTATAGGAGTCCAATTCATGGAAAACATTCCGGCGACGGAGAGTCGAAAAAGCACAGGTCAAAATAGGATCGTCGACACTAGCGGCGTGAGGGCATGCGTGTTGCAGCAATTCACCGCTGCTTCTGGGAAGCGGGCCTTGGGCCGATAAGTAATTATCAAGGTTGTTCTCCCTTGATACGGAGCGTTCATTTTCCGAAACAATATCGGGCTCGATCCCGTGAACCTGTATAGACTTTCCAGAGGGAGTGAAATAAAGGGCCGTGGTTAAACGTAATGCACCCTGGCCATTCCCCAGTGGCATAACAGTCTGGACTGAACCTTTTCCGAATGATCGTTCTCCCAAAACGATGGCTCTCCCATGATCCTTAAGTGCTCCCGACACTATCTCAGATGCAGACGCACTGCCCCCATTTATCAGAATCGCAATTGGAATTCCAAAAGCTATGTCTTGAGGATTCGCCCGAAATCGACGAACCTGATTGTTATCGCGACCAATCGTAGAAACAATCTCTCCTTCAGCCAAAAAAGCGTCACTTACCTTTAAGGCTTGATCTAGTAGGCCTCCGGGATTATCCCTTAAATCAATTACTAAACCTTTCAGAAAATGTCCCTGTCTGGAGGAAAATTCATTGATCGCGTCATACATGGATCGGTACGTTTGCTCGCTGAAAGTATGGATTTGTACATAGCCGATATCCCCTTCAAGTCGAGCACGAACCGATTCCACGTGAATAACCTCACGCACAATCCTGAAGCTAAAACTCTGTGAGTCCCGACCTCGCAGCACTCTTATAAGAACCGTTGACCCCGGCGGGCCACGCATCCGCTCAACGGCCTGCCTCAAATTCATTCCCGATACCGGTTCCCCATCAATATGGCTTATGCGATCACCAGCCTCAATTCCTGCGCGTTGGGCAGGAGTTCCCTCAATCGCNGCAATACATCTTATGAGTCCATTTTCCACCTTAACCTGGACTCCTACACCACCAAATCTACCTCGCCTCCGAGCCTTGGCCTGTTCGTAAACCTCAGGCGGTAAATAAGCAGAATGCGCATCTAAATTGGAAATCATATGTTCTATAATTGTTAACATTACTATCTCGGGAGACTTTGATTCCCCATGCATTCTGTTGGCTTGTATTTTTTTTACTCCCGATAGTGCCCCAGCAATCAGACGTTCTGGTGAGAGCATATTAATGTATTTTCTTTGAGCCAGAACAAATACCTCAGCAAACAACGCAAGTTGCTGAGAATATAAATTGGTATCCGAGTGGCTTGAAACACTGTCGTAAACAATATTAGCAACCGAGTCTAACTCCGGATGATTGTTCAATAGTTTTTCAAAACTTGCATGTTCGTTATCACCTATATCATTTTCTAAATTGACCATGCTGCAGCTATTAATCCCACAAGCTTCAACAACACAAATAAGCAACAAAATTTTGAGNAAGGACGGTCCCGATCGCAATTCGCCGTTGCGCAGCCAACGAAACGATGAATTTCTGAAAAGACTAATCATTGAAACCGGCGTATTCTGGATGAGACGATAAGCTCTTAGAACTGAAAATTAACTAGCACTTTAAACAGTCTAATTAATTCCCAGTCGACCAACGTCGAGAACAATTGCGACAGTAAATATGGAACGAAGTTTGTTTTCCTTGTCGCCTAAAGATATCAGGCCAGACAAGGTGCTAGCCATCACGTATTTTTCTAATAATTTCACGAAACGTTTCGATATCAATAGCCCCTGGCACAATATCTTCTCCAATAACAAATGTTGGAGTGCCCCTGATATTTAAACTAGAAGCAAGTTTTTTGTTCGCTTCCACCTGTGACACTACCTCAGGTGACTCCATATCAATTGCAAGTCTATCAACGTCCAGTCCATACTTTTCTGCAATTTCTAATATGTTTTCTTTCGTTAGTGAAAGGCGCGTGCCCATTAATGCATTGTGAAATGTGAAATATTGTCCCTGCATCTCCGCGGCCAGAGCCGCTCTTGCAGCAGTCTCCGACTCTTCACTTAATATGGGAAACTCTTTGAAAACTAGCTTTACTCTCGAATCCTCGGTCAACAATTGAAGNAGAGTAGCCAAAGTACTTTTACAATAGCCGCATCGATAGTCAAAAAACTCTNTAATAGTTATATCGCCGTCTGGATTTCCTGCAATCGGTGTCAGGGGATCATTCTCTAGTTGATCTCGGAATGCACGTAAATTTTGAGTGCCCTCCTCCATTTCCATGGCTTCCTGCTTCTCACGCAACTTTTGTACGGACTCGATTATTACCTCAGGGTGCTCCATCAGGTAATCGTGTATGATGCGTTCAATCTCTCCGACCGTCTCTGTGGTCAGTTCTTCTTGCCCGTAAACGTGAACCGGCAAGAGAAGAGCCACGACCACAATGATCCAAGATAGTTTCAAACGTGGAAGTTTCCCAAAGCCAGTTGCTGATATGACACTCATGTAAACCCACCTGCGGTTTGTTTGACTTATAACTGTNGCCACCCACGGAAATATTAAGAGCGAGAAGCCGCTGCTAAATAATATATTGAAGTTCGATGTTATCCAAATAGGTGTTCTCGAAATTAATGGTCGGTCGCACTTTGCCTCCGTCTAGCCACCTCTCGCAGATCCTGGGCACGCAACCACGATGGAGACCCTTCCGGGACAATACGGCCGGCCCGCTCCGCATGAAGAGCTGCATCGTTGGACCGCCCCTCCAGCAACGCCTGCTCCCCAGAGGCCAATGCGGATTCGGCCAGACGATCTACTCTGCCATACCCAATAGATAACAACCACCAAGCAACATTGTTGTCCGGCTCTACCCTAACAACATGCTCTAAAGCAGTGATCGATTTAGCCAGAAATGGTTGTTTTTCTAACTCAATTCCAAGACGCGCAAGCTCCAACATCAAAACGGGGTCGTTTGGTAAGATGCTGTTTGCTGCATCATAGTACGGCCATGCTTCAGCCAGCCGACCATTTTCGAATAAAATCTGACCTTTAAGCTCCTTAAAATACGCATCTTTCGGATATTCATGTATTAGCCCATCAATTTCTCCGATTGCGGCATTAATTTTGAGCGCGCGATGATACGCTATGGTCCGGGCGTAACGGGCTGCCACACTTCGATCATCGTCCGGATAATGTTGGAACGTATATTCCGGAGTTTGCAAGAAACCTATTAGCTTCGCCTTCACCCGCGCATGACTCTCCAGGTCGATATCCGCTATCGGCATCGCTGACCATGGAGAAGTATCGACATGGTACTTTATTGTCGTTAATCGCTCTCGAGTCAGAGGATGGGTTCGCAAATATGGATCTTGACGAAAATCAGCGAGCAATTCCTGCTCCTCAAATTTTCTTAAGAATTTTAACAAACCCCGTGCGGATATTTTGTTCCGATCCAATAATGTCAATGCGAATTGATCTGCCGCACGTTCCTGCGTTCGTGTATGAGAAAGAAAATGTCGAACACCCGCCGCACCGCCGCCCAGGACTAATGCACCGGTGGCCTTAGAAGCATGTGTGGACCCCGTGGCACTCCCTACAGCAAGTATTCCGATACCAAGCAGAGTGTGCATCAGAGTTATATTTCTGGCATTACGTATTGCCTCATCTGTCCGAGCGATATGNCGGCCCGTTAAATGACCAATTTCATGCGCAATGACACCGATAATTTGGTTTGGCCCTGTGCTAGCAATAAGGAGTCCACTATGCAAAAATATATTCTGCCCACCAGTTACAAATGCATTCAAGGTTGAACTGTTAACCAATCTTATGNTAACAGCCTTCCTGTCCAAGCTGGCTAAGTCAAATAATGGATCTCCCCACCGGCGAATGATATGCTCAATCTCAGAGTCACGAATTAGCGGCATTTGCTGAGCCGCTACGACGNTGNCAATCAACAACCAGCAGGCCATGTAAGTGAACATGAATAGTCGGACTAACGTTGCAACCACACATAATACTCCTTTAAATGAAAACCATTACGTGTATACACTTCTATTAACGTTTTGCACGTTCTCTCTCAAAACCCTTTCCTCAGTTTTCGTAATTGTACATTTGTTTCTTGAACCGGTTGAATGGTTGCAGCTCGAACCCAGTATCAGTAAAGCCGCGGCACAGGAAGGGAAAAAGACATTCCGGCAACCACGAAATGATGTCAGACCTGTTGAGAACACCCCTTTCCAAGGAATAATATCAGACGAACCCCATTCTGCGCTGATAGGTCAAAGTGTTTTGGCAGCGGGTGGCTCCGCGGCAGATGCGGCTGTAGCCATGGCTTTTACCCTATCGGTAACATTGCCTTCCACGGCCAGCCTTGGCGGGGGCGGCATGTGCCTAACGCACCATTCACTTTCTGGTCGTACAGACGTACTAGAGTTTTCTGCCCCTCCCCCAACTACACGACCGGAAAGAATATCACGCCTTGCCGCCGCACCCGCGACACTAAGGGGCATGATTGCCTTACACNAACGTTATGGTCGGGCCAACTGGCAAAAGTTGATTGAACCGGCCGAAAAATTGGCTCGATTTGGTGTGCCCGTAAGNCGTGCCCTTGCAATTGACTTAAAACTAGCAGCGCCCACGTTCTTTATGGACCCCCAGGCCAGATTCATTTTTTCAAGAACTGACGGAACTCCGCTGGAAGCAGGGGATATGCTGCAGCAATTTGACCTTGCGCATGTGTTGACTAGAGTTCGCGTGCATGGGATTGGTGATTTTTATGCTGGACAGATTNCCACAGCCCTAATCCGCGGAGCCGAAAATAATGGTGGTTCCCTTAAACATGTAGACTTACAAAATACTGCCGCAACTTGGAAAGAACCAATTTCGATGCAAATCGGTGATTTTTTGGTTTTTACCAGCCCACCACCAACAGCGGGTGCATTAACCGCGATGCAAATATGGTCAATGTTTGCGGATAACAGCGGTCATCTTGCACCAAATCAGATAGAGCGAGCACACCTATTTGTCGAAAGTTCTATACGAGCATTTTCAGTTCGTAGCATGGCTCTCTTTTCCGACGGTTCTACAACNNTGCCAATAAATAAACTAACTAGCAGAGAGTACTTGGCGATACTGATGTCGAGCTACAACCCAAATAAAAGAACAACAGAAAATCAGCTCACCGTTCAACCTCAGGAAAGGCACGAGAATCCAAGTGCTACATCTTTCGTAGTGGCGGACAAAGACGGGCTTGCAATAGCGTGTCTGTTGAGTCTTCACAATTTATTTGGCCTTGGTCGCATTGCAGGAGACACAGGAATTGTACTAGCAGCTGCCCCAAACCAAAATGGTTTAGGTCCACAATCTCTTTCTCCGATCTTGGTGTTGAACCGATCCTCACATGAACTAAGGATGATCGCAACGGCAACAGGCGGCACTGCCGCTCCATCGGCGCTAGCGTGGGTTACGCAGAAAGTATTCCTTGAAAATTTAACTTTGGACAACTCAATCAATATGCCGCGCTTGCACCATGGTGGAATACCGGATCAGGTTTTGTTTGAGCCAGGCACACCCGAAGAGTGGCTCACTGGACTTAAGCGTAGAGGACACAAAGTGTCCCAAGTAGGAACGATTGGTCGTATTAATGCATTTCATTGCGAAATGGGTCTAGAGGTTGGTTCCCGGTGCCACCAATCTTCGGATCCACGAGGTGAAGGAATGGCGCTAAGGCTAGATTGATGAAAATAAAGAAGTTAGATCCGTCACTTCGCAGTAATGTCGCACCCTTTTTCGCTATGGAAGTTCTGCGTTCTGCGAATCAACTTGAGGCAGCTGGCAACGATATTTTGCATCTAGAGGTTGGGGAACCCGGATTTCGGCCACCTGAAAAAGTCTTCAACGCGGCCAAATATGCTATCGAAAACGAGGCACTTGGCTACACGGAGGCACTCGGACTACCGCAATTTAGGGAAGGCATTGCCCACCACTATGAACAATACTATGGAACCACCATTGAACCAGATAATGTGGTGGCAACGGTAGGTGCATCAGGTGCATTTCTATTAGCTTTCTTAGCAGCATTTGATGTTGGCGCTCGAATCGCTGTGGTAGAACCGGGTTATCCAGCATACAGAAACATTTTGGCTGCGCTGGGCCTTCATATAGTTCCTATCTGTGCGGGAGCAAGGGAGCGATTCAAACCAACCATAAATTTATTGGAGGACGTCTCCCCTATTGATGGTCTGATAATTGCCAGCCCATCCAATCCCACTGGAACTATGTTAACGAATGATGAATTAGCGACACTAGCAAGTTGGTGTGAGAGCAATCGTGTTAGGCTAGTTTCTGACGAAATATATCATGGCATCAATTATAAATGGGAGCCGAAAACTGCTGCATCTTTCAACGATCAAGCAATAGTGATTAATAGCTTTTCGAAATATTTTGCTATGACTGGTTGGCGGATCGGTTGGATGATTAGCCCCCCGGGGCTGACTCCAGCTATAGAACGGCTTGCGCAAAATTTCTTTGTTTCTCCATCGTCTTTGTCCCAACACGCCGGGCTAGCGGCGCTCGGTTGTCGAATGGAATTCGACCAATATGTAAAGAGCTACGCAACTAACCGACGTTTTCTACTAGACCATCTTCCGTCCGCAGGATTTGACAAACTAGCACCCGCTGACGGCGCTTTTTATTTATATGCAGACGTCTCAAATTTAACCGACGATTCAGGTGTCTTTTGTCGGGAAATGTTGCGGGAAATAGGCGTAGCAACTACACCCGGCGTTGACTTCGACCCTCAACAAGGCCACCGGTATCTTCGCATTTCTTTTGCTGGAGCTGAACCAACTATCGTAAGTGCCACAGAACGGCTAGTGGAATGGCTTAGCTGAATTCGTATAAACAAAAAGAAAGTGTTGTGTGCGACAAATCCAGCTAATTTCTATCCCCGTTTCCTCTTTTTTCTCAGCTACTAATACGCCGCCACCAACCCCTACGACGAGCCTGAATAGGAGTAGGTTCGTCTTCATTTTTAACTCTATTCTCTGGAAGGCTGGCAGGCGCCGCCCTTGAGCTCTCTTGTTCACCCGAGGAAATAACCTCCTCCATTTTTCTTAATGGTGATTTCTTTCCTATTTTACTAACCCGCGCCCTGCTTCCCTTCTCTTCGTTGTCATTAATTGCATCCGATGTTGCTGCTAGCCTCTTTTCTTTAGGAAAAACAGCACCCTCGGAACTACCGGTAGACGGTGCGTCGCCAGACTTAATATCTGTATGCGCTGATATAGAGCTATCTTCCTTTGAGGCGCCTTTTGCATCAGTTTCTGTATCCAAAGCATTCATCTGTTTTTTGGCGTTGGAGACACGTTTGCGAGAACCTCCTGTACGACGTTTTGACCGACGCGGTTCGTCACCTCCTTTCTCACTGACTTTAGCAATTTGCGATCGACGGCTGATTTTTGGGGACGTAGGCGCGACATCTTGATCTGCCGATAGACTATCCTGTGAATCAACGGAAGTTTCTTTAACTTTATTGGATACGGAACGTTTCTTGCCGCGAGCCCCTATTCTCCCCCGTGTAACATGCTGACCCTTTCCTTCTTCAGCGGTATTCTTTTGTCCATTTTTGAGATTATTGGACGCTGAACTACTTTCGTTTTCCCCACCGGCCGACGGCGCCTGCGAAACAGCATTCGGGTCACTCTCTTGCCTGGTCTCTTCAGAGGCAACCGCATTTGCNACATTTGTATTGGAATCGTCACTTTTACCCGTTTTGTCAGTGTTAACAGATTCAGTGTCTTGTGATCTCGGACTTCTTCTCTTGCCACCCCGACGACCTCTGCGGCGGGGTCGACCCCGGGTACCTTCAACCTGTTTCTTCGAACTGTCAGCACCGGATGGCTTGTCGGATTCCATTCCTTCAGTCGCATCAGNCNCTATCGTCTTCGGTGACTCCTTCTGAGACGGAGCAACCGACGAATGACGATTCCTTGCCNGATCCTNTAAACTGCGGGCCGCACCGCCATTAGNCTTTCTGTCAACTACAGATGTNTTGCCATCACTTGTTGGGGATCCGTCCATCGTGGCTTGACCAACTTTGACCTCCACTGGCCCGGGCTCTTTTTCTTCAACTACTAGCACTTGCATCCCATACCTAGACTCGAGATGGTGCAAAGAATGGCGCTTATTATTGAGTAAATACATTGCCGCTTCCGTTGGCAAACTGACGGAAACTTTACCTTTGCAACCATTCAACCCTTCATGCTCTAAAACCCGTAATGCTTGCATTACTAGGGATTCCGAAGAACGGACACGCCCGTTGCCAAGACAGTGAGGGCACGTGTGAGAACTAACCTCGAGCAGACTGGGACGCAGCCGTTGGCGAGAGAATTCCAACAAACCGAATGGGCTAATTCTTCCCATTTGTATGCGTGCCCTATCGGGTGCGAAGGATTCCTTTAACCGTCGTTCGACCGATCGGTTGTTTTTCATTTCCTCCATGTCGATAAAATCTATAACTACTAAACCAGCTAGATCACGCAATTTCAGTTGACGAGCAATTTCCTCAGCAGACTCAAGGTTCGTCTTTAAAGCTGTTTCCTCAATCGACCATTCCCGCGTGGCACGTCCCGAATTGACATCAACGGCAATCAAAGCCTCAGTCGCATTAATTACCAGGTAACCACCCGACGGCAGACTAACTCTAGGACTGTGCATAAGGTCAAGTTGGTCTTCAATTTTGTACTGATGAAACAGACTTACCTCTTCTCTATAAGGTTGCACCAATTTGGCGCGACTAGGCATCATCATGCGCATAAAAGACTTGGCTATGCGGTACCCGTCCTCCCCTTGAACCAAAATGCCATCAAAATTTGAGCGATAAAGGTCGCGTATCGACCGCTTTATTAGGTTGGCTTCCTCATAGATCAGTGCCGGAGCAATAGACTTCAGGGTAGAATCACGAATTGTTTCCCATAATCGCAACAAATAGTCGAAATCACGTTTTATTTCGGATTTAGTTCGTTCTTGGCCCGCCGTACGAACGATTATCGCCATTCCTTCAGGAACATTTAAATCGCTGACCAATGACCGAAGCCGCTTTCGCGCCTCCAGTGACTCTATTTTTCGGCTTACGCCACCACCTCGTGAAGTGTTAGGCATCAAGACACAGTAACGCCCGGGCAAGGAAATATACGTGGTGAGAGCTGCACCTTTTGTGCCGCGCTCCTCTTTATTCACCTGCACTAGTAGGATTTGGCGCCGTTTAATTACCTCCTGGATTCGATAATACTTTGTTGGCGCCGTCGGCCGCTTGATCTCGCCGCTGTCTGCCTCTTCGGCAAAGCTGGGTGCATCCTTATCCTGACCGTCGTCAGCGTCCTCAAATTCATTATCCACTTCGGAGTTTGGCTCTATCTCCCTTTTTTGTTCAGGAGTTTGAGTGCGCCTGTCGTCAATAGGAATCTGATAGTAGTCGGGATGAATTTCACTAAATGCGAGAAATCCTTGCCTATCACCACCATAATCGACAAAGGCTGCCTGCAGAGACGGTTCTACTCGCGTTACTTTAGCTAGGTAAATATTACCCTTGTTTTGTTTTTTTGTTGAGGTCTCAAAATCAAATTCCTCAAGCAATTCGTTATTGACAACTGCCACACGAGTCTCTTCCGTGTGAGTAGCGTCAATGAGCATCTTTGTCGCCATTGGCGTCTAATCCTTTCAGTCCGCGCGCGCCCGGCATCCACACAGCCGGCGCTCAGCAGATTGGTAAAATTCGTTTTGTCAAAATCGTTATTTTGGCCGCACGACCCATCTGATCGACGATTCTCAAATTCGACCGCCTGCAGGTCAGTAACAAACAACCTCTGCCACCGAGAAGTCCTTATCTCAATATTCTCCTCAGGCCTGGTCAGTTTCAACAACTCAGAAATCTCCTCGGTTATCCTCAGCGAATATAAAGGTTCGAGATAGGGCCGTTTCGCCGCCGTTAACGATTTACNTGANGCACAACTTCCAACCCATCTTAAACAAATCAGTCGGCGTAGCATAAGCAAACAGCTATTTCATGTATATANCGTTTCTACGCGTCTGACACAATCAAGGCTAAATCTCCCTCCGAGTTCAAGAGAAACTTGCCTACCGATACAATGATACTACACGTATACCATATATGGTAGTATTTATACGTGAAAAGACAGCATTTTGAGTGCAGAACTATGTCTTCAGAACACAAGTATAAAAACACTTCGATGCTGACTTGCCAAAAACTGCAATTTAGCCGTGAAGTCGCTCTCCGCTGGCCGTATCTCCTGGCGACCAAGGCGGCAACTCAAATCCTAATTTTTGCCGCAGCCTTTATCTTGATTGGGACCGACCCAGTCCATTCTGATGCAGAGCAGAAAATTTCGATAACAGAAGTACGTTTGTGGGCGCATCCTAATTACACGAGATTTGTATTAGAAATGTCTGCCGAGGTTGAAGCAAACCTTTTTCTTCTAA
>PAVD01000022.1 GCA_002712985.1 Rhodospirillaceae bacterium
TTAAAGCGACCTGCGGCCAAGNAAGCNTTGCAACGTTTAATTGGNTCNGCAGACATGTTTGTTCACAATATTAGGCCTGAGAAAATNTCTTCACTNGGTTTTGGTCCGGATGACGTTCTCGAACNCAATCCTCAAATTNTATACGGTGGNTTACACGGGTATCGGGANGATGGGCTCTACGGNGGNCGGCCTGCTTATGANGATGTGATNCAAGGNGCATCNGGTGTTGCNGGTCTTTTCCAGCAAAGGGANGGAGANCCCCAANTGGTTCCNTCGGTAATAGCGGACAAGAACGCAGGNTTGATGGCCTCCAACGGACTGGTTGCCGGGTATGTTAAACGTCTACGTACCGGTAGNGGNGTGTANATGGAATGCTCAATGTTTGAAGGCNTGGTGAGTTACAATCTCATTGAGCATCAGTCTGGTTCCGTATTTTCCCCACCTGAAGGGGAACCAGGTTATGCTCGGTTGCTTTCACGAAACCGAAGGCCTTACAAAACGAAAGACGGATTTATTTGNGCTCTTCCGTATACGGACAAGCATTGGTCTTCGTTCTGGAAAATCTCTGGTATGCCCGATATGGCAGCGGATGTTCGGTTTTCAGATATGTCGCTTCGGTCTAAGAATATTGATGATTTATACAAGATATCAAGCAAGGTATTTCCCACTCGCAGCACTTCGGAATGGTTAGAATTATTGGCAGAAGCAGACATACCTGTCGGCCAAGTCAACACGCTCCAAGAGCTTAAAAACGATCCACACCTAACCCAGCTTGGATTTTTTCGGCCTTATGAGCATCCCACGGAGGGGACAATCGAAATTCCCGATACTCCATACCAGTATGACCGGAGTTCACTTCCTATTCGGCGTCATCAGCCCAGTTTGGGTGAACATGGGCGGGAGGTATTGAAAGAAATTGGTATGAAAGAGGCGGAGATACAAGTGGCNCTGGGTGAGNNGGAATCCTGATCTAATTAGTTCTTTAAACATCTANACCGCAACANCTGTACGTTGGTTTCTGANGCTGGAGCGTCCGATGTTCTTTGGATTGTTCACAGATCGATACGAAGGGCTGAAGGCATGAAATTTGGTGGAATGGTTGCCACCAGAATTGACGAGTGGGAGATTTTCCAATTTCTCGAAAAGCTGGGTTATTCGAGTGGTTGGGTTCCAGACAGTCAAATGATCTGGTCCGATTGTTATGCAACCTTGTCTCTTGCTGCTTGGCATACGTCACGTATCCGTTTGGGAACCGGCGTGGCAATAGCAGGCACCCGTTTGGCCCCTGTGACGGCTCATTCGATTGCCTCCATAAACAAGATTGCTCCCGGTAGGGTTTTCCTGGGGATTGGGACTGGGCATACGGCGATGCGCATTATGGGGCAAGACCCGGTTTCTCCCACATATTTTAGGGAATATTTGCGGGTAGTAAGGGGTCTATTGGCTGGGAACGAGGTCGAATACGGCGTAGAGGATGAACGAAGGCCTATTCGTTTCCTTGACCGTGAATTAGGTTGCATAGATATAGAACATCGAGTGCCAATATACGTGGCCGCGAATGGACCACGGGCCCTGGAGGCCGCCGGGGCATACGGGGATGGGAGAATTGGGGCAGGTAATGAGCCTGTTCCCGTGTTGCAGAGAAATGTCCAGCGTATCAAACGTGGTGCGGCGCTGGCACACAGAGCGTTACCAAAAGATTTTCATACCGCCGTCATGACGTTCGCATGTGTGTTAAGGGCAAATGAGAAACTAAACTCTGATCGAGTAATCGAGGAGGTTGGAGCTCAAGTGGTGGCAAGTCTACATTTTTGGTATGAAGTTTACAGTCAGCGTGGAAATGACCAGTTTGTTTTTGATTCGGTACGTGGCGTATGGGAAGACTATAAACGTTACGTGGAGACGGAAATGCCCGATGGGCGACGACATCAGTTAATACATGAAGGTCATTGTACATTTGTCCCTGAAAAAGAGACTCGTTTTGTTACCTCCGAAATGATCAAAGCGTCAGGCGGATTGGTTGGCGACATAGATGAAATTATAGCTCGGATTAAAAAGCTGGAGATGGCGGGTCTGAAGGAGATCATTTTAATGCCACCCAGAAAGGTAAGGCGAAGCAATTTCAACGAATTTTCCGATAAAATAATGGCTCGGTATTAGCTGGATGGTGGTGGTTCTTAAAAGACGACCACTTTTATATTGGTAATGCGGTGGTCTCCTTGATTGTCTCCATGGAAAAGCGTGAAGTTACCTCATTGATGGCGGTAGTTCCGATGAGGCGCTTATAAAATTCATCAAAGGCCTGTATATCTGGCACGATAACTTTGAGCATGTAGTCCACGTCGCCCGCCATACGATGGAATTCCATTACTTCTGGCATTTTAGTCACCGTGGTAGAAAATTCCTCTAACCATAACTTGGAGTGTTCTCCTGTTTTTATACTTACGTATGCAGTGATCCCGAGACCTAGTTTTTCAGGATCTACGACGGCTATTTTTCGTTTAATAATTCCGTCCTTGTTTAGTCGATTTATCCGCTTCCAGCATGGAGATGCAGATAAACCGACTTGGTGCGCAATCTCAGAAACTGAGAGGCTATTATCTACCTGTAGTATCCGCAGTATATTAAGGTCTATTTCATCCATACTATTCTTTCCAAAAAATAGAATATTATTACATAAATATAGAAAAACAAGAATAATATAGCTATAATATCATTCTATTATTGAAAATTTAGAAAATATATTCTATTACCCATATCAAATTCGATATACTTGTGAGCCAGAGCGGGAACCACCANTGGTTTTTTTGCCGTTCTTGCAGCGACCCATTGGGACACATTTGGGAAATTCAACTGCTCATTTTTTGCTAATCGAAAAGGTTATTGGTATGGGAGTCTCTACGAAGTCCGATAATTCAGTTACGGGTTCAGTCCCGCACCTGGACCCACTTAGGGAACGAGTTGACGACCTCGTTAGTGAGCATAGCGGTGAGGGAACCGACGAGATTCTGGAGGCTATGATTAAGAAAGAGTTTCCTGGTAGGATTGCTGTAGTCACATCTTTTGGTGCTGAGTCCGCAGTCTTACTTAAACTGGTATCTGAAATCTCGAAAGATACGCCAGTGATTTTTCTTGANACTCAGAAACATTTTCCGGAAACGTTGTCTTACCGGGATCAACTTGTAGAACGCCTTGGTTTAACCGATATCTGTAGCCGTTTTCCAGAACCTGTTGAGATTGCTCGGATAGATCCGGATGGCACTCTGTGGAACGTGAATCCGGATCGATGCTGCTATTTGAGGAAGGTTTTGCCGCTGGAGGAAGCGCTGAAGCCATTTGATGCTTGGATCACTGGTCGCAAGCGATTCCAGGGCGATGAACGTACAGAGTTGACCGTGTTTGAATCAGATGAAACGCATATTAAAATAAATCCATTGGCATATTGGAGTGAGGAACAAGTAANAGATTATCTGGTCAAACATGATCTTCCAGAGCATCCGTTAGTGGACCGGGGCTATCTATCGATAGGTTGTGCGCCTTGTACTCGTCCAGTTGAGACTGGGCAATCATACCGTTCAGGACGTTGGTCTGGTACAGAGAAAAAAGAATGTGGGATTCATAAAGCTGTGTGGGCACGTTAATGGATTATTTAGATCAATTGGAAAGCGAGAGTGTTTACATTCTCCGTGAAGCTTATCGCACCATACATCCCTTGGGAATGCTATGGTCATTGGGTAAGGACTCGAATGTAATGTTGTGGCTTGCCAGAAAAGCCTTTCTNGGACGTGTTCCATTTCCTGTAGTGCATGTAGACACAGGAAAAAAGTTTCCTGAAATGTACGCTTTTCGTGACCAGTACGAGGAGGATTGGAGACTTAATTTAATTTGTGGAGACTGTCCNCCTATTGAAGTTATAGACNCCAGTTTGCCGCCCGCTGCCCGGTCTGCTGCCCGTAAAACAGAGGGGCTGAAAGCTCTAATGGCCAAGGAGAAATTTGCTGGCGTATTTGCAGGAATCCGGCGTGACGAACAGGCGGTCCGTGCCAAAGAAAGGGTGTTTAGTCCGAGGGGACTCGATGCANAATGGGAGCAACATGANCAGCCAGCTGAGTTTTGGGGGCAGTATACGACCCAAATGCCGCTAGGGAGCCATATTCGGATCCATCCATTACTGCAATGGCGTGAGATAGATATATGGCGATATACAAAGCGTGAAAATATACCCGTCATAGATTTATATTTCTCGAGGAAAGGCTACCGCTATAGGTCGTTGGGGGATCAAGATATTACGGATCCCGTGAAGAGCTCTGCGGCCACGATTGATGAAGTAATTACAGAATTGGAAACTACTAAAATAGCAGAACGTGCTGGGCGTGCTATGGATCACGAGGATGAGGATGCGTTTGAGCGCCTTCGACAGCATGGGTATATGTAGTGATGAGCAAAGAGGTTAAGGGTATTGTCGAGCGTCTNCCGGTTGTTGTGGTTGGTCACGTGGATCACGGAAAATCAACATTATTGGGCCGTTTATTATTTGAAACAGACTCTTTGCCTGAAGGCAAACTTGAGTCGTTAAGGGAAATGATTAATCGGCGGAGCACTGAATTTGAGTGGTCGTTTGTGCTGGATGCCTTTAAGGCGGAAAGAGATCAAGCAATCACAATTGATACGACTCAAATAGATTTGCGAACAGTAAGTAGAGACTATCTACTGATTGACGCACCAGGGCATGAGGAGTTCCTAAAAAATATGATTACGGGAGCTGCAAATGCAACTGCAGCGTTGCTAGTAATCGATGTTGNCGAGGGAGTNCGCGATCAGACTCAGCGTCACGCGTACCTGCTTAAACTCTTGGGAGTTCGAGAGGTAGCAGTAATAGTAAACAAGATGGATTTGGTAGAACATGTCCGAGAGGCATTTGTAGCGGTCTCCAACGAGATACGATCATATTTAAAGGAGCTAGGAGTTCCCTGTCATGATGTGATACCGGTTACAGCTCGGNACGGCGANAATCTAGTTAGTTTATCTGAGNAAATGCCCTGGTATCAGGGCTCGACAGTCATNGATGCGTTGGACGCTTTTTCGTCATCTTCGCCTTTGATTGACAAACCTCTTCGATTGCCAGTGCAAGATATATACCACTTTGACGCGCGTCGGATAGTTGTAGGTCGGATTGAAAGCGGTCGAATTAAAGTTGGAGACGAAATTGAATTTGCACCTAATGGAAAGGTTGCTGTTGTTACTGGTCTCGAGCGATGGAATGCAACTCCGAAAGTATCTGCNGGTGCCGGAGAGTCTGTGGCGCTTACGTTAGATAGAGACCTGTTCATCGAGCGTGGTCAGATCATTCACTCTGATAACTCTCTACATGTTACTCACGATTTGCGTGTTCGACTCATATGGTTTTCNAGAACAGCACTTGAATTAAGTGGAAAGTTGCAAGTNAAATTTATGACATCTACGCATCAAGTGACGATCGCTTCGATAGATTCAGTGATTAATCTAGAAGATCTAAGTTCATCCACGGCTGAAAAAATAAGTCAAAATACGATTGCTGAGGTAACGCTACATAGCCGAACACCTTTCGCAGTCGATTCGGTTGATCAGCTCGCCCCCACGGCCCGTGGCGTGTTGTTTGATGGGCATAGGGTTGTTGGGGGTTGTGTTGCTCTTCNATTNCCTGACGTTGGGAATTCCAGAAATATTTATCCTACTGGGCACAGGATAAGTGCGAAGCAACGGACCTTGGCGAATGGGCATAAAAGCGGTGTTCTATGGCTCACGGGACTATCGGGATCCGGAAAATCAACTTTGGCCATGGCTTTGGAGCAAGAACTGTTCAAACGTGGTTGGCAGACATATGTCCTGGACGGCGACAACGTACGAGANGGTTTGAATCAAGATCTTGGTTTCTCGCCAGGAGATCGTAGTGAAAATATACGGCGAGTNGCAGAAGTGGCGCGCTTGCTGGCTGACTCTGGGTGTGTCGTAATCACTGCTTTTATTTCGCCGTATCAGGTTGATAGGGAGCGTGCGCGAGAAATCGCTTCCAGTAGATTTCATGAAATTTATATAAAGGCAGGTGTAGAAGCTTGTGAGGAGCGGGATCCCAAGGGGCTATATGCCAGAGCAAGGCGGGGAGAAATTAGCCAGTTCACTGGAATTGATGCTCCTTATGAGACACCTAATCAGGCAAATTTGGTTGTAGACACTGAGAACAACTCTATTGAAGAGTGNCTAGAGTCATTATCCAATTATGTCGATGAGGAATTTTCGTATCTNCCGAACGCGCAGAGAGATGTAGCGTGAGTTTGNCANTTTCCATNTTGGTACATATTTCNACACTTGGATATTCTGAGTGATGAAGCATTTCCCTATTTTTGTTAATTTGGTAGGCCGTGATTGCCTAGTCGTCGGTAACGGAGCTGCGGCAGCTGCCAAAGCTCGACGTTTAGCCTCTGCAGGTGCCCACGTGCACGTAATTTGTGATCAACCCAAAGATGAGCTTTATTTTTTGGCGCAGGAAAACTTGATAAATATCTCGGGCCGAAAATTTCGGGAAGATGACGTAAAAGGAATGGCATTAGTAATCTCAGCGAGTGGAATGCCCGAGATTGATCTTGTGGTATCAGAAAGCGCGAAGAAATTTGACGTGCCTATAAACGTTGTTGACAGGGTAGAGCTTTCCAATTTTATCATACCGGCTGTCGTGGACCGTGGCCCGCTTCAAATTGGTATTAGTACAGGAGGCGCAGCNCCTAGTTTGGCCTCGCGTGTAAGAGGNCAAATCGAACAACTGCTTCCAGAGGGGATGGGAAAGCTTGNGACTTTTGCCCATGACCACCGTGCCAAAGTAAAAGANCTAATNCCCGAGGCACGACCGCGTCGTATTTTCTGGAGAAAATTTTTCGATGGCAAAACCGCAAGGGCGNTCGCCGATGATGTGGGTTGGAGTGACGAAAAAGATATTTCTAGCCTCATCGATGGTATAGCGGAAAAGTCGGAAACCGTTGGGGAGGTAGCCATCGTAGGAGCTGGTCCTGGAGATCCGGATCTACTAACGCTCAAAGCGTTACATAAGTTGCAAATGGCCGACGTGATTGTCTATGACCGATTAGTTACTCCTGAAATATTGGACCGCGGTCGTCGCGACGCTAAAAGGATTTTTGTGGGTAAGGCAAGCGGACAGCACACTTGTGGACAAGAAGAAATTCATCANATTCTTCTGGAGGAAAGCCGTCAGGGAAAATATGTGGTTCGTTTGAAGGGGGGGGATCCCTTTATTTTTGGTCGCGGTGGAGAGGAACGGTCTTTCCTTCTTTCTCAGGGTGTGCCGGTCGAAGTCGTTCCAGGTATTACAGCTGCTCTGGGTTGTGGCGCTGCCGCCGGAATCCCCATGACCCACCGGAATATGGCGCAGGCGGTGACATTTATTACGGGCCATGGGGAAGAGGAACCCAGGGGAGATTGGGAGGCTCTTGCAAATCTCCGGCACAGTCTAGTGATATACATGGGGGTGGGGTCAGCCGGAAAGATTGCCACACGGCTCATAGAGCATGGCAAGGATCCGGCAACGCCGGTGGCAGTGATTGCAAATGGAACCACGCTTGATCAGAAATTCGTCAAAGGTAGGTTGGGGAAACTTGAGTCGCTTATTACAAATAATAAAATCTCAGCACCAGCATTGATCATTATTGGGAACGTGGTAGAGGAATCTAATCTGGAAACTGTTGTGGGAAAACACATCGGGGCNCAGGCCGAAAAAAAATCTTCACTCAATAAAGATATATTGAGCTATGTGGGAAATGAATCCGGNGTGTATAAATGAGTGGGAAGGTTGCCACTGCCAATCGNTTGCGAGAGGGTGATATTGTTTATTTAACTAGAAAAGGTGAATGGTCTTCCNACTTGCAAGAGGCCTGGGTTATCGAGGGCGACGATAGTGAACTCGTCGGATGGGCTGAAAAGGCGGTGAAAGATAGACATGTTGTGGACGCTTATATTATAGAGGTTGATTGTATCGATGGGAAAATTTGTGCCCGCAGTCAACGAGAGCGGATAAGGGCAGCGGGGCCAACTGTTTAATAAGACATTAGAAGCAGAGTGACCTAGTTACTGAAGAGGAGCAACCGATGTATCGTTATGATGAGTTTGATCGTACTCTAGTTTTAGAGCGAGTCGAACAATTCCGCGGTCAGGTAGCGCGCCGTTTAAGTGGCGAATTGGAAGAAGACGAGTTTAAGCAACTGCGCCTGCGAAACGGATTGTACCTGCAGTTACATGCCTACATGCTTCGTGTTGCTATCCCTTATGGCACTCTATCCTCACGGCAAATGCGAAAACTTGGGCATATTGCTCGAAAGTANGATAGGGACTATGGCCATTTTACTACTCGACAGAATATCCAATATAATTGGCCTAAGTTAGTCGACGTGCCGGACATCTTNTCTGAGTTGGCGGAAGTGGAGATGCACGCTATTCAGACCAGCGGTAATTGCATTCGAAATGTGACTGCTGATCACTTCGCTGGGGTTGCCGCAGAGGAAATTGAGGATCCTAGGGTTTACGCCGAGATCATACGGCAGTGGTCTACCCTCCATCCCGAAATATCCTTTCTACCTAGGAAATTCAAAATAGCGGTGATAGGAACAAGTCGGGATAGAGCGGCAATAAGGGTGCATGACATCGGTTTACGGATATGCCGAAATGAAACTGGTGAAATCGGCTTTGAAGTCATAGTTGGGGGTGGCCTAGGTCGTACTCCGTACATCGGGCCTACAATAAAAAAGTTTTTGCCTAAGAAGCATCTACTTACCTATCTGGAGGCAATTCTTCGCATATATAACCAACTAGGGCGCCGCGATAATTTATACAAGGCGCGTATCAAGATATTAGTCAGTAGTACTGGAGTGGAAGAATTTACAAAACTCGTNGAAGATGAATGGAGTCAGATAAAGGACGGAAATTTAACGCTGCCGGAAGATGAATACCGAAGAATTCTTGAATATTTTACTCCTNCAGCGTACGAGACGGCGACGGGGGCATCCGAGAGTTTCGAGACTCACAAAACTTGGAATCTAGACTTNGCTCGTTGGTGTAAGACGAACGTAGCCAACCATAAGCGAGCAGGGTTTGCTATCCTAACCNTCTCGCTTAAGCCCATTGGAGGTGCTCCAGGAGATGCGACGGCGGACCAAATGGATCTCGTGGCAGATTTGGCGGAGAAATATAGTCACGACGAAATACGGGTGACACATGAGCAAAATTTGGTTCTTGCCCATGTTTGTCAAAGCGATATTTACGAAGTTTGGCAGGCTCTGGATAAAGTCGAGTTGTCTACACCAAATATTGGTCTAATCAGCGACATGATTACTTGCCCAGGACTGGATTTTTGTAATTTGGCAAATGCGAGGTCCATTCCTGTTGCGCAAAATATTGCTAAACGATTTGAAGATTTAGATCGGCAGCACGATATAGGAGAACTTAAGATAAAGATCTCTGGCTGTATCAACGCTTGTGGGCACCATCACGTGGGTCATATAGGTATCTTGGGAGTGGATAAGCGAGGCGAAGAATTTTACCAAATTTCACTAGGGGGCAGTGGCACTGAGGATGCCTCATTAGGTCAAATTCTGGGTAGGGCATTTGCGTANGATGAAGTTACAGATGCAGTTGAAACTATAGTCGAAACATATCTGATTGAACGTAGAAACGGTGAACGCTTTCTGGATACGTACCGGCGGACNGGCCTAGACCCGTTTAAAGAGGCACTTTATGGGACTGCTTAAGGGAAATGANATAGTCGAGGATAAGTGGTCTCACACCGCGGATGAAGAGGATCCGGTTAAAGTTGAGAATCCTATANTCACGCTAGAATNCTGGAAGATCCATGGTGAGATGTTNGAGCGTTCAAACACGCCGTTGGGTATATTGTTGAAAAGTGATCAGTCTCCAGTTCAAATTTCNGACGTCATTGGTCGATTTCAAGTGATAGCTATTGATTTTCCAAAAGTCTCGGATGGACGGGGATTTAGTTATGCGCGCCTACTGCGTGAACGATATGGGTATGAAGGAGAAATAAGGGCTGTAGGAGAGGTGCGGCGGGATCAATATCAGTTTCTATTGAGATGTGGATTTGATGCTTTTGAGATCCACGATTCCAAAGACGTATCTGGTTGGAAAGAGGCAGCAGAAGAAGTGAGTGTTTTTTACCAGCCGTCTGCTGATAGCACGCCATGGGCCTTGCGCCAGCGCCATTCATAGTCATTTATTTTTTAGTCAGTTTTGGTAGCATTTGTGCCTAACCTGGTATTTGGGACTCCTGTACGTTAACTGCTAGACAAGTANGCCTTNNGATTTGNTAGCTTCTTAGTGGCTNTGTTAGTTTTGAAAAGTTTCAGGAAAATGCCCTGTGAANCTNNTTANAAATNTCTATGATAAAGTTTTTGGGTCACCCGTTTATGTCGCTATGCTACGCTGTCATTGCTGAAATTTGAAGGGATGGATAATGGTGCAGGCCTCTGAGAAACGTGATGCAAAATATGATTCGGGCGGAACTCCGCGACCTAAATTATCAGAATCTTCGGGCGGCATTCGTAATGATTGGACTTCCGAGGAGATATCGTGCCTATTTTCAATACCATTTAATGATTTGCTGTTTGAAGCACAGAAAGTCCACCGCCATTGGTTTGATCCGAACCAAGTCCAACTGAGCACCTTACTATCAATAAAAACAGGGGGTTGCCCCGAAGACTGTTCCTATTGTAGCCAGAGCATCAAATTTGATACTGGTGTCAATGCCAGTGCCCTGATGAGTCCAAGTGCGGTTGTGAATGCGGCAACGATTGCAAAAAATGGCGGGGCGAGCCGGTTTTGTATGGGGGCAGCTTGGCGTAATCCCAAGGATCGGGATATGGCGTCGTTATGTACCATGGTCAAGGAGGTCAACGCCCTCGGCATGGAAACATGTATGACTTTGGGCATGCTAAGCTTAACTCAGGCGCATCAACTAAAAGAGGCGGGTCTAGATTACTACAATCATAATATTGATACTTCGCCAAGTTATTATGAAAAAATCATCACTTCCCGTTCAATAGAAGATCGATTTGAGACGCTAGCACACGTTCGAGCGGCCGGTATGAATGTGTGTTGTGGCGGCATTATAGGAATGGGTGAGGGCGTCTCGGACCGAATTGAGATGCTCGCGGAGTTAGCCACCATGCCAACACATCCGCAAAGTGTTCCTATAAATATGTTGGTTCGTGTCGAAGGAACTCCGCTTGCTAACTGTGATTCAATAGATGGTTTTGATTTTGTCCGTACGGTTGCGGTAGCAAGAATTCTCATGCCGCAGTCAGTAGTTCGCCTTTCAGCAGGACGGGAATATATGAGTCAAGAGCTACAGGCGTTGTGCTTTCTGGCGGGAGCAAATTCTATTTTTATAGGTGATAAACTTTTAACGACCCCAAATCCCGACGTTAGTGAGGATCAAAAGCTTTTCGAGCAATTAGGCATTGAACCCATGGATGCTCATTCCTGCCCCTCTGCAACATAAGGGGCTGTCCGTGTAATATTTTTGCGGTTTTTGGGAAACGCTGTGTTTCTGCCTCCCAATTCACTGGATAAAAGTTTTGATCNGCGTACTTCGNTNCGGAGTTTCTGGTAGATAAATTTGCAAGCGCATGTCCTATGAAGGAGAGAGCGGGGGCNAGAGGATAAGNGGTATCAACTTTTTCGATCGCACTAATTGCGTGTCTTAATGTTTCGTTAACATTTCTGTTATTGGGACTCATTGCCTGTTTTGAAGCAATAAAAGATAAGGTTAGTGCACGGGGTTTTGTCCGCAATGTGAGGGCTATTTCGAAGGCTCTTTTGAAGATTTTAGTTGCATGCTGCTGTTGGCCGAAAAATGTCAATGAAGATCCTATATGCACCAAGGCCAACGCCCGCAGATAGGGGTCGCCTGTTTCTCTTGCATAAGTAAGAGCGGTAGAAATGCTGTCAAAGGCTCCTTGAGAATTCCCTAATTCCATTTGGGCCATGCTTATCAGAGCGTAGATCTCTGCTCGGGTGTTTTTTTCTTTTATTTTGGTTGTAAGCGAAAGAGCTGTATCTATCGATACTTTGGCTTTACTAAGCATATCCATCTTTGCCAAAGAGTGTCCGCTGAGAGCAAATATCCATGCTTTTATGTATGGTTGAGAGCGATCATCTTTTATACGGCTAAGTACTTCTGAGACGAGTTCTCGGCCAATCGAAAAGTGTTGGTTGTTTATATGATAGTTTGCTATTTTCATAAGTGCAGAGGCTTGCAGTTCCGAGTGCTTGATTGCACTNGTAGAATATACNGCCGCTTCTATGTCNCCGTGGGCTAACTGTGCTGACGTCAGNAATATTAGNGAAAAATCACGTTTCCAAACGTTTTTTATGAGTTTTGTTTCTTNGGTTGCCATAGAGATTACACACTCAGTTATTTCTCTCCCAAAACATTNTTTTTCAATAGTATGAAACCCATTTGTGACAAATAGAATTGGTTCATTTTTACTAATAGAGAATCTAGAAGGTAGGGCAGCAGCAGGTCTGTCATCATTGCTGGTTGAGGTGGCTAAGCTTCTTTCATGGATACTTGGGAAGAGTGGCGCAGATGGNGGCACGTTGCGGATATCTGGAACAGTATCGTCAGTGAAGGCGATTTTTGGCACCAGAAAGACGCATGTGACGAAAATAATATGGATCAATAGGGGTAAGAATCGGTGCATTCCTTCCGTGCTTGGGAGCCACTGAGATAGCCGCTTAGTGGTCAAACTATTTTCCTGTATTCAGTAAGATTGCCGACAAGACCGTTGCTAAATTAAATCTCGGACTGCTCCGATGTAACTAACCATGGCATCAACATGCGCTTTAACAGTTTTATCTGGGATACGTTGGTGGTGGTATCGTGAAAATGTATTATTCAAACATACATGCGTGACACCTGCGTTTTTCCAGAAGGTTATTTCCTCGCGCCACTTATCTGGCGTATCTGTTGCCGATACCCAAACTTCTATTCCCACTTCTTCAGGCGCTCTTCCTTCGGCCTGAACGTAATCGTAGAGTTTTTGGAATTGTTCCAATGCGTGCCTCCCTGGAGGCCACTCCAGCATGATCCAACCATTTCCATATTTAGCTATACGTCGAAGTGTCACATCTTGGTGTCCACCAAACCAAATTGGGATTTCACGATCTAAAGGTAAAGGATTTATACCGACATCCTCTACATGATGCCATTCACCTGCGTACGTGACATGTGATTGCTTCCAAAATTGACGCAGTAACTCCACTTGTTCTGCAGAACGCTTCCCTCGGTTGTTAAAATTTTCGTTCAGAGCGAGGAATTCGGCCTCGTTCCATCCGACGCCCACGCCTAGCCGAAATCTCCCTTTGGATAAGATATCCAGACAGGCTGCCTGCTTTGCCACTAAAGCTGCTTGTCTCTGCGGCAACACGAGCACCTGAGTACTAAATTCAATATCTTTAGTACATGCGGCGAGAAAACCAAAAAGTACGAAGGGATCATGGAAACAATCATCCGACGTATTCCTGTTTCCCCAGTCAGGTATNTTAGCAGCATTNACCCCCAAAACGTGATCTGCTGCAGATANGTGGTTGTANCCNAGTTCTTCAGCCTGCTGTGANATNTCCCGGATAATTTCGGGGTCGCNGCCNANATCAGTGATGGGTAGGTTTACGCCTAATTTCATAGAGCCTGCCTCCNNCAGGGATAGCCCAAAAAANTACANATTACCCTNACGAANTCTTTCAGTGCNGTTTCTTCTCTATTNNTNTGAANATGTAAATAGCAAGAAACTAGGTCATCTTCTAATTCAACGGTGAGCCATTAAAAGACCTTGGTGTTTGATAGCGNCTNCACANCATCCNATTNGTANTAGGACTCNGNNTATATTAGCAGAAGTNTTCACNGGTCCCGAATGGAAACGTGATTGTGNTNTGAAATTTATTTCTTCTTGGNNTAAGAAATAGCGNCNCGGTTTGNCGNCACTANNNTACCACGGAGCAACACNTNGCCACATACGCGCCAANGATNCGTAGACCNACGCCAAGTNCGATAGCTGAGNCCCACNAAGAAGTACGANTTAGCCTAAAAGTCTACAACAAAACTCTTCAACACATTTTCCGCATCAAACACNACATAGTTTGATGCGGGTAACATTCCGAAAAAGGNTTGGTCTATATTCTACTCGGAGANTACTAGATTTTCAGCAGCGGATTTTCCNTTGCGTCCAGTAACAACTTCAAAGTCTATTTTTTGACCTTCGTTCAAGCTAGAAAGGCCAGCTCTTTCAACAGCAGAGATATGAACAAAAATATCTCCTGTCCCATCACTGGACTCAATAAACCCATAGCCCTTGTTTGGATTAAACCATTTTACTGTACCTGATGCCATAACGTTGGGTCCTTCCCTGCGCGGCTATTGTTGATAATTTTTATGATTATTATGATTTGATTGTTTTGGTAGAAATTTTACGGATCGTAGGTTGAAACAGAACTGTTGCGCTACTCCTCGAAAGTCAGTTGCCGACATGCCTCTGGCAACACTTGTCATCTTCATGTTGTCGGGGATAAGGGGCGCCAGGTATAGGCTGGCGAAAAACGTATGTAGCCGGTTCAATTTTACCTATTNCGCCCTAAAGCTTAATATGCCTCTCGACAAATTGACCCTTAAANAGCTAATCCTTGACTTCCATCGAAGTANGTACNGCACGCCGATCCTTCAAGCGTGAACGGATTTGTCATTATTAAGTCAGAAACTTATAGTGCGTTCTCTCTAATTACCTAAAATATACTAAACAACCAGTTTAACTATATAATCGCTTGTTTGGCAAAGCGAAACTAAAATTTGTGTTTTTNCTGAATTTACAGCAATTTGTTTGTGGTTTNTCTCGAAAAGGAAGCNATANCGGGGGTTTTGGGAATATTTTAGGCAAAAGGGCACATAGAAAAGTTNGGCGCTATACATAAAGTGGAANCGGCANACATTAGGTTTGAGGAACGCCTAAAGAAAAAAATAGAAGGCAATGTGTTGTTTGACGACTATAGCCTCGGTCGTTATTCGACTGATGCCTCAATTTATCAAATAAAACCTATCGGTGTGGTTGTACCCAAGACCATTAATGATGTCGAAACAGTTTTTTCTGTTGCNATTGACTGTGAAGTGCCTGTTTTGGCAAGAGGNGCGGGTACTTCACAGTGTGGNCAAACCGTAAATCGNGCACTGGTNGTCGATACNAGTAAATACCTTGATCACATAATATCNCTNGACGTNGAGGCCCGCCGNGTAGTGGTAGAACCGGGCCTTATTCTTGATCGGTTAAACCAATTTTTAAGGCCTCATGGGCTTTGGTTTCCTGTAGANATATCAACGTCGNGCCAGGCTACTATTGGAGGTATGGTCGGGAATAATTCTTGCGGGGCTAGGTCGATCCGGTACGGAACGATGCGTGATAATGTTTTGTCAATAGAAGCTCTACTAGCGGATGGCCGAAATCTAATGTTTGGAGTGCGGGGACCGGAACGGCAGCTGTTTGACAATGCAGTTGTAGACGAAACATTGAGAAATAAGTTGCTGGAAATTGGTGAGAGAGAAGCAGANGAAATTGATTTAAGGTTTCCAAAATTGATGCGAAGGGTAGGTGGCTACAACATCGATTCTTTAGTNCCTAACGCAACAACTCCAGNAAATTTAGCGCATATTCTGGTTGGGTCAGAGGGAACTTTAGCCTTCTTTAAAAAAGTTGAATTGGCCCTTTCACCGCTACCCAGCAATACCATCCTCGGAGTATGCCATTTCCACAGTTTCCATGATGCAATGACTGCAACTAAGTCGATAGTTTCTTTAGGTCCCACGGCGGTTGAGTTGATCGACCGTACGATGATTGATTTAGCACGGAGAATAGAGATTTTTCGGCATGTTATATCAGAAGTTATTAAANCAGATTCAGAATCCNTTCTACTAGTGGAGTTTGCCGAAGNNGATGAGGCAACNAATTTACGTAAGTTGAACTCTCTTGTAGAAATGATGGGGGACCTTGGCCATGGCNAAAGCACGGTAATNGTAGGGGATCCCGCTCAGCAAAAAGCGNTCTGGGAGGTTCGNAAACAAGCCCTCAACATAGTCATGTCTATGAAAGGTGATGGTAAACCTATCTCGTTTGTTGAGGATTGTGCGGTAGAACTGGATGATCTTCCTGAGTATACGTCCCGTTTGAATGAGATTTTCTTGAGGCACGGCACCAAGGGAACATGGTATGCCCATGCGTCTGTCGGGACACTACACGTTCGCCCCGTTCTCAATCTAAAACTGGATGAGGACGTTCGTAAAATGAGAGCCATTGCGGAAGAAACGTTTGCCATGGTCCGACAATACAAGGGTTCTCATTCCGGTGAACATGGAGACGGCATCGTACGTAGTGAGTTTCATAAACCAATGTTTGGTTCGCAAATTGTTGATGCATTTGCTGAGATAAAAAAATTATTTGATCCGTCTAATATGTTGAACCCTGGACGAATAGTTAATCCACCATCCATGGATGATCGTTCGCTTCTTAGATTCAACCCCACGTACACCACAGATGAGTTCCCGACTGAATTTGACTGGTCCTCTTGGGGCAGTTTTAGCGGTGCCGTCGAGATGTGCAATAACAACGGTGCATGTAGAAAGCTTTCAGGAGGGGCGATGTGTCCTTCTTTCCGTGCGACGCGAGACGAGCAGCATTCTACTAGAGGCAGGGCTAACGTTCTTCGTCTAGCGCTATCAGGGCAACTAGGTCCCAACGGTATTACCTCAGATGCTATGGAAGAGAGCCTGAAGCTTTGTATTGGTTGCAAGGCTTGTCGTCGTGAATGTCCCACGGGTGTCGATATGGCGCGAATGAAAACGGAGATAATGCACAAGCGAATAGCAAAGACCGGCTTGTCTATACGGGATCGACTAATTGGCTTTTTGCCTCGGTATGCCCCATGGTTCGCAAAGATTCCAAATATTGCTAATTTGTGTGGAACTAAAATTGGTTCTGCGCTGAGACAGCCACTTTTTGGCTTGTCAAAAGAGCAGGCATTGCCGATCTGGGCCCAAAGATCGTTTGAGACCAGGAATGGAAGTATCGGTCCCACCGGTGGGGCGGAAGTTGTGGTGTTCGCCGATTGTTTCAATCGCTATTTTGAACCACATAACCTCCAGGCCGCTGTTGAGGTACTAGTTGCCGGCGGTTCCCGTGTCCATTTTGCTAATTCCGTCGATGGGGATGGCAGACCGCTATGTTGCGGGAAAACATTCTTGTCAGTGGGCTTGGTGGAAGAAGCAAGAAAAGAGTCGATTCGATTGGTAAAGGCCATTTCTGAGTGGGTAGAACGGGGCGTCCCGTTAATCGGTCTGGAACCGTCCTGTATATTGACGATACGAGACGACTTGAAAGACTTGGTCGCTGGCAGCGACATAGTCTCTCGGGAGGCGAGGCTGGTTGAGGAATATCTTCTGGAAGGGCATAGGTCCGGTAGTGTTTCTTTAAAGCTGAAATCAGCGAATGGCGGTCATGCCGCCGTTCACGGGCACTGTCACCAAAAAGCTTCGAATGCGTTTACTTCTACGCTCGACATGCTGCGGCTTATACCTGATATAAATGTGGATGAGATTGAATCTACTTGCTGCGGCATGGCGGGTGCATTTGGTTATCAGGCCGATACCTATAAAATTTCAAGAGAAATTGGCGAACTAGAATTTTTGCCAGCTATCCGAAATGTCCCTAAGGAGTCTTTCATTATCGCTGATGGGACGTCGTGCCGCCATCAAGTGGCCTCAGTTACCGGAAGAAAAGCTAGCCATGCAATCACGGTACTCCGTGACTTCCTACAGTGATGTTTGCGTGACAATCAGTAGCCCTGACCCCATTAGGAAAGGGCTTAGTTACAAACCGAAGTTCTTGGCATAAACATCCTCCAGAGAATCAATGGATGAACGAGCGAGTGGGCCATAGCTCTCTCCTTTTAACGCCTCTTCGAGTTCAGCCAAATTAGAAACGCCGATGAGAACACAAGATATGGCTGGGTTGGTAAGAGAGAATCGCAGAGCCAACTGAGCTTGGCTACAACTTTGCTCCTGGAGGATTTTAAAA
>PAVD01000023.1 GCA_002712985.1 Rhodospirillaceae bacterium
ATTGGATTTCTTTACGTTGCGGGTTGTCACGCACCAAAAGAGCAATTGGAATTGCCAAGATCATATAGGCTATACCTAATGTAGAGTAAGCTGTTTCCCAGCCAAAATTATCTATAAGATAACGGGCTATATAGGGCACTACGCCTTGTCCAATGGCGCTTCCGGAAAAGGTCAAGCCAAGAGCTAAACCGACGTTATTCTTGAACCATAGCCCGACGCAGACCCAAAGGGGCCCCGTGACGGCGGCATGCCCTAAAGCACCAAATAGAAAATAATATACATAGAACTCGGTAAGAAGTTCTATACGGCTCAATAATAACAATGGTATGCCCATTGCGATAGCGCCGAAAAGTGCTACCCACCGCGAGCCATGGCGATCTACAATAATACTCCAAATAATACCCGTAACGGCCGATGCGAAGGCAATAGCCGTGTATCCTAAAGACAGATTACCTCGGCTCCACCCAAATTCAGCAATTAATGGTTTTAAAAATATGCCTACTGATGCCAAGGTTCCAAAAGAAATGGCACTTAGGAAAAAGGCGACAGCTACTACTATCCAGCCGTATCCAGGAGTCTCGGAGAATTTGGCATTGGCCATTAGGTTGAAAAATTTCCAGGAAATTAGAGATGACCAATTTATCACTTAGCCATAAGCTATCAAGTTATAAAAAACCCTTCCTAACCTGGTACCTCAAGGTAATTTAAGACCCCTAACGAGATAATTTTTTTTGAACTTATTTCAGGAAGAGAAGAGAAATGGGTTAGAGAGAAATCTCCAGCACATTTTTTGACGGAATTGTTTCGAGGAGACAAAAATGACGGGTCTGTAGCCCCCAATTGCAGTGACAGGGTTCATACGGCGAGTTCCAGTTTGGGTAATGCGTCCGTATGCGCCGCGTCGATCAGTGCACCGGATCTGATCAATGAGTTNGCCTTCTCGATGTCCGGGGCAAGGTAGCGGTCGTTGCCCATGGTGGCCACGTCTTCCCGCAATCGAGCCATGGCCCGGGCCAATGGNGGGCTCGTAGTCAGGGGTGCCCGATACTCTACGCCCTGGGCCGCCGTCATCAATTCGATACCGATGATCCGGCCTAGGTTGTCAGCCATGTCGAACAGACGCCGTGCTCCATGGGTGGCCATGGAGACGTGGTCCTCTTGGTTGGCGCTGGTCGGAGTCGAATCGACAGAGGACGGCGAGGCCCTTTGTTTGTTCTCCGACATCAAAGCCGCCGAGGTTATCTCGGCGGCCATCAGACCCGAGTTGACACCGGGGTCCGGCGACAGGAACGCTGGCAGACCGAAATTCATAGCCGGGTCGACCAACAATGCGATGCGGCGCTGCGATATTGCCCCGATTTCGGCGCTGGCCAGTGCGATCTGATCGGCGGCGAATGCCACGGGTTCGGCATGGAAGTTTCCTCCGGAGACAATGGAGCCGTCGTCAGAAAGCACCAGCGGATTATCCGTGACGGCGTTGGCTTCCACCTCCAGTGTTCGTCCAGCTTGTCGAAGAAGATCAATACAGGCACCCAGGACCTGGGGCTGGCACCGTACGGAGTATGGATCCTGAATCCGTTCGTCGTTGTCGCGGTGGGATTCGCGGATTTCCGAACCCGCCATCAGACCGGACAAAGCCATGCCCGTATCGATTTGACCCCGGTGCCCGCGGAGCGCATGTATCTCTGATCGGAACGGTGTGGAAGAGGCCATGATGGCNTCGGTTGAAAGCGCGCCGGTGATCANCGATCCCATGGCGCAGCGCCAAATTTCAAAGACCCCACCAAGAGCCAGAGCGGTTGACACTTGAGTGCCGTTTATCATGCCGAGCCCTTCTTTGGGGCCAAGTGTCACTGGTTTTAGTTCAGCCTCGGCGAGGGCCTTGCGGCTCGGCATGCGACGTCCCTTGTACACCGCTTCACCTTCGCCAATCATCGCCGCAGTCAAATGGGCCAACGGCGCCAGATCGCCGGATGCGCCGACCGAACCCTGGGCTGGCATGATCGGGGTGANACCCTTCGCCAGCATGGCTTGGATCTGGGAGATGATTTCCCATCTCACGCCTGAGGCCCCCCGNCCCAAGGAGAGAAGTTTCAATGCCATGACTAACCGCACGATACGTTCCGGTAACGGCGGCCCAACACCGCAGGAATGGGACANTATAAGGTTCCGCTGCAGGCGAATGNTATCCTTCAGTGCGATGCGCGTATTGGCCAGTTTTCCAAAACCCGTATTGACGCCGTAGATAGTTTCAGTTCCCTCGGCAGCATCGCTGATGCACACGGCTGCGGCGTTAATACGGGTTCGCGTTGTCGGGTTCAAGCGAACGAGTTTATCCTGCCAATAGATTTCCGTTAGATCTTGAAGGGTGATTTGGCCCGGGGTCAAAGTCATAATGATGGTCATTCGACGCCTCCAAAAAGGCGGNTGTGGAGGGGATTAAACCNGATTGCATAAGCAACCTCGGCCGGNACNTCAATGTTCCAAATGGTTAGATCGAAGTCCTTACCTGCCGTGATCATTTTAATCCTGTCAGCCAATCCGGGAGCACGCGCCAAGAATTCATAGTGTCCCTCAAGAGCGCACGGAACCGGCAAATACGGTCACCTTTGGCTTAGTATTACCAATCCAGTAGGAAAGTTCCGCAGGTTCGGTAATATCCCAGAGCACAAAATCCGCAGCCATACCAATCGCCAGGTGACCGGTCTCTTCTTGAAGACCTAAAGCCCGAGCGGCATTCGTCGTCACGCCTGCTAAAGCTTCCTCTGGGGTCATCTGGAAGAGAGTAGTCGCCATGTTAAGCATCATGAGGAGCGATTGGGCAGGAGACGAACCCGGATTGAGGTCCGTCGCAATAGCGATAGGGACTTTCTTGTCGCGGAAACCTAAAATCGGCGGCAATTGGGTTTCCCGGAGGAAATAGTAGGCACCTGGCAACAATACCGCTACTGTGCCTGATTCTGCCATGGCATCAATCCCCGCTTCGTCCAAATACTCCAGGTGATCAGCGGAGAGTGCGCCATANTCGCATGCCAGGGCAGTGCCGCCGAGATTACTCAACTGTTCCGCATGTATTTTAATAGGGAGGTTTAAGTCTGTTGCCTTTTCAAACACTTTACGGGTCTCGTTAATGTCAAAACCTATACCTTCACAGAAAATGTCTACTGCATCTGCCAGGTCATCTTCTGCCACCGCCGGCATCATTTCATCGCAGACCAGATTGATATAACCGGAGCTATTGTCATTGAACTCAACTGGTAGTGCGTGTGCACCCAGAAAAGTTGTTTTCACCCGGAGAGGTAGTTCCTTACCTAGACGCAATGCAGTGCGCAGCATCTTAATTTCAGTTTCTGTGTTTAACCCGTAGCCTGATTTGATTTCGACAGTAGTGACTCCCTCCATCATCAAANGGTTCAACCGTTNNAATCCGTTNTGGTAAAGCAATTCTTCGGAAGCTTCGCGTGTGGCGGTGACCGTGGACCGAATGCCCCCGCCTTGACGGGAGATTTCTTCGTAGCTTNCNCCTTCGAGCCGTAGCTCAAACTCTCGCACCCTGTTGCCGCCAAATACCAGGTGGGTATGGCAGTCAATCAAGCCGGGGGTAATTAAACCGCTGTCACAATCGATGACATTGTCGGCCAGTTCCGAGGGTGAGGCTGGAAGATCCAACATTGGGCCAAGCCAGGAAATTTTTTTATTTGAAATCCCAATTGCGGCGTCTTTAATTAATCCATAGGACTTACCATTTACCCCCATAGTCGCCACGTTAGCGTGCGTCCAAAGCGATTGCCAATTTGCCATTAGGTAACTACCTCAGTTTGTTTTCTTTGTTAATCTAACACACCACCCCACCCTGTTTCTCAGAGAGCGGTAATAAGTAAGAGTAGCGCTGACGGACGGCGATATAAATACGTAAAATTCATGTCCTTGCTACAAAAGATGCGGATACCACGGCCTTATATGGCTACATNAATTTTGAATTTTTATCATATCAATATTCTCCGGTCTGACTAATAATAGTAAGCTAAGTGTAGCCGGCGTTGCGGTGCAAAATCATCACCCTTTTTTTCTTCACATCCCACATTTAAGATAAAGGGATTACTCAGAGGATCATAGATTTTAAACTAATGCTCCATTAGGGATGAATACGGGTACAGCTGTGTTGACCAGAACATATAAATTCGAACAACTCTTATCGGAGGAAGGCTGGCTGTCGCCAGGGTTTGTTAACATCGATGCTTCCGGGTTCATCGTATCGATCTCCAGCGTTGGCAACAACGCAGATCATACCTTCGATGGTTTTTGNCTGCCCGGTCTACCTAACCTTCACTCGCACGCTTTCCAGCGCGCTATGGCCGGGCTTACAGAGATTAGTGGTTCCGGTGAGAACAACTTCTGGACTTGGCAAAACGTCATGTACGAATTTCTNGGCAAGCTAGACCCGGAAGACGTAGAGGCAATTGGCGCCCAGTTGTTTATGGAAATGCTCAAAGGCGGTTATACCGCCGTAGCAGAGTTCCATTACCTGCACCACGATAAAGATGGTGCCCACTATGACAATCCCGCGGAAATGTCTGACAGGATAATCGCGGCTGCTATTGAAACTGGAATCTCCCTCACCCTTCTTCCTGTCCTCTATGGATATGGTGGGTTTGGCGCTAAACCGCCCCTCGACGGGCAAAAACGCTTCCTCCATAACATGGATCAATTTGGCCACCTGCTTAATAGCCTGCAGTCNGGGTATAGCAACATTGANGGAATAGAACTGGGTATCGCCCTTCATTCCTTGCGTGCAGTTTCGCCGGAGATGATCGATGAGGCAGTCTCACAGGCACAACAAGGTCCAATCCATATTCATATTTCAGAACAGTTGCGCGAGGTTGAGCAGTGTGTCAACTGGTCGGGAAAGCGCCCAGTGGAATGGCTTCTGGATCACTCTGAAGTGGGTGAACGATGGTGCCTTCTCCATGCCACCCACATGACAGAATCTGAAATCAGCGCATTCGCCAAAACGGGTGCCATAGCGGGCTTGTGCCCAACGACGGAGGCTAACCTTGGAGATGGNTTATTCCCACTAGAACAATTTTTAAACCAAAACGGTAGGTTCGGTGTTGGTTCAGACAGTAATACTTCCGTTGATGCAGCAGAAGAACTACGCCTTTTAGAATACGGTCAACGCCTCATTCAACAACGCCGAAATGTAGGTGCTCGCGGCAAAGGTGAATCCAGCGGTTCCTCGTTATTTCTAGGCGCTTTGGATGGCGGAAGACAAGCCCTCGGACAACCAATAGGCTTGCTTGCGCCTGGCAAGCGGGCTGACTTCATAATTCTGGATAAAATGCACCCTGTTCTTGCGGGTAGGAGTGGCAATACCATTCTCGATTCTTGGATATTTACGGGCGGTCGAGAATTGATCACTGATGTGTTTGTTGCAGGACGCCATCTTGTTCAAAAAGGCCGCCACATAAATCAGGAACAAATTGAAAATCGTTTCAGGCACACTATTTCCCGGCTTATGAGTGCCGAATGAATTTGAGGAAACCGAGAGATGCCAAATTCCACTTCTAAATCAAACGCATCCCCAATAAAGCTTTAACCTCGCAAATGGTGCCCGGCAGTACCCGTGAATATCCGTGTCATAAAGATAGTCACCCATCTAACGGACTTAATTTAGATACGAACTATCACATTGACCAAAAGGAATTGGAAATAAGACCGATATCAAACTAAAATATGAACCTGGGTTGGTTATTTCGTATCTTTGACGGTGGTTACCTGATCATGGTGTTTGGCAACAACAAAGCCATCTGGGGAAATGCAACTAGCAGTATCAAACAGATCACCATGGCGGCCCAGAACGGCAGAATTCCAATATAAATTTCCTTCATTGAGACACCACGGGATACTCCCTTAACTACAAAAACGTTCATCCCTACCGGTGGACTAATCATCGCCATCTCGATAATTATCACCATGACGACGCCAAACCAAACTTTGAGGTCGCTGGAATCTGAACTTAAACCCAGCATCGTCGGTATCTTGGACTGGGCAATGATCGGCAATACAATGGGTAGAACTAAGACCATCATCGCAAAACCATCCAAAAAAGTTCCGAGAAATATGAAGGTGGCAAGGATAATGGCAAGTAACAGTGTGGGGCCAAAGTCTAGTGTTACTAAAGTCTTAGCGAGGCTTTCCGGAATACCCGTTAACGCGAGGAATGGCGAAAAAATATTGGCTCCAATGATGATCAAGAATATCATAACCGTGGTGCTGACAGTTTGTAGAAGTGCACTACTTAGTGATTTCTTTCCCAGACTCTTGCGCAAAATTGCGAACATAAAAGCCAACATGGCACCGACAGCTGCCGCTTCTACAGGTGTGAAAACGCCACCATAGATACCGCCGATGGTCACAACAATAATGAAGACAATTGATGTGGCGCGCTTTAGAGCTGCCATTTTTTCAGCCTGTGGTAGAGTTTGTGCTCGTGGACCGATTTCTGGCTTGAGCATGGTCTGAATATAGATTGTGACCAAGAACAGGCTGGCCAACAAAATCCCAGGAATAACACCTGCCAGAAATAATCTACCAATGGATTCCTCTGTCAAAATCGCATAGATGACAAATCCTGTGGAAGGCGGAATCAAAATACCAAGAGTACCGCCAGCAGCAACTGCACCTGCCGCTAACTTCTTGTCATATCCGTAGCGGGCCATTTCCGGCATGGCTACCCTACCTAAAGTCAGCGCTGAAGCNACAGATGACCCGCTGAGGGCAGCAAAACCGGTGCATCCAATGACCGTCGCGTGAGCTAAGCCACCCCGCATCCCGCCTACCCAAGCATTGGCAGCTGCGTATAGGTCGCGGCTCATTCCACAAATACTTGCGATATTACCCATTAGGACGAAGAGAGGAATAACTGTCAGTTCAAAGAAAGTGGCGACNGTCCAGGCCTCGGAAACTAGAGAAGCCAACGCAGCCGGCCAGCTATTTAGAATAGTCAGGCCTATCATGCCAACCACCGTCATGGCGATGGCCACTGGCACCCGCANCATCATCAAAACAAGAAGTAGGATAAGACCTATACAGCCGAGAAGGACTGGAGCCATAGATTGAGCGGCTTTCGGTTAGGCGTCTACTGCCGGTGAAGAAAGATCTATGCTTGGTTGATCATCGATTTGAAGATCGTCAATACGCTCACCGAATAAGAGTAACGCTGTTTCAAAAANAAGAATGATCGCATTGATGAGGCAACCNGTTACCAGCACATAAAAGAATGGTCGGTAGGGTATTTCAATCATATTNGTCGCTTCGCCCATGATGGCCGACTCCTCAGCCCGGATAGCACCTTCCCAAGCCAGAAATCCNAATATGGAAAGCGTTAATAGTTTGACGAAAGCATCGCGGAGTAAGTTAAAATAGTCGTTTGANAATTCGGGTAGCAAATCTACCACAATATGGCCGTTGACCCTGCTAGTTAGAGGTAATGCAAAAAAGAATACTATTACCATACCCATGGCTATCAGATCTTGNGCACCTGTAATCGGNCTGGAGAATAGGTAGCGNANGGTAACGTCACAAAACGTGAGGCATACNAGGCCAATAAGAACNACACCGGAAGCCAAAGCCAAGANCAAGGAAATACGGTCGAGCACATGAATTAGTTTTCGCATCGGTCCGATTTNNCCCTGGCCGTGGCCAGATCGCCANANTTGGGTATTAAGCNTCTATCTGTATTCAATNTTTCATGGCAGCNATAATTTNGCNNGCGGGNACTCCNTTGGATTCNAACTCCTTAACAAGGTCGGTTACCGCTTTATTGGCTAAGGCATCAAATTTCTTCCTGTTTTCTGGAGTTAGCGAAATAATTTTTTTGCCTTTTCCCTTTCCAAAAATTGCAAGTGCTTTTTTGCCAAAATTCTCTAGTCTCTTAGATGCGCGTAAACTTAACCCTTTTCCGGTTAAGTTATCAAGAGCGGCTTTTTCGCTTGCAGAGAGTTCATCATAGGCTTTTTGATTCATGGTTAAGATAAATTTCCGTAACCATTTCTGGGAGCCCGGTCGTTACAAATTTGGTGGTCTCAATCAACTTAAAAATCAGCAGTGAATCTGCTCCCATTAGCGCGCCGTCAACAACACCTGTGCTCATAGAGGTATAAACTTTAGTAGCTGGCATCAGAACCGGTGTTGCGCCATATGCTTTAACCACAGCAGCAGCTGACTTGGAAGGGACTCGGATTTTCATGCCCTTCATGTCAGAAGGAGAATGCACTGGTTTGGTGCTGCTCATAATGACAGCAGGGGCCGTTGCAAATGCCGCTAGAGGTCGAGTACCTCGATACTCTGCGCGTAAATATTTGTCCATTACTTTCCATATTTTACGCGTCGCATCTTCTGGATTATCTGCTACGCCAGGTAGTTCCACCAATAGGTTACGAGGAAACAATGGCGAGGTGTAACCTTGTAAACCGTAGCTAATTTCTGCTATGCGCTTCACCGCTCGCTGGTACTGTTCAAGTGGTCCTTTACCTAATTCACCGGACGGATACACCTTGATATTCACGGAACCGTTGGTTGCGGCCTTCAGATCTGCAGCTAGTTTTAAAAATATGGGCTTATGCAGAACGTAAATAGGGGGCACAAAACTCGCTAATTTTAAAACCTTTTGTGCATGGGCAGACGGTATTGTCGCCAAAGCGGAAAACACCAGTGCACAGAAAAATACTGTGGAAATTAGCCGTATTTTCATTTTAGTTACTCCTCCACGTTTTAAATTTTAGAATTAGATAACCTAGTCACCCGAATAGGCTTGGTAGATTAAGTTGATGTTCTTTAGCACACTGGATAGCATCCTCATAGCCTGCATCAGCATGACGCATGACGCCGCTACCGGGATCATTCCAAAGCACACGTTCAATTCGCCGGGCAGCGTCTTCTGACCCGTCAACCAAGAGCACCAAACCAGCATGTTGAGAGAAGCCCATTCCGACCCCGCCGCCATGATGAATGGACACCCANGTGGCACCAGAGGCTGTATTGAGCATAGCATTTAGAAAAGGCCAGTCGGAAACTGCATCTGAACCATCAATCATGCCTTCCGTTTCCCGATTGGGGCTGGCTACTGAACCTGAATCCAAATGATCCCGTCCAACTACTAGAGGAGCCGACAGTTCTCCATTTTTCACCATTTCATTGAANGCCAGGCCAATGCGATGACGGTCACCCAATCCAAGCCAGCAAATACGGGACGGTAGACCCTGAAATTTGATGCGTTCCCTGGCCATGGTAAGCCAATTATGAAGATGTGGACTTTTCGGCATCAGTTCCTTGACCTTAGCATCTGTCTTATAGATATCCTCCGGATCACCTGAGAGAGCTGCCCACCTGAAGGGCCCTATCCCCTTACAAAATAATGGGCGGACGTAAGCTGGCACAAACCCCGGAAAGTCGAACGCATTTTTGACACCCATTTCCATTGCCATCTGTCGAATATTATTACCATAGTCGACAACTGGAATCCCCATTTCCCAAAANTCCAACATGGCGCGAACTTGGACAGCCATNGAANCCTTGGCTGCATNTGCCGTGCCTTTCGGATCGCTCACCCTCCGGTCCTCCCATTCTGCNACGGNCCATCCCTGAGGCAAATATCCGTTTGTAGGGTCATGTGCNGAGGTCTGATCGGTAACTGCGTCAGGACGGTAACGAGGATTAGACTTGGATTTTGCGACGATCTCTGGAAACAAATCAGCTGTATTNCCNAGTAANCCCACCGAGATAGGCTTTCCGTCCAAATGGGACTTCTCAATGATATTCAGAGCCTCATCCAAAGTGTCCGCTTTGGTATCTAAATATTTAGTATTTAACCTAAACTCTATGGAGGAAGCTTTACACTCTATTGCTAAAAGTGATGCCCCTGCCATTGTTGCAGCTAATGGTTGGGCTGCGCCCATCCCACCGAGCCCACCAGTTAGAAACCATTTTCCAGCTAAATTTCCATCAAAGTGCTGTCGACCCATTTCGGCGAAGGTCTCGTAGGTGCCTTGAATAATTCCTTGTGAACCGATGTAAATCCAAGAACCCGCAGTCATCTGGCCATACATTGTTAGACCTTTTCTATCGAGCTCATTAAATATTTCCCAATTAGCCCAAGCCGGAACAATATTAGAATTGGCAATCAAAACCCGGGGCGCGTCATTATGAGTACGAAAAATCCCCACTGCCTTTCCTGACTGTACAAGCAGGGTTTCGTCTTCTTCTAACGACTGAAGTGATTTAATAATCTGGTCGAAACAATCCCAATTGCGGGCAGCGCGGCCGATGCCACCGTAAACTACCAGTTCTTGGGGGTTTTCAGCGACCTCGTCATCAAGATTATTCATTAACATGCGCATGGGCGCTTCGGCCCCCCAATGCTTACACGAAATTTGCGGGCCGGTGGGAGCCTTGATATGCCTCGAATTATCTCTGCGTGATACCGTATTCACATTACCAAGGCCCGTCAAAGTAGGATATTTTACCAATCCAATTCAAAAGTCTTTGAAAATTTAAATCATAAAAATCTGTATATTCCAATATATATCTGTGAATATCTAGTATCAGGAGGATAGANACGATGGATTTTGGTTTAGTACTGGGTTACTGGGGCACTGACCCCGATATCAATCTTGATCTCACTGTTGAGGCAGAAANGCTNGGATTTCACTCTGTTTGGACAGCTGAAGCCTATGGAACGGATGCCTTTACGCCCCTAGCATGGATCGCCGCTCATACCAAGCACATCAAGTTGGGGACCGCCGTGGCACAGATCCCAGCACGAACTCCTGCGATGACAGCCATGACCGTGACAACGCTTGATATGCTTTCAGAAGGCCGAGTGTTACTNGGGCTCGGCGTGTCTGGTCCTCAGGTTGTAGAAGGTTGGCACGGTGTTCCCTTTGGTAAACCAGTAGCGAAAATGCGCGAATATATATTAATACTGCAGGCCATGATCCAACGAGAAAATCATGTAAGTTTTGAGGGAGAATTTTTTCAGCTCCCCTATGTCGGTGAGGATGCAACAGGACTTGGACGGCCACTCAAGCTAATCCATCATCCNGTACGAAACGAGATACCCATTTATCTCGGTGCNATGGGGCCAAAGAACGTTGCCCTTGCGGCTGAGGTTGCACAGGGTTGGTTTCCGCATTTGCTCTCTCCAGACCATTTNGNGAGCCAATACCGGGANTCGATGGAAGAGGGTTTTGCAANNAANGAATCAAAGAATAATTATGAAAACTTTGACATAATAGCCCAAGTTTACGTGACGGNTGGTGANGATCTTCAGGCGTGCCGTCTGGCAGAGAAGCAACGGTTAGCCCTTATTTTGGGCGGGTACGGTGCTCGTACAAAAAACTTCTACGTCAANACCGTTAGTCGTTATGGGTATGNAAAAGCTTGTGACCAAATTCAGGANCTCTNCCTNAAAGGCCAGAAGGAGGANGCTGTTCAAGCGATTCCCGATGAATTAATCGACGATATTACATTGGTTGGGTCNCGCGACAATATNAAAAAACAGCTCGTGCGTTGGGAAAAAGCGGGAATTAAGAGAATAGCCGCCTGGACCAACCAANCNGAGGCTNTCAAGATTCTTGCCGATTTGGCTGGGCCTGAAATGCAGTCACGTGCNGCNTTGGTGGTATCCTGATGGTTGGAAAATTTCCAGAGTATCTTGATAGCTTATTCTTCAGCATTGCTGGACGGCCTTGCGCCCGGCAGCAGCCTCGCCGTTGTATATATGAATTTGGCGCAACTGGTTTGTGTCCTTTCCATTTTTTCTAGTATTTAGGGAAAATTCCATGAAAGCTCCCCTTGATAATGTCCGTGTTATTGATCTTACCCGAGTACTTTCGGGTCCGTTTTGCACCGCAATGTTGGCGGATATTGGGGCCGAAGTCATTAAGATAGAACATCCAGATGGGGGAGATGACGCGCGACATTTTGGCCCATTCAAAAATGATCAGAGCCTGTATTTTGCGCTGATTAATCGAAACAAAAAAAGTATATCACTTGACCTTAAAGAAGGTTCGGCCATTGAAAAGCTCAAAGAACTTGTGCGCGGAGCCGACATATTGGTTGAGAATTTCCGTCCTGGCGTGACCAAGCGGCTTGGCGTGGATTACGAGACGATGCGCGAAATTAATCCTCGATTGATTTACCTCAGTATTTCNGGATTTGGACAAGACGGACCTCTTTCCGGNAAACCGGCCTTCGATACGGTTGTTCAGGCGATGTCTGGGATAATGGCCACTACCGGAACGGAGGGTTCTGGCCCGACCCGTGTAGGTGAATCCATTGCGGATATTATTACTGGGATATACGGTGCTTGGGCTCTTAGTACCGCTCTATATTCACGAACAGTAAATAATGAAGGCGTGTATCTTGATTTGGCCATGTTTGATGCGCTCTTTGCATCTCAGATCACAAACGTGTCACAATTGATTGCAACGAATGCTGCTCCTAGTCGGGTAGGGAACCGACACCCTACCTCAGCACCATTTGATAGTTTTACCGCTTCTGATGGTCAAGTGATCATAGCGGCGCCAACCAAGATAATGTTTGACCAACTGTGTAATTTGATGGGACAGCCTGACCTCNGCAANGANNCCCGTTTCTTAACNGAAGCCTCGCGTATGCAATTCGAGCCGGAACTNAAGTNNATCATTGAGAAATGGACCAGCACGCATTCCTGCGCGGACATAATTCGAATGTGTGGAGNGGTAGGAATTCCGGTTGGTCCAATATGGGATATTAAAGCTGCGGCGGATAGCGAGAACGCCCNCAATCGTAATCTCCTTTCCGACATATCACACCCGGTTTTCGAAACAATGCAATATGTGATGCAACCCGTACGTTTCGGCGACTACCGTCCATCAATCAAACCGGAGCCGGAACTTGGAGCGAACAACTCGGAGATCCGAGACGGGATTTTACTTGACCAAACAGACTTATAAACCTGCAGCTAAAATTCAGGTGGCAATTTGGCGCCACTCGTTCAGATCGGAGTTACAATCAATTTGAAGGTTTGGCAATTATAGAGATGGTATCCTTGCCGTGTCAGGATGAAATTTTTGAAATTCCTTTATCGGAGTATAATGGAAATGGCTTCACACTTCATAAATATGCCCAATAATAGGTTAGTATTAATTTAGATATTTAAATCTCAATTATCGGTTTCATATCGTCAGGCACCTCCATACCAAAATCGATTAGGTTCTGTATGTAGGTACCGTGTTGCTTATTTGCGGTTAACGTCGTTTTGGTATTTCCCGCAATCACTCCAGTGCCGTCGGCCAGCCGGTTGTACATAGCAAACAAAGCACAGATCTCAACAATGTTCATCAATGCAGCTTCACCCCAGCCGGCCAAATACAGAGCCTCCGCGTCTGCACCAACCAACTTGCCAGGCTGTTCTGTAACCTTTTTAGAAAATTGAAGGGCGGCACGTATTTTATCATCGATATCAGCATCCTCCAGGTTTTCCAGCATTTGATCGATTAGACCTTCCTCAACACCGAACATTTCGGCGATCGCTTTATGTCCCCTGTAACAAAATGAACAAGCGTTGAGCCCGGAGACATACGCTGCAACTAATTCTCTTTCTTGATCTGTCAAAGGGCCCTCGACCAGCATGATTTCATCAGTCATTTTGAATAGATAGACAGCCATGCGCGGCGAAGTCTTCATAACATCGTAGAGGTGAGGCGCTTCGCCTAGAGACTTTAGAAAACCCATGTTGGCAATCCTTCTACAAAATTTAGTAATCTGTCCAATTGACAGAAATATAAAATTCAATAATTGTATATACCGATTCTAGTCAAGCACTATTCCGTGCTAGTTACCGCAGTATCGACCGTTCATGGAAATATTCAATTTTACCCCCGGCAACAGCCCCCTTTTGATGAGTATTCCACATGGGGGCGAGTACATCCCCTGTGACATAGTAACCAAATTGACCGATGCCGGGCCACGTATCATTGATACTGATTGGTACTTGGACAAGCTTTACAATTTTGCGGGCGATCTTCACCTTAATGTACTAAAAGCAAACTACTCCCGCTATGTAGTCGATTTGAACCGTGCTCCTGATAATAAGTCACTTTACCCTGGACAAAACGTAACAGAACTGGTTCCAACATCGACCTTCGCCGAAGAACCACTTTATTTTGCAGGAACTAAACCTGATAAAGCAGAAATCCACCGACGTTTGAAAACTTATTGGCGCCCATATCACGATAAAATTACTGCGGCATTGTCGGATATCAAAAAAGAGTATGGTTACGTCGTCCTATTTGACTGCCATTCGATCAAGTCCATTGTACCTCGCTTTTTCCAAGGTACATTGCCGGATTTTAATTTAGGCACCACAAGCGGAGAAAGCTGTGCCGCCAGCCTGCGCGATACCCTTGCCACCACTCTATCAGAGGATAGCAAACATACCCTAGCGGTTGACGGTCGGTTTAAAGGCGGTTACATCACCCGGCATTATGGTGACCCAGAGCACAATATTCATGCCTTCCAGCTTGAATTGTCTTTAGCCGCCTATATGAACGAAGAGCCAGCCATGTTTTGGCAAGAAGACTTAGCGGAAAAAGTCCGTCCAACCCTGAAGAGGATGCTAGAATCTGCGTTGAGTTGGAGGCCAAAGGGATACTGAACATGATGTCAAATCCGCCGCCCTCTGTTGCCGGAAAATATGGTGTTAAACACCTTGGATTGAGTTTGGAAAAACATAAACGGTACAAGCGCCTTGCTGATCGAACGGCTAAGTTAAATCTCGTTGATCGCTTTGATATTCCAGCTCGCGAAGGACGTTCATTTCAGGTATCTACTGGTTCTGTCCTGAGGATTACCTGCCACGAAGGACCTCAGGTTGGGGACATGATTGTGTTCAACTCCCAGAAATTGGAGGAAAGATTTTGGAGTGCCAGAACTCGCGTAATCCATGGCGGACATCTGTCTGAGGGGGACCGATTATGGAGTACACCGCCAAGTACCCGCCCAATGATGACGATTATCGCAGACACCTTGTCCAAGCGGGAAAATCCAAAAGGAACCAAACCGCATGATCTCTTATTCTGCCGATGTGATTCTCGCCACTACGAGATAAATTTTGGTGATGCAAATTTGCCCAACTGCCAAAGTAATTTAGCCGCCGCCATTGCGCCACATGGTCTAAACGAGGTCGACGTTCATGATCCCTTGAACCTTTTTATGTCTACAGGAATAAACGATGAAGGCAGACCCTATTATATACCCTCGGTTTCTCAAAAGGGAGATTATGTAGAGTTATTCACTGAAATTAATTGCCTGGTCGCAATTTCCGCCTGTCCCGGAGGGTCCAGCGGAGTGGCAAGCCACGGATTGAGGATTAGTGTGTTTAAGGAAACCTAAGTTCCAAAATGTATGCCCTCATTTCATAATTAGGAAAGAAGAATTGCAGGTTTCAGATACAGCCCGTAGCTGCCTTGCGGAGAGGCACCATCCTTCTAGTCCCGAAAGGCTGATTTAATCCCTTAAATTTTATTCTTCTAGCACAGCAACCGGGCGAATGGGGCTTCCAGTCCCCCCCCTTATCTTTAGAGGAAATCCGATAAAACGGAAGCGACCTTTCCCTACCACTTGGCCAAGGTTAGCAAGACCTTCCATGTGGGTGAAACCCATATCCCGACAAACTAGATGAACTTCAAAATTGTGTTTGC
>PAVD01000024.1 GCA_002712985.1 Rhodospirillaceae bacterium
GGAATACCCAGAGACGGATGAAACGCTATTTTGGCATCAGTAGATTGTCGGTGGAGTTTAATAGTGATACTGGGCTCACTATCTGAACCAAAAATATGCGTTTTGCCAGTGGCATCAACTACGACCAGCCTGCCGTTGACTACAAGATGATTCATTAACGGTGAAATCAGCAATGCCTTATACCCCCTCAAGGCCAGGCACCACCCGTTTGCTCNGGAAATAGGTGCNCCCAATTTAAAACTGGGNTAGANGTTCTNCACCCCTAGAAGTTTAGGAGTCCTCGGTGCCATCGTTAGCTAGTACAGTTTGGCCATTTGATTCGGTTTCGTTGTTGGGTGTTTCCGGCGCATCTCCAGACGCTAAATCCTCTTCNGGCACCTGTTCNAATATCTCTTCTGCNACTGGCAACTGCTCCGCTTCGTTGAGTGCGTCAGAGCCTATCTCGATGCCGGCCGCCTGCAGTTTNGCTTCCTCTTCAGATCTNGCAACGTTTACCACTATGTCAACGGACACCTCAGCATGAAGTCGCACTTGTGCTACATAAATCCCCAAAGATTTGATCGGTTTGCCCACTATTACCTGGTTGCGGTGAACAGAATAGCCAGACGCCAATACAGCAGATGCAATATCCCGAGCGGTTACGGACCCATACAGCTGTCCCCCTTCTCCAGCTTGCTGCACCATTACTACCTGCACGCCATCCATCTTTTCTGCGAGCTGTGCCGAACCCTCTTTTTTTGACTTGTTTTCTATCTCCAACTTTTCACGTTCAGCCTTAAACTGGGCGTGTGCTTCCGTAGTGGACCGAAGCGCTTTCTTCTCCGGCAGCAAGTAATTACGAGCATAGCCGTCCTTTACAGTGACNACATCCCCTAACTGGCCAAGTTTTTCAACTCGTTCAAGCAATATCACTTCCATTTGACTTATCTCCCTAGCATAAAAAGATGCGGTCTCAGGCTGCACCCTGTCGACGCAGGTCAAACCACTGATCAACTATACCAAACNCGATGACCAACAATATCGGCCACTGTAGCACCAGCATCAAAAGATAAAATACAACCAAAATCAAATTACCAGATGAGCTTCGACNACACCACTGNTGGACAACACCAACTCCTTGGAAGAAGAACGGGGTCATCAAAATCATCATGGCTGCACCCCCAGCAAACGANAGTGCGCCGTTACCCCACAACAGCGCTAGTATTGAGACACCAAGTAAATAGCCCAGCCACGTTGGCAATTTTACGTCTTGCAGTGCTGAGCTGGGTCGCAAATTTCGTCCGGATCTCCTCAGCAACCATTGGGCGAGACTACCGTTTATCACCATCATCACTATCCAGGATATGCCGATAAGACCAGGCACAACAAAACCATTTTGTGAAAGAAGCAGGTCTCCACCTCTGGCTACATCTGCGCCCAAGATAGAACGCAGTTGGGACACCAGACTCTCAATCGCACCCTCTAGGCCACCGTCCTGAACAGTAAGCCAAATTACTCCAAGCACCACTACAGCCGTTGCGTAGATGGATACTTCGGCGAGCAATCTCCCTATCGGATACCACTCCAGCTGGTTTTCCTTGACGGAACGATTTAGCAACGCTCTATGNGTTACCAACAGCGTTGGGCCGACATAACCCACCAAGAACACCAATCCAAGAATAGGTTCGGCAATCATAGCGACCACAAACGCCACGCAACCGGACAACAATACGGCTATAATCCCCACACCTAAACCAACCATAAACAAAGGCAATTGAGTGAAATACTGAAACAAAATAAAAGCGGGTCCGACCAGAACCGATAGATAAAGACCACCAGCTAGTAGTCCAGCTACCGCAGCAACGGTTAGTACCAATTGTGTCGGCATATTAAGTCACAGAAATTATCTCAATTACTACTTGACTAGATACGGCACCAGTGCGAGGTAACGCGCGCGTTTTATTGCTCTTGCCAGTTCTCTCTGCTTCTTCGCNGATACAGCAGTGATTCGACTTGGGACGATCTTTCCCCGCTCAGAAATGAACCTCTGAAGAAGTTTTACGTCCTTGTAGTCAACCTTGGGCGCATTCTGNCCCGACAAAGGACATGATTTTTGNCGCCGGAAAAAAGGACGTCGAGTTCGAGACCCGGAACGTGCTGATCCTATATCGGTGCCCATTACACGCTCTCCCCTTTTACCTCATCACTTGTCTTAACGATGGTTTCATCCTTCTTTTCAGGATCATCAGTCTTGGAAGAAGGAGCATTAATTGAGCTCTTTTTTACCTCATCACTTGTCTTAACGATGGTTTCATCCTTCTTTTCAGGATCGTCAGTCTTAGAAGAAGGAGCATTAATTGAGCTCTTTGCAGTCTCNGACGCGGACTTCAGCCTTTCCGTGTCGTGTTCGTTCTTCGCGGGCGACACGCCCTTGCATTATTATTGATGGTTTATCATCTAGGGTGTCTGACCGTATGGTGAGATACCGGAGGATGTTCTCATCGAGGCGCATATTCCGTTCCATTTCTGATACGGCTTCAGCAGGGGCGTCTAGGTGAAACATCGTGTAATGACCCTTACGGTTCTTCTTTATGCGATAGGCTAGGGTCCGCAAGCCCCAATACTCCCGGCGCGCAACCGATCCCCCNTGTTCGGAAACAATCCCGCTATATTTTTCCGCCAGCGCTTCGGCCTCTTGAGCCGGAATGTCCTGGCGTGCGATAAAAACAGTCTCATAGAGCGGCATCTACGGTTCCTTGCAACATTTTTCGTTCTGGTATGACACGACGTCTCGCTCGGCTATACCCAGCCGTACCCAACTTCTTCGATGCGGAGCAACTCACACTAACAATCCGAAGCGCAAGAAGCCGTGACGGCGCACTATAGCAATATTTTGTCCCGGTGCAAGCCAATGGATTGCACATTCATAACGATGGTCAACGCTTGACACTTAAATCTTCAGAAGGCAAGCCCTCAAGCTAACCGATAGAAAAGCCAAACATTTCGTAGAAGGAGTATAAACATGCCTCGCGCTCTAGTGTTTCCAGGTCAAGGCTCTCAAACGGTCGGGATGGGGAAAGAAATCTATGATGCCTTCGTATCGGCCCGACCAGTATTTGAGGAAGTAGATGACACTCTCGGTCAAAACCTGAGCCGAGTCATGTTTGAAGGCCCCGAAACCGAGCTTACATTGACGGAGAATGCCCAACCAGCATTGATGACTGTGTCCATAGCAATCTGCAGAGTTCTTCAAGAAGAGGGGTCGCTAGTGTTGTCCGATATAGCTAACTTTATTGCGGGTCATTCACTAGGAGAATATTCTGCACTCACGGCAGCTGGTTCGTTGCGACTTGCGGATACTGCGCACTTACTTAAACTTCGTGGAAAAGCTATGCAGAGTGCGGTTGCCGTTGACGAAGGGAAAATGGTGGCAATTATAGGTCTCGGCTTGGGAGACGTGGAGGAAGTCGCTGAAGCCGCCAATGCATTTGGGATTTGTGATATTGCCAATGATAATGCACCAGGCCAAGTGGTCTTAAGTGGTGGATCAGAGTCAATTGAACACGCTATGAAACTTGCAAGTGAAAAAGGCGCTAGACGAGTGTTGGAACTGGAAGTTAGCGCTCCATTTCATTGCAGACTCCTCAAGCCAGCAGCGGAGGTGATGGCTGAAGCTCTGGAAACCGTTGTAATATCAGCGCCTTCTCCACCTTTAGTTGCAAACGTGCTGGCTGAACCGGTTGATGATCCAAACCTTATTCGAGGATTACTTGTGGATCAGGTAACACAAAGAGTCAGATGGCGGGAAAGCATACTTTTTATGAAATCTCAGGGTGTAAGTAACCTAGTGGAACTAGGTACCGGAAAAGTGCTGACAAACCTTTGCCGCAGAATAGATAAAGAACTTTCGGGTCACTCAATAGAGAAGCCTGCCGATATCGAGGAATTTATTAAGTCAATTTAACTTTTATCAATGCATCGGAGCTTTCCTGGGATGTTTGATTTAAATGGCAAGAACGTACTGATAACAGGTTCATCTGGCGGTATTGGAAGGTCTATTGCACGAGCCATGCATGGGCATGGCGCAACCATAACTCTCTCTGGCACTAAGTCAGAAGTACTGGAGACGCTTGCAACAGAACTGGGACCGCGCACTCATGTGGCCGTTAGCGATTTAATTAGCGAAGGGGCACCCACAAAGCTGATAGAGACGACGCAAGCTAAAATGGGAACTATAGATGTCCTAGTAAACAATGCGGGTCTTACCCGGGACAGCCTGGCTATTCGAATGAAGGATGATGATTGGCACATCCTTCTTGAGTTGAACTTGACTGTCGCATTTAAACTTTCTAGAGCCGTGATAAAAGACATGATTAAAAAACGCAGGGGTCGCATTATTAATATAAGCTCTGTTGTTGCTGTAACAGGAAACCCAGGGCAGGCAAACTACGCGGCGGCCAAAGCTGGACTGATCGGGTTAACTAAATCACTCGCAGCGGAGACAGCACGGCGAGGAATTACAGTAAATGCGATCGCGCCAGGTATGATTGATACCCCGATGACCCAGTCCCTCTCTGAAGATCAGAAAACTTTATTGAAAAGTCGTATACCTCTCGGCAAACTCGGAGAACCAGAAGATATCGCTGCAGGTGTCGTATATCTTGCATCCGAAGAAGCCGCATACATTACTGGTCAAACACTTCATATTAATGGTGGACTGGTGATGCCTTAAGCAAATCTGTGGTTGGTTGTTTTAACGCACCTCCGAGCTTGCTAGTCAAGCGACGATAAGTGTGGTACGAACCCCTTTGATACTGGTTTTCATGGGTCCGAGCAGACAAAATTTGGGTTCATGTGTTCGATGTTGGCTCCTATATCGACGATAAACCAATAGCGGGGAGTGACTTACTACTAGAAGGGGATTGTATATGAGTGACGTCGCCGATCGGGTAAAAAAAATTGTTATCGAGCACTTGGGAGTCGACGAGGGAAAAGTTGTGGAAACAGCTAGTTTCATTGATGACTTGGGCGCCGATAGCTTGGATACCGTCGANTTAGTAATGGCTTTTGAAGAAGAGTTCAGTTGTGAGATACCCGATGATGCAGCAGAAAANATTGTTACTGTTAAAGACGCGATCGACTTCATCGGCACCAACAGCTGACCANCAACTATTTCGGGCNTTTCTGCGCTNGGCCTGAAAATATGAGACGCGTTGTCATNACTGGAATGGGNCTTGTCACNCCGCTTGGTTGTGGAGTTCANCGATGTTGGGACAAACTCCTCGCCGGAGAATCAGGTATTCGGAAAATTGACCGNTTTGAGACGTCGGANCTTCCTGCTAAAATAGCGGGTTTGGTGCCGAGGGGCGAAGGTGATAACTCTTTTGATCCTGATGATTGGCTTGACCCAAAAGAGCAACGCCGAATGGATGAATTTATTCATTACGCCATCGCCGCTGCTACAGAGGCTGTCACTGACGCAAATTGGCAACCAACCGACAACGAATCTCAAGAACGGACTGGTGTAATAGTAGGGTCAGGGATTGGCGGACTTAGGACAATTGAAGAAGGCGCTCTGACTCTGGCGGAAAAGGGACCTCGGCGACTGAGTCCATTCTTTATCCCATCATGCCTGATAAACCTTGGCTCCGGACAAATCTCCATTAGATTTGGATTTAAGGGNCCCAACCACTCTGTTGTAACAGCNTGCTCAACCGGTGCGCACGCTATAGGTGACGCNAGTCGATTAATTATGTTTGGCGACGCTGACGTAATGATTGCTGGNGGCNCTGAAAGTCCAGTTACACGCCTTGGCGTAGCGGGCTTCTCGGCTGCAAGAGCACTTTCAACAAACTTTAACGAGCAACCTGAGAGGGCCTCGCGACCCTGGGATCAAGATCGCGATGGCTTCGTAATGGGAGAGGGAGCCGGCGTNGTTGTCNTTGAAGAATACGAACACGCACGTAACCGAGGCGCACATATTTATGCTGAAGTAGTCGGTTACGGCCTCACGGGGGATGCTCACCACATCACCGCTCCCACGCCCGATGGTGATGGCGGCTATAGGTCGATGAGATTAGCTCTACGAAATGCCGGGTTAAAACCAACTGACATCGATTATGTTAATGCCCATGGGACATCAACGCCGCTCGGAGACGAAATAGAGCACGGAGCAGTAAAACGCTTGTTCGAAAGTGAGTCTTCAAAACTTTCAATGTCTTCAACGAAATCATCGATTGGGCATTTGCTCGGTGCAGCAGGGGCCGTTGAAGCCATATTCTCAATAATGGCNGTAGTAAACAATGTGGCACCACCTACGCTAAATCTAGAAAAACCGTCTGAAGGATGCGACCTTGACCTAGTTCCTCTAGAAGCAAAAGAACGGGACATCCAAACGGCGTTATCGAATAGTTTTGGCTTTGGCGGCACCAACGCAACTATTATCTTAAAGGCGTTCCAGTTAGACGATGACCTGGTGGCTTAGGGCGTGCCCGTAAGCGGAAAATAGAAACTTGTCGAAATGATGAGATCTCTTGCTGCCCTAACCTCATTTTTGTTCCTTTTGCTAGTAGTTATGGGCGGCAGTGTTTGGTGGATTGAGAGTTGGCTTGAACGCCCCGGCCCCCTAGCAACCCCAACTACTGTAGTAATAGAGCAAGGGATGGGAGCCCAAAGTGTTGCGAAACTCCTTGCCACCAACAAAGTGCTGGATAACCCATATCTCTTTGCCCTGGCGACCTTGTTCCAAAACCAAACTGGAAAAATAAGAGCGGGTGAATATGAATTCTCGAAGAATGTTGAACCCAGACAAATCTTAAAAAAATTGATTTCGGGTGAAACCCTTGTCCATAAGCTCACAATCCCTGAAGGATTAAGTAAAGCTGAAATTGTTAAACGGGTTCGGAACGAAAAAAGTCTAGTCGGTGTAATTGACGTTTTTCCTGAAGAGGGTTGGCTGCTGCCAGAAACCTATCATTTCTCACGAGGTGATTCACGTAACGACCTGATAAAACGTATGCGGTCGGCTATGGAACGCACGCTGTCGGAGTTGTGGCAGAGTCGTTCTTCACTTTTNCCGTTCGATACCCCGGAAGAAGCGTTAATCGTAGCATCAATAATAGAGAAGGAAACGGGCCAAAATCATGAGAGGGCTAGGGTATCCGCAGTATTTATAAATCGTTTACGGATGGGAATGCCTCTACAATCAGATCCAACCGTCGTGTATAGTTTAACTAAGGGAAAAAACAGCCTGAACCGAAAACTTACCCATGCAGACCTTCGAAATTCAAGCAAATATAACACATATCGCCATATTGGCTTGCCACCTGGCGCTATAACAAATCCGGGCAAGGCCGCCATAATTGCTGCATTAAATCCAGATGTTACTGATGAATTATACTTTGTAGCAGACGGAGAAGGAGGACATAAATTCGCGCGAACTCTAATTGAACATAATAGGAATGTGGCACAATTTCGAAACAAACTAAAAAAAGCTAAAGACTGCGGCGCATGCTAATAGACTAACCAAAAGAGAGTAAGGAATCTTGGATTCGAGCATTCAGAACCGGCAAAGGGGGTTAATGCTAGTGTTATCGTCTCCATCTGGAGCCGGTAAAACCACTATCGCACAACATCTATTGAAAGCAGATAAAAATGTGCGAATGTCTGTGTCCGTGACGACGCGGCCACAACGAGAGAATGAATTGCCTGGGAAAGACTATCATTTTGTAAACACCAAGACGTTTCAACAGATGCAGAAAAATGGCGAACTTTTAGAATATGCCACTGTATTCGGACACTTTTACGGCACCCCACGAGAGAAGGTCGAAGAATTGTTGGCTGGAGGAAATGATATCGTTTTCGACATCGATTGGCAGGGAGCACAACAAATTACAGAAAAGGCACGAGATGATGTAGTTAAGATTTTTATCCTACCCCCGTCAACAAAAGAACTGGANCGGAGGCTGAAAAATCGGGCCCAGGATAGTGAAGANGTCGTAGCGACCCGTATGAAAAATTCGGCCAGCGAAATAACGCATTGGGCTGAGTATGATTATGTCCTAATCAACCAAACGCTCGATCACACGATGAAACAAGTTCTTACAATTTTATCTGCAGAAAGACTGCGTCGCCATCGCGGTGCCGGGATTAGTAAATTTGTGGAACAATTGGTATCAGATTCATCCTAAACCTAAAGCGTAGTGATATTTTTAATCTTTCGTTTTCCAATCCACCACGGAATCGAGCGCACGAGACAAAGAACAAAAATCCGACACTGAAATTTCCTCTGGACGCGCAGTTGGCGATACCCCTGCAGCATTGAGCAATGTTCTACTATCAACATGTAACGCCTTCAGGCTAGTTCTCAACATTTTTCGACGTTGTCCAAACGCAGCACCGGTCACAAGTTCCAAGCTTGATTTGTTAGCGGTAGCCAACGGTTGATCGCGGGGAACCAGATCAACAACCGAAGAAACCACTTNCGGTTCGGGTGTAAAAGCTTTAGCCGGGATGTCAAACAACACCCTAACTTCGCATAACCATTGAACTATCACAGACAACCTACCGTAAGCTCTACTTCCCGGACTTGCAGCTAAGCGATCTGCAACCTCTTTTTGAAACAATAGAGTCATACGCTCAAACCTTTTCGACGTGGAAAGATATCTCAACAGCAATCGCGTCCCGACGTTGTACGGCAAGTTAGCAACAATCTGAGTTGGATGATCGATAATTTCTTCGACATTTAGTTTGAGAGCATCGCCCTTAACAACCTCCAAAGTATCGCCGGAAACTAATGCCAGTTCATGCAAAGCGCCGATGGCTCTNGGATCACGTTCAACAGCAATAATTTTCGCCGCAGGGCTTTCCAATAAAGCTCGTGTAAGCCCTCCTGGTCCGGCGCCAATTTCTANTACCGTGACACCCNGGCCTATTTGGGCAGCCCTAACGATTTTCCGGGTTAAATTGAGATCTAGTAAAAAATGTTGTCCAAGAGATTTTCGGGCGCTAAGCCCGTGACGCGCTATCACTTGCCGAATTGGTGGCAAACTTTGGGTAGCCAAAGCCACGTAGCTAAACGCGCAAATCAACAAAGGCACTGCGCCGCAAATCCCGCAATAGTCTGTTCCCAAGCGCCTCAAGCTGCGCCTCTTCGAGACGCGCNTTTACCCTATCTCTTGCATCTTGCCCCTGATCAAGATCGTCGCGGTCACATATCATCAGCAGATGAATTCCAAATTCGGATCTCACAGGTTGACTCAGGAAACCAATTCTGAGGTCCAATAANGATCTGCGAAAAAGATTTGGAAGATCACTCAACAAAACCCAACCCATGTCACCCGAGTCACTAGAGTTTAGTTCCTCCACCAANGTAGACATATCTTCGCAACCTTGAACGTCGCGCGTGATTTCGTGGGCAAATTCAAACTGACTGGTAGAAACTTTCTCTGAACTTCCACTTGGCAACGGTAGAGTGATTTGTATCAAGTGAAGACGTATACGGCTTGGATCAGGAGCCAGGACTTCGCGACGCTCACGTAAATGAATTATATGCACCCCTTCTAGGGTGCGGACCGGATTCGAAATCGCTCCCACTAACATTTGGGGCACGACTTGAGAGAACTCGAAGCGCAGTTGGTCCTCTCTCACCCAACCGATGTCACCTCCAGCCCCCCCCATTCTGCTCTGGCTAAATTGGTCCGCCATTGCACCAAAATTTGCACCTGATCGTGTTTGTTGTACTAACCTAAGAGCCGTTGAGTAAACTTCTTCAGGCTCCTCCGCATCGCCGAAATACAGGTCAATTCTTGAAATCAAATACTCAGGATTACCCCGACTGGCTCGCTGTTGATTCATTTCAGCAGTGATATCTTCCTCGCTTACAATTACTCTCGGCCGCAACCTAGTTGCCACGTACTTGCCCCACAAGATCTGGGATTCTATTTGGCGTTTAAAAAANTCATAGGGAATTTCCACACTTGCCAACCATTGATCCAGCTCGCCAGGGNGAAGCCCGTTCTGTTGTTCCACCTGTTGCATACCGTTGTTTAGTTCCTCTGGAGAAACCTCTATGCCCTGACGTTTAGCTTCTTGAACTTTTAATTGTTCCTCTATCAGAGTGCGTAAGACTGGCTGCATCAATTGCTGCCGATTTTCGGGAGAATCACTTAATCCTGAGGCCACGGCTGCTATTTTAATTCGCGCAAGCAAGTCCAACATAGAAATGACATTGTCATTAACGACGGCCGCAATACGTACCAATTCCTGAGAAGGAACTGATCCAGACATAAACATCGAAATGATAAATACAAATATAAATTGTCTCATTAACTGACTTCTGAAAAACGTTTCCTGCCTAGGTTTCTACGACTGTCGTCATAAGGGATGGGATTTTGGTTTGATTCCAACGCCGACCTCACATATTAACCCAGGTTTCGAAGCGTTACTCTAACTATAAAGTTAGTCGTCGGCTCCAAGTCCGCACTTTGGGTGAAGTAACGATTGATGGAACTTGTAATTAACACACACTCGTTCTCATAGATCAAACTCAAATTGCTCATAAGGCTTCCTCCGCTCTCTGTTAGATCCCGCTCATGGGATAAATTTAAACGCCAGCGCTCCCAAACACTAATATCCATCCCCATATTAACCTGCTCCAGTGATACCGGGACCCCAATCGTTGGCCCATCACTCAGTTTAATGTAGGACAAGTAACCTGTGAGCCATTTTGGACCAGCCGAAACACTAAACGATGATCGACGAGTAGTAAGATTTTTACGGTCAAGCCGAAAACGATGCGACATATCAAGATAATTGGAGGGAGAAACAAGGATTCTACCAACAAAATCCGAAAAATGACGGTCTAGACCCGTTCCGACTTCAAAAGTGTCATCAGCCCGCACCCTATAGCTTTGGCCAAAAAACACTTCGTTTCTGCCAAACCTCCCATACCTNGATTCCCCTCGAATACCATAATTTATGCGACCACCGCCTTCATAAAGATCTAGTCCAGNAAACCGATTTTTACTAAATAAATTGATATCATCAAACTCTAATGCCAGGCTGTCTTCATTGGGTATTTTGCTTGAGTTACCCCCATTCTGACTCACGATAAGTTGAACTATAGGCTCTACGATCTCACCGCCGTTGTCAGAGTTACGAATGAAGGGATATCGCCAATGAAGACTAGCCTCAGGTAAAACACGACCGATCGCTGCCGAGTCCGTAGTCCCAGGGTCCTCAGGATTGGGTAAGTCATTTACGTGATACAAGTCGCCGCGAAGGGACAGATTGAAAACATAAACCTCACCAATGTCAGAGGTGTACGGAGACTGCCAGGCACCTGAAATTGAAACCCGACGGCTTTCTGCCCCTTGCCTACGACCGATTACCCGAAGATTGGCGTCAACAGCCCAGTATTCACCAGCCTCGTTCGGCTCACTCCGAAATAAGTAACGTCCCAGAGGGGCCACATAAGGTACGGTTTTTTTATCAAGATTCGGATCAAGACTTTGAAAAGCCATTGATCGAACATCCGCAAAGTTTCGGCCTTCTGCCCCTGCCAGATATACCTGGCTGGTCAAATGCGAATATCCTCGCCCAAAGCCGTAACGACCGAGATAACTGTCACGGGAAAAATTATATCTCGCCAAATAAGTGGCATCGGTTGCACGATTAATATCAAATCCGGCTTGCCAACGAGGATTCACGGTAAATTCACCAGCTGCAAACACGTGCCCACGGGTCCGTTCCGTCTCTTGTGGATCTTCAGCTTCCCGGCCCGCTCGAGTCACACTGCCACTTGCTTTGTAGTTGCCACTTCTCCGAGCCTCCCGATACTCGCCAGTTAATACAACTCCTTCATTGCTAGTAAGGATGGGTGCAAGGGTAACATCTCTGCTTGGTGACAAGTTGAAGAAGAAGGGTTGCTCATAAGTTAGACCCAATAGCGAATTCCTCCCGATCGACGGGGACAGAATACCTGTTTTGCGGCCTACTGACGGGTCAGGATGACTGAAAAAAGGTACGTACGCCACAGGGACACCCCATACCTCAAGAAATGCATCCTTATAAAATACCCGTTTAAGTGACTTATCATGAATCACTTTCAATGACTTAATCTGCCAAAGTGGTGCCTTGTCGCGATTTTCAGAGCAAGAATCACAAGGACTGTACACTGCCTTATCTATCTCAGTCCGCCCGTCGCTCGTCATTTCACCACTTACAGCGGCAGCGCGGGACCCATCAGCAAATAGAATTTGAATCTGGTTTATTGCACCAGCCTTCAGGTCGCCCGTCAGTTCCATGTAATTTGAAAAGATCACACTCCCATCTTCAGACAAGAATGATACGTTCCCCGAAGCTATAATGACATTGTCACGTCGATTGTAAGACAAAGTATCTGCCAACAAAACTCTTTTGCCGCGACTGACTTCCACATTTCCACGCGCCGTAATGATCCCAAAAGATTCATCGTACGTAATATTATCTGCCCTCATCAGCACATTATTTTCGAGAAGTTGCGGAACATCAGATTGGGACCAACCGGCACTACTTCCGACAACCCCCAGAAGGCTCACTACCATCATAATTAGGCATATCCGCCTCTTACACGTACCTTGATGAGAAGTCATTTAGCTATCTTCAATATGAAGTAGCATTGCGGCGCCCAATAACAAGGCCATTACTCCTGGCGCCCACCCAGCTAGGGGTGCCGGTATATTAGAGGCGACCCCAAGAGCCAATACCACATCGGAAAAAGCATAAAGTAAAAGGCCTGCAGCAATTCCGAGCGCAATCAACCAACCTCCACCCCCATTCCGTGCCGACAGTCGGAGNGAAAATGCGGCGCCAATAAGAACCATTCCTGAGAGCAACGCCGGTCCAGCCAATACTGAATGCCAATGGACCCGATGTTTTAGCGACGAAAACCCTGCCCTCTCGAGCAAAGCTACAAAATTTGGTATCTCCCAGAACGAAAGAGTTTCTGGAGAAGCAAAATTGTCTTGTATTTGGCTAACAGTAAGCTCAGTTGCAAACCGATGCTGCCCACGGCGCTCAGCCATTTTGTCGGGACCGGTCAACAATACATCTCGTAACAGCCAATAGCCGCGCTTTAACTGTGCGGTTTCAGCGTCGAGACGTCCAACAAACTCATGTTTACCTCGGTATCGAAAAATCATAACGTCGTGCAATGTTAACTCGGGCTCAGTAATGCGTTGTGCATGGATCACGGACTCACCATAGTCATCCGCTTGCCGCAACCAAAGCCCCGAACTCGACACAGCTAGATTGGACACTTTACCCTCAATATACCGGGCTTCTACTTGTTCATAGCGCCACAGAAACGAGGCAGCGAGCGGATTAAATAATGCTACTGTAAAAGTTCCCGCTAGTAGACTAAGGAGAATCCCAGGAAACAAAATCTGCCACACTGAGGTACCTGAAGCACGAGTGACAACCAACTCACTTGTACGGGTTAAACGTGCCAAAACAAGCATTACACCGATTAAAAACGCGTAAGGTATAACACGCTGAATCATATAAGGCAGATGAAGGAACGCCAACTGGACCACTATAGCCAGATTTGCCTCGGGCTTACTCGCCGCACGTCGGCTTAACTCCACCATATCAAACATNAATAGCAGAATCCCTAGNGCAAATAGTGTTATGCCGATACCGCCAAGAAATTGACGGGCAATATAAAAAGATAATGTGGCAGACAGTCTCATTTTTCTCGGTATGTGGCTGGTTGCTCTCCACCCGTTGACTGACTTGTTTTCCTGAAAGGATCAGTAGCAACCACATAACAGGCCAAACTAGCCATCAATGCGAACAAGAAATAAATAAATGGTATTACCTCCGGCGCCCGTACTAATAACCCAGTCAAACCAAATGTTAAGGCNTGAANAGCAACAGCTATAGCGACTGCATACTGCAAGCGCCTATTTGACCCGCGGCGGTTAAAGTCACCGGAAAATAAGGCGCCCAACCCAATAAGCACAAATAACAAGCTTACTAATGGCGTAATCAATCTGCGGTGTCCCTCGGCCGCAAACTCTCGTCTGTGGCGTTCTTCAANTACGTCAGNAGGCCAAAATAAATCNACGANCGATCGTTCCTTTGCCTCTTTAAATCGGGCAGCCTCCAAACCAACAGCATCTCCAAAATCAAAGGCATAACGCTCAAAATACANTAGCGATAATTCACCGTTTGCTTTCTCTACCTCCTGGCGATTCCCATTCACCAAGACAAGCCGCGGACCATTTTGCGTGTGNACAAGTTTACCACTTTCCGCCATTAACGTAGTTGGCTCAGAGGAACTTCGCTCTTCGTGAACCAAAATACCCCTTAGTTCTCCGTCTTTACCACGTTCCCGAACATATATAGTGAGACCATCAACCGGGGTATTGAAGACGCCCTCTCGTAGAAGAAGCGAGGCGAAAGAGTTACGCACTTGAAATTGAATATTCTTAAATTCATGAAACCCCAAAGGCATAAGATACAGGTTTATGGCATAGCATATCACCATGACAATACCCGCCAGATTGAGGGCGGGCAAAGCGAGACGCAGGTTAGACAACCCCGTTGCCTTTAACACAACAATTTCTCGGTCGACTATTAACTGATTGTACGTGTAGAGAACTGCCGCAAACAAAGAAATAGGAAGGATTACCGTCAGCAAAGACGGTAGCAGGAGCACGGTCATATACAAAAATAATCCGAATGACAGACCCTTGTTAATTATTAAGTCGATGAAGCGGAGGGACTGAGTTAGCCAAACCACTCCTGTAAAACTAAATGCCACCACCAAAAGTGGGCCGAATAAATGACTGGCAATATAGGTTGAAAATCGGCGCATTGGGCACCTTTCGTACCTCGTGGCACAGCTTTAGACAGTAAAAATACGACCAAACTTAAACAAATCCTTCCCATCGCTGCAACAGTTGCTAGANTCTATGAAAATCGCAAACATGTGGTGGTCCGATTTATCGAGCATACCAATCTGCTCGAACCGCAGAGGATAAACGCGACAAGGAGGAAATCATGGATATTACCTTTGCTAAGCCTTCGTCTCCATCTGTAGGTGGATTGGCTGTAATAGCATCCGAAAATTCTGGTTTAGCAGGAACAGCAGCGACACTTGATAAAAAAATGAGAGGCTCTTTGAGTAGGGCCATGGCCTCTGAAAAATTCACCGGAAAAGACGGCCAAGTCCTTGTCGTTCTGGCTCCTTCGGGCTTACGTGCGGAGAGAGTGATTCTAACAGGAATAGGAAAAGGCGAAAAATTCGATTCTGGCGCTGCCGAAAAACTAGGAGGACGTATTGTAGGGCATCTGAAATCACTGGGCGTCGCCTACGGAGCGGTTGCGGTTGATTCAATTCCAGGCTCGGAGTTGGACGCAGCAGCAATAGCGGCGCACATTGGCTATGGTGCCTCGTTACGAGGCTATCTATTTGCACGGTATAAGACAAGAGCATCAAGAAAAAGTAAGCCCCGGACACGCAAGCTCACCATTATGACAAGTGATCCCGCGAAAGCTCGGACCAAATACCGACCATTAAGAGCGGTTGCCAATGGCGTCTTTATGACTAGAGACCTAGTTTCCGAACCGGCTAACATTCTGTATCCTGAGGAACTGGCAGCTCGCACAAAAAATCTGATAAACGACGGTGTCAAAGTCGAAATATTGACGCCAACCAAAATGCGCGAACTTGGCATGGGAGCCCTTCTTGGCGTAGCCCAGGGGAGTGCCCGGGAACCTCGCATGGTAGTCATGCAATGGCATGGAGCACCCAACCACGCTCCAAAGCAACCTATCGCCTTCATCGGAAAGGGTGTCACTTTTGATACGGGAGGAATTTCTATCAAACCTTCGGCCGGCATGGGCGACATGAAGTGGGATATGGGTGGCTCTGGTGTTGTGATTGGTGTAATGCGNGCCTTAGCTCAGCGCAAGGCGAAGACCAATGCTGTCGGTGTAGTTGGGTTAGTTGAAAATATGCCGTCGGGGACAGCTCAANGGCCGGGCGACATAGTGACTTCAATGTCGGGACAGACTATTGAGGTTTTAAATACNGACGCCGAAGGCCGCCTGGTACTTGCAGACGCTGTTTGGTACACACAAGACCGATTCAAACCAAGGATTATGGTTGATCTGGCTACTCTCACCGGAGCTATCATAGTATCTTTAGGAAGCGAACGTGCTGGCTTGTTCAGTAATGACAAAGATCTCAGTCAGAAACTAATGGATGCCGGGGAAGATGTCGGTGAGAAACTTTGGCCTATGCCAATGGATGAGTCCTATGATGCGGAAATTGACTGCGACATAGCGGACATGCAAAACATAGGATCCGGTCGTGGTGCGGGTAGCGTTACCGCCGCCAAGTTCATCGAAAGATTTGTACGGGACACACCGTGGGCCCATTTAGATATAGCTGGAGTAACCTGGTCGAAAAAGGAACAAACCTTGGTTCCAAAAGGCGGCACCGCTTTTGGTGTAAGGCTTCTGAACAAGTTGGTAGCAGAACATTATGAGTATGACTAGGAACAAATCGTAAGGGCGTGTCTAAAAAAAACCATATAGCGTTCTATCATTTATCGAAATGGTCCCTTGCATTGGGTCTAGCGAAAATTCTAGAGCGGGCACTCTCCCAAAATTTGAAGATGGTAGTCCGTGCGGCCAGCGATGAGCACCTGACTGTATTGAATACGGCGCTGTGGACCTATGATCAGGGATCCTTCCTACCGCACGGAAGTACCAAAGAAAAAAATCCGGAACAGCAACCAATTTATTTAACTACAGGCCTTGAAGTGCCGAACAAAGCGACTGTTCTAATTCTCACAGAAAACATTGACGCTGAAGATATCTCCCGTTTTGAACGCTGCATCGACATATTTGAGGAAGACCGGACAGCTATCTTAAGGGCGCGAGATAGATGGGCATCTCGAAAGACTGAGGGCTATTCCCTGACGTACTGGCAACAGGACGGAAATGGGAAGTGGGGCGAAAACTGTAGTCCTTTCGATTAGCGCAGGATTCTGTTTTTTTTGGCTCTAACTCTCATGTTATCCGAAAACTGCGAGTTTCCAGCATTTACTACTTTCCAATCTACAAATTCCAATTGACTTAGAAAGTGCTGACGCTAAAGCGGTTATACCGGGAGCTGTTCGAGTCATTTGTGAACAGAAAGACCGAAGATCCCAGAATAATGTGAAATTTAGGTTGACGTCACCGGGGCTCGACCCCTAAATATTGTAGTCGCCAAAGCGCCACCCACAATATATCGTATAGTACGCCAGATGATGTTATTGTGGTATCTTTAACTACCTTAATTAGATTTACATAAGTAAAATCGGGGGCTCAATGCGTATTCCACGCCATTTCACAAAAAACAACCAGTCCCCTTATCAGGATATCACTTTTCGAACAGCGGCCAGTGAAATACGTAACCCCGACGGTTCTGTCGTT